>JACKNI010000001.1:0-371684 GCA_024234935.1 Chromatiales bacterium
GGCTATGTCGACGAGGCGCAAATGCCAAAGCTGATCGACGAGATAAATGTCTCTGGCGCACAGATCCTGTTTGTTGCACTCGGCAGCCCGAAGCAGGAACTGTGGATGGAGAAGTATCTGCCCCGGCTGCACCACATACGCGTCTGTCAGGGCGTCGGCGGCACTTTCGATGTGATCGCCGGCCGTGTGCGCCGGGCGCCGGCAGCGTTTCGCCGCGCCAATCTCGAATGGTTTTACCGCCTGATCACCGAGCCGAAGCGTGCGCTCCGCCAGGTGGTGTTGCCGCAGTTCACCCTCGCGGTATTTCGTGCCAAGCTGTCCAGCCGTTCCTGAAGCCGCTGGTATCTGCTCATGAGCAACGCCCCGCCGTCGGTCCTGCCCGGCGATCTCCTCGATTCCCTCGCTGCCATCGTCGGCCCCGACCATCTGCGTACCGACGACGAATCCCGCACCTTTTACTCCACTGATGTCTTCCGCCAGGCCGATGTGCTGACTGCCGCGGTCGTCACGCCGGGCAGTGTGGCCGAGCTGCAGGAAGTGATGCGGCTCTGCGCCCGGCACCGGACGCCAACGGTGGTGCGGGGCGGCGGCGCCTCCTATACCAATGCCTATCTGCCGGTGCGCGCCGGGACGCTGACGCTCGATATGGGCCGGCTGACCGGTATCGAGATCAACGAGGAGGATCTCTACGTGACGGTCGAGCCGGGCGTGACCTGGGCCCGGCTTTACGAGGCGCTGGCGCCGCGCGGCCTGCGCACGCCGATGTGGGGGCCGTTTTCCGGTTTGGTGGCGACGGTCGGTGGCGGCATGTCGCACCAGGCCGTGAATTACGGTTCCGGGCTCTATGGCGTGTCGGCCGAGTCGCTGCTGTGCATGGATGTGATTCTCGCCAGCGGGGAGATGCTGTCGACCGGTTCCGGCGGCGGGACGAACAGTCTGCCGTTCTTCCGCTATTACGGGCCGGATCTCACCGGCCTGTTTGTCGGTGATGCGGGTACGCTCGGCGTGAAGGCACGGATCACGCTGCGCCTGATGCAAAAGCCGGAAGGCTTTGCCGGCAGTTCCTTCGGTTTTCCCGACGGCGAGAGCTGTCTGCGCGCGCTGATGGAAATTGCGCGCCTCGGGGTGGTGGCACAGAACTTCGGGCTCGATCCGCGCCAGCAGAAGACCGCGCTCACCCGGATGGCCTCGGCCAATCCCTTCGATGCGGCGAAGTCGGTGTTTTTCTCGGCCCGCAATCCGCTGGACGGTGCGCTGCAGGTGGCGAAGATGGGCCTCGCGGGACGCAACTTCCTGCGCAAGGCGGTGTACTCGGCGCATTTCGGCACGGAAGGGCTCACGAATGCCGAGGCGCGGCTGAAGCTTGCCAGCGTGCGTGCCATCGCGGCCCGGCATGGGGCGGAGGTGGCGAATTCCATTCCGGTTTACTTCAATGCCAATCCCTTCATGGAGCTGACGCCGATCCTCGGTCCCAATGGCGAGCGCTGGAAGCCGACCCACGGCATTCTGCCGTTCTCGGCGGTACTGAAGCACCACGCGGATTTCGAGGCGCTGCTGGCCGAGTATCGCGACCGGATGCGGGAGCACCGGGTGCAGCTGACGCGCATGCTGATGACTTTCAGCACCAATGCCTTCATCTATGAGCCGACCTTCCTGTGGGAAGACGAACGCAGCATCTATCACCGGCGGGTCTATCCGGCGGCGCTGCTGCCGAAGGTGCCGGAACATGCGGCGAATCCGGCCGGCCTTGCCCTGGTCCACGAGCTGAAGGAGCGCATCCAGGAACTCTGCACCCGCAACGGGGCGAGCCATCTGCAGATCGGCAAGGATTACCCCTGGCTGGAGACCCGCAAGCCCGAAACCGGGACGCTGGTACGGCAGCTCAAGAGTCTGCTCGATCCCGAGGGGCTCCTGAACCCGGGTGCGCTGGGGTTTTAGCCTCCCCAAGGTAGGAGCGGGGGCGGACATTGGGGTATTCTGTGCGCCCCTTCCGCGATACCCGAGAGCGACTCATGGCCAGCAAGAAAGCATTTGATCTCCTTATCAAGAACGTGCGCCTCGTACGCCCCAATGCGGCGATGGTGGAGCAGGGCGATATCGCCATCAGCGACGGGCGCTTTGTCAGGATCGCGCCGGAAATCGCGGCGGCCAGCGCCAAGACCGTCTATGACGGCAAGAACCGGCTGGCCTTCCCCGGCCTGGTCGATCCGCACATGCATACCGGCATCTATTCGCCGCTGGCCGAAGATGCACTGACCGAGAGCCGTGCCGCTGCCCAGGGCGGCGTCACTTCCAGCCTCAACTACATGCGCACCGGTGGCTACTATCTGAACAAGGGTGGCTCCTACAAGAAGTTCTTTCCGGAAGTGCAGGAGATTTCAGCCGGGCGCTTCTATGTCGATTACGCCTATCACCTCGCGCCGATGGACAAGCGCCATATCCGCGAGATCCCGAGCCTCATCAATGATTTCGGTGTGACCTCCTTCAAGATCTTCATGTTCTACGGCGGTCACGGCCTGCATGGCCGGTCCTCGAACCAGCATGAGTTCCTGATGATCGGTGAGGACGAGAAGTACGATATCGCGCACTTCGAGTTCGTCATGCGCGGCATCCGCAAGGCGATGAGCAAGTATCCGGACAAGGCCGATGCGCTGTCATTGAGCCTGCACTGCGAGACGGCCGAGATCATGTCGGCCTACACGAAGATCGTCGAGGAGGAAGGCACACTGAAGGGGCTGCATGCCTACAGCGCGGGCCGTCCGCCGCATTCCGAGGGCCTGGCGATCTTCATCGCCTCGTACCTGGCCAATGAAACCGATCTGCCGAACATCAACCTCCTGCACCTGACCTCGCGCAAGGCGGTGATCGCGGCGTTGCAGATGGCAGCGGTTTTTCCGCATATCGATTTCCGCCGTGAAGTGACCATCGGCCACCTGATGCTGGATACCGACTCCAAGGCAGCAGCGCTCGCCAAGGTGAATCCGCCGATCCGTCCGCGTGAAGACGTGGACTTCCTCTGGGAGCAGCTGGTAGCCGGCAACCTCGACTGGGTGTGCAGCGATCACGCCTGCTGCAAGCACGAGATGAAGATCGACAAGAAGAAGCCGGGCAATATCTGGCTGGCGAAGTCCGGTTTTGGCGGTACCGAGTACCTGCTGTCGGCACTGATCACCGAGGGCCGCAAGCGCGGTCTGAGCTACAACCAGATGGCGAAGCTGACCAGCCTCAATGCCGCGCAGCGCTTCGGCCTGCACAGCAAGGGCGATATCGCCGAGGGCCTGGATGCCGATATCGTGCTGGTGGATCCGAACGATACCTGGACGGTGCGCGCTGCCGACTCCGAGTCACAGCAGGGCTATACGCCCTTTGAGGGCCTGGAGATGACGGCACGGGTCAAGACGACCTTCCTGCGCGGTCAGCGGATCTATGACAACGGCGAGGTGCTGGGTAACCCGGTCGGCAAGTATCTGCACCGGCCGTATTGAGGGGATCGACCGAATATCGTGGCCGTAGGAGCGGCTTCAGCCGCGATTATTTGACCAAGAGATCGCGGCTGAAGCCGCTCCTACGAGCGGGCGAGGAAGGTCGGGACGCGGATATCGTTGCTGGAGCGGGCAAAGGCGCCGGTCTTCGGGCCATCGCTGCTGTTCAGCCTTTCACCGCTGTTCTTCACGCGGACCAGTTCGGCGAACATCATGAGTATCGACAGGGTGTAGCGGCCGGCATCGGCCGGCGACATCTTGCGTACCGATACCTGGACGGCGGTTTCGCGCTCGGTCGGCGGCACGCTGTTCATGGCCTTGCGCAGGGACTCGAAGCGCGGGCGGATGGACTCGGGGATGTCGTCGGGGTGCAGGGTTTCGAGGTGCTCGACGTAGGCCGTGATCAGCCGTTGCTTGGCCGGCTCATCGGCGGTCAGGGCACGGACGGCGGCGAAGAATCGATCCGGAACCGGGCGCATGCAAGGGTTCACCTGAAAAACTTATGTACAATCAGTATCTAACAGCAAAACTATATAGGGCTTTCTGCTCCCGGCCCAACTCCCGGTGGTGGATCTGTGCGGCGCTTCACGCATGAGCGGTACCGAGCCGACGAGCAACGCAGCAGAAGCGCCGGGGCGCGATTTCATCCGCCAGATCATTGCCGATGACCTGGCCAGCGGGCGTCACCGGCAGATCGTCACGCGCTTCCCCCCGGAGCCCAATGGCTACCTCCATATCGGCCATGCCAAGGCGATCTGCCTGAACTTCGGCATCGCCGCGGAAACCGGCGGGCGCTGCTTCCTGCGTCTGGATGACACCAATCCGCTCAGGGAAGACCAGGCCTATGTGGACTCGATCGTCGACAGCGTGCACTGGCTGGGTTTCGACTGGGGTGACCGGCTGACGCATGCCTCGGATTATTTCCCGAAGATCCACGCCTGCGCCGTGCAGCTGATCGAAGCCGGCAAGGCCTATGTCGACAGTCTCACGGCGGAGCAGATGCGTGAATATCGCGGCACCCTGACGGCGCCGGGCCGGGAGAGTCCGCACCGCAACCGCAGCGTCGCTGAAAACCTCGAGCTGTTCGAGCGCATGCGGAGCGGCGAGTTTGCCGACGGTGAACATGTGCTGCGCGCAAAGATCGACATGGCGTCGCCGAACATCAACCTGCGCGACCCGGTCCTGTACCGGATTCGACGCGCCGTCCATCAGCGTACCGGCGATACCTGGTGCATCTATCCGATGTACGACTTTGCGCACACCATTTCCGATGCGCTGGAAGGCATCAGCCATTCGCTGTGCACGCTGGAGTTTGAGGATCACCGGCCGCTTTACGAGTGGCTGCTCGCGCAGCTGCCCTTGCCGGCAAAGCCGCGGCAGATCGAGTTCTCGCGGCTCAACCTGGCCTTTACCGTGACCAGCAAGCGCAAGCTGGCCGAGCTGATCGAGCTCGGGCACGTGTCCGGCTGGGACGATCCGCGCATGCCGACGATTGCCGGGATGCGCCGGCGCGGCTATCCGCCGGCCGCACTGCGCGACTTCGTGCAGCGCACCGGCGTGACCAAGAAAGAACACCTGATCCAGATGAGCCTGCTGGAAAACTGCGTGCGCGAGGATCTGAATGTGCGGGCGCCGCGGGCCATGGCGGTACTGCAACCGCTGAAAGTCGTGTTGCTGAACTATCCCGAAGGCCAGACGGAGATGCTGCGCGGGGCGAATCATCCCGACCGGCCGGAACTGGGCGAACGGGAAATACCCTTTGGTCGCGAACTCTGGATCGAGCAGGATGACTTCGCCGAGAATCCGCCAAAGAAGTTTTTCCGGCTGCAGCCGGGCGGTGAAGTCCGCCTGCGCTACGGCTACATCATCAAGTGCGTCGCCGTGATCAAGGATGCGGCCGGGCAGCTCACTGAAGTGCACTGCAGCTACGACCCGGACACGCGCAGCGGTCTGAGCGGCGCCGAGCGCAAGGTCAAGGGCACCATCCACTGGGTCAGCGCGGTGCATGCGGTAACGGCCGAGGTGCGCCTCTACGACCGCCTGTTCAGCGTGCCGCGGCCGGATGCCGGTGCGGAGGGCCAGGACTTCAAGAGCTTCCTCAATCCGGGCTCATTGCAGCTCGCCGAAAACTGCCAGCTGGAGCCCGCGCTGCAGTCGACTGCGCCGGGCGATGTCCTGCAGTTTGAACGCCTCGGCTACTTCGTTGCCGATCGTTGCGAGCACAGCGCCGCGCGACCGGTCTACAACCGCATCGTCACCCTGCGCGATTCGTGGGCGAAGCTGGAAGAAGCGGGGTAGGAGCGGCTTCAGCCGCGATGCTTTCCCCCGGCTGGAAGAATCGCGCCTGAAGGCGCTCCTACCTGGTTGTGCTGACGACCGTTACCGGCGCGCCGCGACCCAGCCCGAGGCCATCCGCGGCGCTGCCTTCCGCACGCGCAATCTCCAGCACGCCGAAGGAATTGAGCAGGGCCAGAAAGTCGCCGGGCTGCGCTTCGCCGTAAGTCCGGCAGACAGGCATGCGCCGGCCGCCGGCGAGCACTTCGGCCTTGCGCAGACGGGCGAGCAGCCCGGCATCGATGTTGGTGATCAGGTTGCCGAAGTTGTCGATCGCCACCACGGTGCCACGTATTTCCTGTTCGCTGCACAGCGGATCCTCGAGCAGCGAGGGCACGAGTTCGCCGGCCGGCGGGCCGATGTCGCTGATCGAAAAGCGCCCGGCAGCGAGTCCTGCGGCAAGCGGCGCAAAGATGTCGCGACCATGAAAGGTATGGCTCGGCACGGGCCAGCCCTGCCGGGCACGCCAGTCTTCAGCGAGACGGTGGCAGCGCGCCCCGGGCCGGCTCAGCAGGGGCTGCAGCAGGCCGTTGTCCGGCGCGAGAAACAGGTGGCCGTCGAGTTCGCCGGCGATGATGTTGCGCTGCGTGCCGACACCGGGATCCACCACGGCCACATGCACCGTCCCCGCGGGAAAGTACGCGTAGCTGCGCGCCAGCCAGAAACCGGCTTCGATCGGCCAGTGCGGCGGAATTTCGTGGCTGAGGTCGACGATGACAGCCCCGGGCAGCTGGCTGAGGATCGCACCCTTCATGACGCCGACGAAGGGCCCCTTGAAGCCGAAATCCGTCGTCAGCGTGATGATGGGTGACATGTGTCAGGTGGTGATGTCTGCGGGTCGCTGGCCGGTATTTCCGGCCTTGCCGCGACGCTGCTGCCACCGGCGGCCGATGTTGGCCTGGAGCATGAGGATGCTCGGCGTCAGGATCAGCGTGAGGATTGAGGCGAAGGTCAGGCCGCCGACGATCACGGTGGCCATCTCTGCCCACCACTGGCCGCTCGGGCTGCCGAAGGTGATCCGGCGGTCGAGAAAGTCGATGTTCATGCCGAGTGCCATCGGCAGCAGGCCGAGGATCATCACGATCTTGGTCAGCAGCACCGGGCGCAGGCGCTGGGCGCAGGTGCGCAGTACCGCTTCCCTGGCATTCATGCCGGCTTCCGCGAGCTTGTTGTAGGTGTCGATCAGCACGATGTTGTTGTTGACGATGATGCCAGCCAGCGCAATCGTGCCGATACCGCAGTTGACCAGGCTGAAGGGCTTCCCGGTGATCATCAGCCCGATCAGCACGCCACCGGTCGAGAACACCACGGCGGTGAGCACCAGCAGGGGCTGAAACAGGCTGTTGAATTCGGCGACCAGGATCAGCGCGATCAGGCCGAGACCGATCAGAAAGGCCTTGACGAGAAAGCTCGCCGTTTCCTGCTGGGTTCTCGCGCCACCCTTGAAGCGGATCGCCACACTCGGATCGAGCTTCAGCGAGGGCAGCGCCGCGGTCACTTTTGCCAGCACCGGGTCGATCTGCACGCCAGGGTCGAGATCGGCCTGTACGAGCATCGTGCGGCGCATGTCGGTGCGCATGATGGTCGGCGTGGCCGGGCCAGGTGTACGCGATACGAAGCTGCCGATCGGCACGTTGCCGGTGCGTGTGGGGATGCGCAGTTCGGCGAGCTGGTCGAGGCTGCGATCGTCGGCCGGGAAGCGCACACGGATGTCGATTTCCTCATCGGAATCGTCCGGCCGGTAAGTGCCGAGCTTGATGCCATTGGTGACCAGCTGGATGATGCTGCCGACCAGTGACACATCGGCGCCGAACTTGGCCGCCTGGGCGCGATCCACATCCATGCGCCATTCGATGCCGGGCAGGGGCTGCGTGTCTTCGGTATTGCGCACACCCGGAATCTTCTCGACCACGCCGTGTATCTTAGTCACGGCATCGCGCAGCGCATCGAGCGATGGCGACGAGGCCTCGATGGTGACCGGTTTGCCCTGTTCGGGTCCGGTGTTCGGCAGCCGCGCCTCGATGGAGAGCCCGGCGATGTCCGCGATGCGTTCGCGGATATCGGCCATGATCTCGGCTGCCGGGCGCCGCTGGTCCCAGTTCTCGAAGTTCAGGCTGATCGAACCGATCTGGTCGGCTGGCGCGCCCGCATTGCCCTTGCCGGCGGTTGCATACGCGGTCTTGATGCCGTCGACACCGACGATGCGCTGTTCGACGAGGCGTACCAGGCGGTCCTTCTCCTGGGTGGACAGGTCACCGCGTGCGCGGATGTCGACGCTGCCCTGTGGCGGGTCCACTGCCGGGAAAAGCGTGACACCGTGACCAAATGTGCCGTAAGCGATGAACACGAGGATCAGCATGGTGGTCAGCAGACCGACGGTACGACCCGGGTGATTGATCGCGCGCGTGACGACGCGCATGTAGACACCAGTCCATCCGCCGATCTCGTTGAGGTCGCCCTCTTCGGCAAGCATGAGCTGGCGGCGGTTCTCCGGCGTGAGGTGACCGGCCCGGCCAAAGATCGAGCCCAGCGCCGGGACCACGAACATGGCGATGAGCAGCGAGGCGACCAGCGTATAGACCAGCACGATCGGCATCGACTTCAGGAAGCTGCCGATCAGGCCCGGCCAGAACACCAGCGGCAGGAATGCGACGATGGTTGCCGAGATCGAGGCGAAGATCGGCCAGGCCATGCGCTTGGCAGCCTCGGCATAGGCCACGCGGCGATCAAGGCCTTCCGCCATGCGGCGATCCGCGAGTTCCACGACGACGATTCCGCCATCGACCACCAGGCCCACCGACATGATCAGGCCGAAGAAGACCACCATGTTCATGGTCATGTCGGACATGCCGATGAGCAGGAATGCGGCACAGAAGGAGCCGGGTATCGAGATCCCGGCGAGCAGGGCATTTTGCAGGCCGAGGATGCCGATCAGGCAGATCACCACCAGCAGGACGGCCACGACCACGTCATTGACCAGCTGGTTGACGTCGTCGCGCACGAAAACGGATTTGTCCCGCGAGTAGGTCAGGGAGATACCGGGCGGCCAGGACTTCTGTGCCTCGGCGACAACCAGCTTGATGTTCGCGACGACGTCCAGCAGGTTGGACCCGTTGCGCTGGACCACGCGGATGCCGACCGCCGGTTTGCCGTTCAGGCGCGAGTAGCTTTCCGCATCCTTGAAGGTACGGTGCACCTGGGCGATGTCGCGGAAATAGACCACCTTCTGGCCGTCTGTTTTCAGCGGCAGGCTGAGCAGGTCTTCGGGCGATTCGATCAGGCCCGGCACCTTGACGGCGAAGCGTCCCTGTTCCGACTGCAGGGAACCCGCAGCGACCAGCCGGTTGTTCCGCTGCACGAAGTTGAGCACATCGGCCGGCGACAGCCCGTAGCTCTCCATCGCCAGGGGATTGATGACGATTTCCAGCACTTCGTCGCGTATGCCGGCCAGGTTTACCTCCAGCACGCCATCAACCGCCTGCAGCCGGTCCTTGAGCTTCCGGGCAATGGAGTTCATCGTGCGTTCGGGCAGACTGCCGCCGAGGTTGATGACCAGCATCGGGTCGAACTGCGAGAACTTGATCTCGTTGACGGTCGGCTCACGCGCATCGGCGGGCATTTCCGCCTTGGCCTGGTCGACCTTCTCGCGGACATTCGTCAGCGCCTGTTCGATGTCGATCTCCGGCTCGAACTCGAGCGTTACCGATGCGCGGCCCTCGGTCGCCGAGGCGACCATTTCCTTGATGCCCTCGATGTTGCGCAGTTGCTGCTCGAGTGGCCGGACCAGCAGCCGCTCGGCGTCCTCGGCCGATACACCCTCAAGGACCACCGCGACGCTGAGGTAGGGGAAGTCGACATCCGGCTGTGCTTCTTTCGGAATGCCCCGGTAAGCGACCGTGCCCGCAACCAGCAGCACGAACAGTGCCACCAGAACCGCACGGCTGCGGCTGACACAGAGATCGATCAGCGCATTCATCAGTTCAGATCCGGCGTCTGGCTGGCAGCGAGAGCTTCGGTTTGCGCCGGTACGGCCTTGACCCTCTGACCGGCGGAAACATAGCCCTGGCCGACGACGATGATGTTGGCCTGTTCGGGCAGACCGGTAACCCATATGCCGTTCGCACCGGAGCGGGCGATGGTGATCTGGTGAAAGGCCACGGTGCCACCCTCGTCAACGGTCTTTACGCCAAGCTTGCCCTCGGCATTCAGCGTGAGGATGGAGGGCGAGATCCGGTAGGCAAGCACCTTGCCCGCCGGGATGCGCATTTCCGCGGTCACGCCGGCCGGCAGCTTGCCGCCTGGATTGGGCAGTTCGAGTTCAACCGTGAATGTGCGCGTGGACTCGTCGGCAACCGGTGCGATGTAGCGGATCTTGCCGCCGACTTCCTGGCCGGTGACAAGGCTCGCGGTGGCAAAACTGCCGATGCGGGCAAAACCCGCATCCTGCTCGGCGATGCTGCCGGTGACGATGAGGCTCGTGTTGTCGACGAAGGTGACCACCGGATCGCCGGCGCGCACGTAGTCGCCGATCTCCACTTTCCGTTCCTGCACCGTGCCGTCGAATGGTGCGCGGATGGTCATGTAGTCGAGGTCGAGTTGGGCGCGGGTCAGTTCAGTACGCGCCGTTTCCAGTTTGGCGAGCGTTTCGGCGAGCTGGGTGTCCGAGACGTAGCCTTTGGGTTTGAGCTCAAGCTGTCCCTTGTACGCAGCTTCCTGCTGATTGACGCCGGCCCGTGCCTGTTCCAGGCGAGCCTCGCGGTCGCGCAAATCGAGCTTCAGCAGTACGTCGCCCTTTTTTGCCATCGCCCCGCGCCGTACGCCAAGTTCGCTGACCCGGCCACTGGTTTCCGCCTTCAGTTCCACCTGGCGTACCGGGGCAGTGCGACCGTAAATGCTCAGATTGCGGGTCACTGGTTGTGCGACCTGTGCCTGGATCTGTACGCTCATGGTGCCGGCCGGGGTCTCGGCGCTGGCTGCGCTGTCTGTTTCTGCAGGTTTGTTGCTGAAGAGGCCGGACAGTAACCAGAGGCTGACGAGTATCGCGAGACCGACGGCAATGAACTTGGGGCGGCTCGTCAGCTGGTCGAAGATACGCATGCAGGATCCTTGATGGAGTCGGGTGTGGGGCGGCGACGAAACTCTAGAGGCTCGTGCCTGGCCATGCCATCAGCACCTTGCTGCAATCCGCTAGCCTGAGCTGAAGCCAGTCCGGTGGAACTGATAGTACCGTCAAAAAAACCTATATCAATCATCCGGATAGATGGCTCTTTGTGGATGACGCAGGAGGCATCGGGGCTTTGTAACTTTTTGTAACCGCAAGCGGTTGCCATCGATAACGAAGCATGAGGCGCTGCCCGCCGACACGGGATTTCCCGGATGCGCCTTTCGGGGGGCATTGTTAAGATGCATCACCCCCGCGCTTTGCCGGGACGCACAAGTTTTTTAACCGAAGGGAATCCAAAATGAGTCAGGAATTTACTCGCCGCCGTTTCCTCGCAACGGTTGCCGTCGCGGTACCCGCCGGCGCCGTGCTGATGAGTGCGACCACTGCCACCGCCGCTGATCTGCCCCACCTTGATGTCAACGATCCTTCTGCCAAGGCATTGGGCTACGTTACCGATGCGAAGAACGTCGACCGCAAGAGCCCGCTGGCGGCCCGCTATGCTGATGGTCAGCACTGTGCCAACTGCCAGGTGATCCAGGGTACGGATGGCGAAGCCTTTCGTCCCTGCGCGATCTTCCCGGGCAAGCTGGTTGCCGCTACTGGCTGGTGCAGCGCCTGGGCGAAGAAGGCCTGATCAGGGTATTCGGTGTTGCCGGTTACAAGAACTCCGGCAAGACCACGCTGATCGTCGATCTGGTGCGTGAGCTCACCCGCCGCGGTTGGCGGGTGGGCACCATCAAACACGCACACCACAGCTTCGATATCGACCATCCTGGCAAGGACAGTTACCTGCATCGGGCAGCCGGCGCGGCGGAAGTGATCGTCGCGTCGGCATCGCGCTGGGCGCACATCCGCGAACTGGCGGATGAACCGCCGGCCGGTCTCGATGAACTGCTCGGCCACATGGGTCCGCTCGACCTGGTGCTGGTCGAGGGCTGGAAGCATGGCACACACCCGCGGCTCGAGATCCGCCGCAGCGACGCTCCGGCGCCGCGGCTTGCAGGGCACGATGCCGCGATACTGGCGATTGTTTCTGATCTACCGCTGCCGGAGGAGAGCTGTCCGGTCCTGGCCCGCGGCGATGTCGGGCTGATTGCGGATTTCGTATTGCAGTCGGTGGGGCTCGCGTCAGCGCCCGTTCGGCAATAAATTCCGCTACGGGGTGTCGTCGGGATACAGCGGTGCTGTCAGCACCGTGCTGCCGGCAGGCAGCAGCTCATGCCCTTCCGGAATCACCGCCCAGCAGTTGGCCTTCAGCAAGGCGCCGATCCGGAATGACTCCTGTCCCGGCAGGATCCGTACCCGGCTGCGGGCTTCCGTATCTACAGTGCGATGCGCTTTGGCAAAGAAGCGCAGCTTGCCTCGGCTGCGCACGGCTTCGTCACAGATCGCCGGCCGGAAAACTTCGGCGGCCATGCCCTGCATGGCGCGCAGTGCGGGTATCACGAAGAAGCGCATGCCGACGGCAACCGCCAGCGGATTGCCGGGCAGGCCGAACAGGTGTTTGCCGCCGGGCAGTCGTGCATAGAGGATCGGTTTGCCCGGCCGGATCGCGACCTTGTGAAACAGGATCTCGCCGCCAAGCGAACGGACCACGTCCGGTATCAGGTCGAGCCGGCCTGCTGATACGCCGCCGGTGGTGAGAATCAGCTCGCAGCTGTCGGTGAGTGCGCGCAGTTCGTCGCGCAGGGCCGCGGCACTGTCGGCTGCCGTACTGCGTGTGATGCCGGCGATGCCGAGCTGTGCGAGCAGCGCACGCAGATAGGGGCCGTTCGCGTCACGGATCTGGCCGTTCTGCAGTTCGCTCCCGCTGGTGGCCAGCTCGCTGCCGGTGGTGAGGATCGCCATGCGTGGTGTCGCACAGACGGACGCTTCGTCCAGCCCGCAGGCGGCGAGGCCCATCAGGTGATGTGGCGCCAGGCGTGTGCCGGCATCGATCACCCGCTCACCGCGCCGGAAGTCCTCGCTCATCAATCGTACGTTCTGGCCGGGCTGCGCCGGTTGCAGCAGGCGGATGCTGGTGAGGGCCGGCCCGCCGGGCACGTGGTCCGCGATACGTTCGACCGGCACCACGGCATCGAGGCCGGCTGGGACCGGTGCACCTGTCATGATCTCCCAGGCGCTGCCAGGTGTTGCCTGCGGCGGTGCAAGCCCGGCGACGGCGGTGCCGGCGACCGGCAGGATAACGGGCTGGTTTTCGCTGGCCTTGAGCGTGTCGCCGGAAGCCACGGCATAGCCATCCATCGCCGCATTGGCAAATGCCGGCACATCGAGGCGGGCAAACAGCGCTTCAGCACTGACCCGGCCGGCGGCCTCATGCAGTGGAACGCTGTGCCGGGCAAGCACGGCTGACTCGGCGAGAATGATGCCGAGCGCTTCCTGGTAGCTGATCACGGTCGGTCCTGATGGTGCGCGGCTTGTTGCCGCTCTGTTGTACCGGTATGTTGCCACACTTCCGGGCGTCGCCCGGGCAACGCCTGAATGCGATGCGCCACGATTCCTGGAAGCAGAATGGATAGCCAAGCAAGTCACGACCGGTCTGCAGAAGAGCACATGAGCACTACAGCGGCGTCAGGCGTGACGCGTCGCGTGGTCAATCGGGATACGGCGGCGACAGCCGCGCTGCGCTGTCTGTGTTATGCCGCCTTTTCCGAACTGCTGGCCTCACCGCATGAAGTCGATGCGCGCGCGGGTCTGCTTGCGCGGGTGGGTCTCGGCGAAGCGCTGGATACGCTGCTCACCGAGGTCGGCAACTCGGACCTGCGGCAGCTGCAGGCGGAATACAGCGGGTTGTTCGAGGTCGGCAGTGAAGGGCCGCCGGTGCCGATCCGTGAGGATCTGCAGACCGGACAACGGGCGGGTACTCGCGAGGATGTGGTGCGCTTTTACGACTACTTCGGTTATGTGCTCGACGAGAAATTCTCCTGGCAGCCGGATCACTTGTCCCTGGAACTCGAGTTCATGCACTACCTGTGTTTCCGCGAGGCAGAGGGCGGGGCTGAGGTGCTCTCATACCAGCTGGCACAGGTGGACTTCGCCGAGCGGCATCTGGTTCGCTGGGTACCGCGCTTTGCTGCCGAAGTGGAAAACCATGCGCCCGGTTCGCTGTATGCGCGGGTAGTCGGCGCGTTGCGGGATTTCATCGAGGAAGATTTTGCCTGGCAGGCTGCCACGATCGCCCTGGACAGCCAGCAGTCGCCCTGATGGCCGCACCGGGGAGCGACACGGTTACATCCCGGCCGGAGCAGCCCTGGCCACGCCCGAGAGTGGCCTGGTATGCGCTCACCATTCTGGTCATTGCCTTCATCTTCTCGTTTATCGACCGCATCATCCTCGCGATGCTCGTCGAGCCTCTCAAGCAGGATCTCGGGCTCACCGATACCGAACTGGGGATTCTGCAGGGACTGGCCTTTGCGGTGTTCTACGCGGCTGTTGGATTGCCGATCAGCCGTCTGGCCGACCGCTACAGCCGTCGCGCAATCATCGGCTGGGGCATCCTGCTGTGGAGCCTGATGACGGCAGTCTGCGGCCTGGCACGGAACTTCTGGGAGCTGTTTCTGGCGCGTGTGGGCGTGGGTGTGGGTGAGGCTGCGCTCTCGCCGGCCGCCTACTCGATGATCGCCGACTATTTTCCGCGCGAAAAACTCGGTCGCGCAGTCGGCGTCTACCAGGCGGGTGCATTCTTCGGTGCCGGTCTGTCCTTTCTGGTCGGCGGACTGGTGATACAGGCGGTCAATCGGGCCGGTGCCGTGAGCCTGCCACTCATCGGTGCCGTTCGGCCCTGGCAGGTGGTGCTCTTCAGTGTCGGCCTGCCTGGCGTGCTGATCGCCTTGCTGATGCTGACGGTGCGTGAACCGGTGCGCCGCGGGATACTGGCCGGGCATGGTGCGGGCATTCCCTTTGGTACGGTGGTGCGCTATGCGGTTCAACGCTGGCGTGTCTTCGTGATGCACTTCATCGGCTTTGCGCTGCTTGCCGTGCCGATCACCACGACGATCACCTGGGGCTTCAGTTATTTCGTCCGGGTACTCGGTTTCAGCCCGCCACAGTCGGCGCTGACCCTGGGCGGTATTCTGGTCGTGTTGTCGCCGCTCGGTGTCTACAGCGGCGGGTGGCTCGCCGACATCTTCCTGCAGCGCGGTTACCGTGACGGCACGCTGCGTGTGGGTCTGCTGGCGGCGATACTGCTGGTGCCGCTCTGTGCGCTCGCCACGACGATCAGCACACCAACTGTGGCCGTGGTGCTGTTCTGTCCGCTGGTGTTTGTGGCCAGCCTGTCGATGGCAGTTGCGCCGGCAGCCCTGCAGGTGATTGCGCCGAACCAGATGCGTGCGCAGATCTCGGCCACCTGGATGCTGGTGCTCAACCTGATCACCGCAGGACTCGGGCCCACGGCGGTCGGCGTGATCACGGATTCCGTATTTGGTGATCCGCTGGCAGTCGGGTCTTCGATGGCGCTGGTCAACTGCATCAGCGTGCCGATCGGCGCGCTGGCACTGTGGGCGGCGCTTGCACCATTTCGTCTTGCAGCCGCGGAGCAGGCGGCAGCCGGCTGATACTTGGCGACGGAGCCGGCCTTTTCGTCGCTTAGCCTTTGGGTTAGCATCGCAGCACGGGGCTTCCGCTGGCTGGTCCGGTGTGCCCGTTTTCGACGCGGTGGGGGGGTTCATGAGTTTTCAGTTGATGCGGCGCTCAACCGCGTGCGGCCTGCGTGCGCAAATTCTGCTGGCGAGCTTTGCGCCGGGCTTCGTTTCACCGCTTCTGGCCCAGTCTCCCGGACCGGAGCCGGCAGCCGGTGTCACGGAAATCATCGTGACTGCGCGCAAGCGTGAGGAAAGCCTGCAGAACGTTCCGCTGTCGATTGCCGCGTTCAGCGCCGAGCAACTGCAGGGGCGCGGCCTCAACAGCGACTACGACATCGCCAATTTCACGGTCGGTTTCCGGACCCTCCAGCAGACCGGCCGCGATATCGACCGGCCGACGATCCGCGGCATGGGTGCGCCGGTGAGTCGCGGTGAGCCCAATGCCTCGTACTTCATCGACGGCGTATACGTGTCGGGCAGTATCTCCACCGCGGTGACGGGCGCCGTTGAGCGGGTAGAGGTATTGCGCGGGCCGCAATCGGCGCAGTTTGGCCGGGCGACATTTTCCGGTGCGGTGAACTACGTCACCAGGAAGCCCACCGATACCTTCAAGGGTGAAATCAACAGTCGCGCCGGTACCCACGACGACTACGGTCTCAGCGGCTGGGCCAGTGGTCCGATCGGCGACAGCGCGTTTTCATATCTCGTCTCTGGCAGCTGGTCGCAATATGGTGGCCAGTGGCGCAACGAGCTGCAGGCAGACCAGGCGGGCTACGACTCCGATCCGCGTGCGCCACTGACGCGTCCGCCCAACCTGTTTCTGGATAATGCGCCCCAGCAGGCGGATAACACCCGCCTCGGCGCGGAGAAAACCGGCGACGTGCTCGGCAAGCTGGTCTGGCGTCCGGTTGACGGGACCGAGGTGACCCTCAAGTACAATTTCACCAAGAGCGACGATTCACATTTTCCCAATCTGCTCGCCACCGATCTGAACTGCCATCTGCCGTATGCGGGTACGGAGGGTGAGCCCTGGTTTGCGACCACCAATGGCGATTACTGTGGCAAGTGGACTGCCGCAGGGCGGGTGAACCGCATCAACCTGCCGGATATCCGCGAGGGCATTACTTACCGCAACGCCGACCAGTTGCCGACACCGGAGGATCCGCATCCCGAGGATTACTCGATTGCGGGTACCGAGCCGGGCACTTTCCGGACGCAGAACCGTGTGCTGTTCGAGTATGCGCAGGACATTGGCGGGTTCTCGCTGACCACCCGCGGTGCCTGGAACAAGGACGATTTCCAGCAACTCTTCGATCTTGACCATACCGAGACACGCGCGATCTGGGGCCTGTTCCATTTCGACAACCGGCGCAATATCGAGGACAAGTCGCTTGAGGTACGTCTGGATTCGCCGGGCGATGAGCCGCTGCGTTACAGCCTCGGGGTCTACTGGTATGACCAGGATCGCGAGAACCGGCAGCGCAGCTACCCGGGCCCGGCAGTCGCGCTTAACAATTTTTTTATCGCGGGTGGCCCGGTCACCACGGATTTTCCGCCCTCGACATTCATCGATGTAAGCAACAAGGCCTTGTTTGGCAGCGTCGAGTTTGACCTTGCCGAGCGGTGGACACTGGCGCTGGAAGGGCGCTATGCGAAGGACGAAAAATCCCTGGCTGGCGGATCCTTGGGCACCTGCGCCGGTAGTCCGTCGGTGTGTACACCGGATCAGGTCGACCTGAGTTTCAGCAAATTCACGCCACGCGTAACCCTGCGCTACCAGGTGACTGACGAACTGATGACCTATTTTCTGGCTGCCAAGGGCAACAAGCCAGGCGATTTCAACAGCGAGTTCTTTCGTTCGGGCAACGATCCGCGGGCGACGAATGCCGGGCTGAACGGCTGTGTGCCGTCGGTTCCTGAGCTGGTTACGCCATGCCAGAGTACATCCCTGGCCATCGTCGAGGAGGAAGAGCAGTGGACCTATGAAACAGGGATAAAGGCGACCTGGCTCGACCGCCGGCTGAGTACCAATCTGGCGGCGTACTACATCGATTGGCAAAACCAGGGGTTGTTCACGCCCATCAAGATCCTGCAAACCAGTGGCAGTTATCTGACCACGACCGTGATTACCAATGCCGGACGGTCGGAAGTGAAAGGCCTTGAGCTCGAGACCTCGTTTCGCTTCACGGACAATCTCTCGCTGGTTGCCAACTACGGCTACACCGACTCGCGCTATATGGAAGGTTTCGATCCGGCGCTGTTTGATTCGACAGGTGATGGCGATATTTCGCACAAGCATGTGCCGGGGGTGCCGAAGCACACGCTGATACTCGGTGCCAACGTAACGGCCAACCTGCCTTCGGGCCTTGGGCTGTTCATTACCCCGGACCTCGTCGTCAACAGCAAGCGCTACACGCAGGCGGGCAACTTTTCCTGGATCGGTCAGGAGACGACGCTCAATCTGCGTGCCGGCCTCCAGTCGGAGCACTGGACCCTGACAACCTATGTGCGCAATCTGACGGATGACGACACGCCGGTTGCGGTACTCGATTTCTTCAATTTCGGCAGCGTGGACATACAACCGCTCAGGGATGCCGGCCTGATCGATGTGTACGGCAATCTGCGCAATTCGCCGATCACCGGCGATAACACCGCGGATGCGAATAATGCCAAGGATCCAAGGCTCTATGGCATCAACCCCAAGCGGGGCCGCGATGTGGGCGTGGAGTTCCAGTATCGCTTCTAGGTCTTTTTTTGGTCGGTTGTCCACGTGTTGTACGGGCGTTGTCGAAGATTGTATTAACATCATCTCCACACTGTTGTCCTGATGGAGATGTTCGATGACTGAATCCGCCACGCCCATGGTCCGGGCCGACGGCACCTACGCCACCGTGGCACTGCGCCAGGAAGCGATCACCGCCACTGCAGTGCAGACCCGCGTGCTTGGTGTCGATGGCGCCAATCCGGCGCCGGATATCCGGCGCAATCTCGACTACTTCCTCGAATGCATCGATATCGCCCAGGGCTTTGGCGGGCGCAGCGATCTTCTGCTGTTCCATGAATTTCCGATTACCGGTTTCTCCGACTGGACCCGCGACCAGCACTACAACCTGGCGATTGAGGTTCCTGGTCCGGAAACCGAACTGGTCGCGCAGCGCGCAAAGAAATACAACTGTTACATCGTGTTCGGCACCTATGCCAAGGACCCGAAGAACTGGCCGGGCCACATTCTCCATCTGATGGTGATGGCGAAGCCCGACGGATCGATCGTCACGCACTGGAAGCAGCGCAACGTGCGCGGGATGTTCCCCGGAGGCGAGCAGTACACCTCGGTCATCTACGATGTCTACGACCGCTTCGTCGAGATGTATGGCATCGATGCAGTGATTCCGGTCGAGCGTACCGATATCGGCAACATCGCGATGTCGGCGGTGCAGTTCGAGCCGGAGCTGTTTCGCTGCATGGCCTTCAAGGGTGCCGAGCTGATCTGTCGCGTCGCGACCGGCGGTTTTGAATTCGACGATATGCGGCTGACCTCCTACCACAACAGTCTGTATACGCTGATCGCCAACAACTGCGTGAACAGCGGCGAGCGCAACCCGGGCTTCTTCGATGACCAGGCCCACGGCGGGTCGGGCCGTTCGGCAATCTTCGGGCCGAGGGGCGTCGAGCTGTGCAAGGCCGGGCCATTCGAGACCAAGGTCTCGGCGCGGATTCCCATGGCTGAGTTCCGGCAGCGGCACCGGATTCCGGATCTGCACATGCATCTGTACCGGCCGGTTCTGGACCAATACCAGGAGCGCTACGCACCGGGCGGCTATATAGACTATATTCCCAAGGACAAGCGCGATGCCTTCCGCTATTTCCAGGAACGTTCGCGCTGGACTCACTACTGGTAGCAAATGAAGTGGTTGCCGCACGCAGCAAGCTGACGCCTACAAGCGAACGCACCCGCGAACAGCTGATCCTTGCCGGCGAGCGGCTGTTTGCCCAGCGCGGGCTGGACTGCGTTTCGCTGCGGCAGATCAATAGCGCGGCCGGGCAGCGAAATTCCTCGGCCGCCCACTATCACTTCGGATCCAAGGACGCGCTGGTCCATGCGATTCATGAATACCGCGGTGAGCGGATCAATGAGCGGCGCAAGGTCGTGCTGGCGCGGATGTCCGTACATGACCGGGAGCAGGTGCGGCCCCTGATCAAGGCGCTGGTCTATCCCATCGTCGCAGAGATCGAGGAGGCCGAAGGGGGTGGCAATTTCATCATTTTCCTGTCCCAGCTCTACTGCAGTCCGGCGCTCGACCTCGTCAACATGTGGCGTACTCACCTGAGTGAGAGCGTCGGGGAGGTTTATCAGCTGCTGCGCGCCGTGCTGCCGGAGATTCCCGAAGAGATGGCCGGCATGCGTTTCGGGCTGATGTGGGTTGCCATGATCAATACGCTGGCAAACCGGCAGCGCCTGAAGATGGCCAAGGGCGATGAGCCTGCCGTTTCCCGTACCCTGCCCGTGCTGCTCGTCAGCAACCTGATCGATATGCTGTGTGGTGCAGCCGCCGCACCCCTGTCAGCCGATACCGAAGCCGAGTTGCGGGAGCTCCGTGCAGCGACCAGCCGGCAGTCAGCCTAGGAACGCTGCCGCAATTACAGGCCGTGCTGGCTGAGCGGGTCCGGGCGGGTCAACAGCGAAACGAGCAGCCGCCGCAGGAAAACCCCGGGCGGCAGCCGGTCGATCGGGCCTTTTCCCTGCAGGATCCGTTCCACCAGCCATGGCGTGGCCGCCTCCGGTGAGTCGGCGATCGCATTCATCACCCAGCGGATTTTTCGCCATCGGGCTTCGCCGATGCGTTCGCGGATGCGGCAGTTCTCCTCGACGGTCATCGGCGTCAGCACGAAGCCGGGATTCAGCCAGCTGACGCGTACCGGACAGTCCCCGAGTTCTTTCGCCGTCGATTCAGTGAAATAGCGGGCAGCGACCTTGGTGGTGCCGTAGACGGTGAGATCGTTCTGCTTGCGGCCGTCGTAACCGAAGCCCACGGTGTTGTATATCGCGCCGCCACCCTGCCGCAGCATTCCGGCCAGTGCAACCTGGGTGCCGTGCATCAGTCCCTTCAGGTTGACGTCTATCGCTCGGTCGATCCAGTCGGGCGGCACGCTGTCGAGCCGGATCACCGGCGGGCCGACGCCTGCATTGTTGAGCCAGAAATCGATGCGCCCGAAGCGTGCGACAGCGGCATCCCACAGTTTCTGCAACTGTTCGCGCTGGCTGACGTCACAGGGCTGGCTGGCAACGAGTTCCGCCATGCCGAGCCTGCTCACCGCCGAATCAAGTCGATCGCCGGACAGATCTGACAGCATGACGCTGCATCCGCGCGCCACGAATGCCTGGGCCAGACCGTAGCCGATGCCGCTCGCGCTGCCGGTGATGACGACTACAGGTGTCTGCCGCATGACGGTGTTCCGGATCCCCGAGTGCACCGGTCTATGCGGGAAGGCTGACGGGCGGTCCGTCGACGATCAGTACCTGAAAGCGCCCGGTACCTTCGCGCAGCTTTTTGGCCTGCTCGTACTCGGGCGAGTTCCAGAAGCGCAGCGCGTGTTCCCGGCTCGGCCACTGGGAAATCAGCGCGCTGGGATGGTCGCACCAGCCGCCTTCCAGAAAGGTACCACCGGCGCCGCGCAGCAGATAATGCCCGCCGAACTGCTTCACGAGTGCGGGAACCACGCTGGCGTAGTCGGCCAGAAAGCGCTCCCGATTGTTCAGTTCAGCGAGAACGATCATGTAGCAGCATTGGGTCATGACAGTGTTCTGCCTGGCGTCTGGACTCAGTTTAGCGATACCGCCCGCCTGACGTTCGCGGTGCAGACACAATGCTACAGTACGACGGTCCGGCCTGCATGTTCTGGCATGGTATCGACCGGCCATCTGAAACCTGATTCCGGAGTGAGCGAGTGAGCAAGCCGATCCGCACCGCAGACGATTACATCGCCAGCCTTCGTGGCCGACAGTTGCGCGTGTTCCTGTTTGGCGAACTCGTATCCGAACCGGTCGATCATCCGCTGATCCGCCCCTCGATCAATGCTGTCGCGGAAACCTACGATCTGGCTATCCGTAATCCGGAACTCGGCACTGCGGTCTCTACCTATACTGGTGAACGCATCAATCGTTTCCTGCATGTGGCCGGCGGTGCTCACGATCTGGTCATGCAGAACAAGATGCAGCGGCGCCTCGGCCAGCTGACCGGCACCTGTTTTCAGCGCTGTGTGGGCATGGATGCAATCAACGCCCTGCATTCGGTCACCTTCGAAATCGACGCCGCTCACGGTACTGGATACCATCCGCGCTTCATTGCCTTCGTTACCGAAATGCAGCGCGCCGGTTATGTGATCGGCGGCGCGATGACCGATGCGAAGGGTGACCGGAGCAAGGCGCCGCACGAGCAGGCCGACCCCGACATGTTCGTGCACGTCAGCCGGCGTACGGATGAGGGTGTGTATATCCGCGGAGCGAAAGCGCACCAGACCGGCTGCATCAATTCACACTGGCTGCTGGTCATGCCGACCATGCGACTCGGTCCCGCCGACGAGGACTATGCGATCGTCGGTGCCGTACCCGTCGATGCCCCCGGCATCACCTATATCTATGGTCGGCAGTCCTGCGATACGCGGAGCATGGAGGGCGGCGACATCGATCCGGGTAACCGGAAGTTCGGCGGCCAGGAAGCGATGATCATCTTCGATGACGTGTTCATCCCCTGGGAGCGCGTCTTCATGGACCGTGAAACCGGCTTTGCGGCAATGCTGGTCGAGCGGTTCACCAGTTATCACCGGCGCAGCTACGTCTGCAAGTCCGGGGTCGGCGATGTGCTGATCGGTGCGGCCGCGACCATCGCCGACTTCAATGGCGTGGAGAAGGCTTCCCATGTGCGCGACAAGCTCGTCGAGATGACGCATCTCAACGAGACCATCTACGCAACCGGTATCGCCGCAAGCCATCAGGCGCATGCGCTCAAGTCGGGGGTGTATATCTGCGACGACATGCTGGCCAATGTCTGCAAGCATCACGTGACGCGATTTCCCTATGAAATCAGTCGCCTGGCGCAGGATCTTGCCGGCGGCCTGATGGTGACCCAGCCCTCGGAGCAGGATCTCAATCATCCGGAGATCGGTGCGCTCATGCGCAAGTATCTGCAGGGGCGGGCGGATATCCCGACCGAGGATCGGCTGCGCATCCTGCGGCTGATCGAGAACATGACGCTCGGACGCAATGCCGTCGGCTATCTGACTGAATCCCTGCACGGCGCGGGCTCACCGCAGGCACAGCGCGTACAGATCCTCCGGCAGATGCAGCTCGACTTCAAGAAGGAACTCGCGAAAGCGCTCGCCGGTATCGGGTCCGGCGGCGAGGTGGCGGCGGAGTTCGTCGACTATATGGCACGGGTCTTCAATCAACCATCCGACGGGTAGTCTGGCAATGCTGCGGTTCCTGGCTGTTTTCGCCATCTTTCTCCTCTCACACCTGATCGCGGCCACGCCGGCCATTCGCCGGCGGCTGACCGGGCTGCTGGGGGAAGCCCTGTTTACCATCTGTTATTCAGCGATGTCCCTGGCGCTCTTCACCTGGCTGATCCATTCAGCCGCACAGGCACCCTACATTGAACTCTGGCCACCGAAGGCGTGGGCCTATGCCATCACGGTCGGACTGATGCCGATTGCAGCCCTGTTGTTCGGTGCGGGCCTCCTGGAACCAAATCCGTTTTCCATTGCCTTCGTGGCGACGCCATTCGATCCGGAGAAACCGGGCGCCGTTGCAATCACGCGTCATCCCCTGCTCTGGGGTCTGGGTCTCTGGGGGCTCGCGCATGTACCGGCCAACGGTGATCTCGCAGCGGTGCTGATGTTTGGCGGGCTCGGTTCATTTGGTTTTATCGGCATGTGGGCTGTGGAAAACCGGAAGCGCAAGATGCTCGGTGAAGAGCAATGGCAAAAACTCGCCGGGCCGACCTCGCTCGTGCCGTTTGCCGCACTTCTGAGCGGACGTGCCCGCTGGCCGACCGACGGGCGCACGCTGATCGGCGGTGCGATCGCACTGGCGCTCGTGGCCTGGCTCTTGCTGGGCGGTCATTTCTGGCTCTTCAGGCGCAATCCGCTCGCCATGTTCTGACCCAGCCCTTAAGCTGCGTGGCGTGCAGCATGGCGAATGTTCATTGACAGCTTTTGACGACATGCCGGCGACGCTGGCGGCGCTGGCGAAAAAGCATCTCTACCGCCGCCGCCGCGTGGTCGAAAGCCCGGCCGGTCGGGAACTGGTCGTCGACGGCCGGCGGCTGCTGAATTTCTGCAGCAACGACTATCTGGGGCTCGCCGCAGACCAGCGCGTATGCGCCGCATTCAAGGCCGGCGTGGACCGCTGGGGTGTTGGCAGCGGCGCGTCGCATCTGGTGTCTGGTCATACCGCAGCCCATCAGGAACTCGAAGTCGCACTGGCCGGTTTTACCGGCCGGCCGCGTGCATTGCTCTTTGGCAGTGGCTATGCGGCGAATGTGGGCACGCTCAGTGCCTTGCTCGGTCCGCGCGACCAGGTCTTTGAAGACCGTCTCAATCACGCCTCGCTGCTGGATGGGGGCTGGCTCAGCCGGGCGAACTTCGACTGGTATGCCCATGCCGATATGACCGACCTCACCACCCGCCTTGAGGCTGTTCAATCGGAACGACGCAAGCTGATTGTCAGCGACGGCACCTTCAGCATGGATGGCGACCTGTGTCCGCTCGACAGGCTGATCGCGCTGTCGAAGCAGTATCGCGCATGGCTGATGATCGATGATGCACATGGTTTCGGTGTGCATGGCGTACAGGGCTGTGGCGTGGTGGACCCGGAGCAGCATGACTGCGGCGATGTGCCGGTCCTGGTCGGTACGCTCGGCAAGGCTTTTGGCACGGCCGGTGCATTTGTGGCCGGCAGCGAGACGCTGATCGAAACGCTGATCCAGCGCTCGCGGCATTACATCTACACGACGGCGATGCCCGCAGCAGTCGCCGTCGCGACGCTTGAGAGCCTGAGGATCGCGCGGGCGGAGGAGTGGCGGCGCATGCGGCTTGCCGGGCACATAGCGCGGTTCCGGCAGGGCGCCGGGCAGCTCGGCCTGCAGCTCCTGCCTTCGACCACACCGATCCAGCCGGTCATCATCGGCGCTGCCGCGGCGACCATGCAGATCGCTGCGGCACTCGAAGCGCGCGGCGTACTGGTCGGCGCCATACGGCCGCCGACAGTACCGGCAGGGACCGCGCGGCTGCGTATCACGTTCTCCGCGCTGCACGAGTCGGCCGACATCGACCGCCTGCTTGCAGCGCTGGCCGAGGCCGCAAAAACATGAAGCCTCGCCGCTATTTCATCACCGGCACCGATACGGGCGTCGGCAAGACCCAGGTCACGGCAGCACTGTTGCTGGCGGCAAAGGCGCATGGTCTGCGTTCCCTCGGTGTGAAGCCGGTGGCTGCGGGCTGCGTACCTGCAGACGGGCGGCTGGTGAACGAGGACGCCCTGTTGTTGCAGCGCTGCTCGAGTCAGTCGCCTGACTATGCGGCCGTGAATCCCGTGGCGCTCGAGCCGGCGATAGCACCACATATTGCCGCCGAGCGTGCCGGTATTTCGCTGCGTGCGACAGCGCTGGCGGACCAGGTGCGCGCACAGGAGGCGAGCGGGGCGGATGTGCTGCTGGTCGAAGGTGCCGGCGGCTGGCTGGTACCCCTGAACCAGACCGGGACGATGGCTGATCTCGCTGTCGCGCTTGGCTATCCGGTGATACTCGTGGTCGGCATGCGGCTCGGTTGCATCAATCATGCCCTGCTGACCGCACAGGCGATCAGGGCTTCGGGCCTGGAGCTCGTCGGCTGGGTGGCAAACTCCGTGGCGGCGGAGATGGATTGTCTCGCCGGGAATGTGCGCGCGATTGAACAGCGGCTGCCGGCACTGAGAATGGGGACGGTACCTTTTTTTGCTGGTGGCTGTACGCCCGAACAACTGAATACCTGGCTCGATGCGACCAGCCTGTTCGGATCTTCATGATGTCTGACTTCGATCGCGAGCACATCTGGCATCCCTATACCTCGATGACGGCGCCGCTGCCGGCCTATCCTGTGGCCTCGGCTTCCGGTACAAGACTCAGACTTGAAGATGGCCGGGAACTCGTCGATGGCATGTCTTCATGGTGGTGTGCGATCCATGGCTACAACCATCCGGAGCTGAATCGCGCGCTCACGGAGCAGCTCGGCCGCATGGCGCACGTGATGTTCGGCGGACTGACGCACGAGCCGGCGGTCAGCCTCGCGCGCCAGCTCATCGCCATCACGCCGGAGCCGCTGCAGCACGTGTTCTTCAGCGACTCCGGTTCGGTGTCGGTGGAGGTCGCCATCAAGATGGCGCTGCAGTACTGGCAGGCGCAGGGGCGGCCGGACAGGTCGCGCCTCCTCACCATCCGTGGTGGCTACCACGGCGATACCTTTGGCGCGATGGCGGTCTGCGACCCCGTCAATGGCATGCACGAACGCTTTGCATCCGTATTCCCGCAGCAGCTGTTTGCCGACCGGCCGCGCAGCCGTTTCGGCGAGGCGCTTCGGTCGGGCGACATCGAGAGTTTCGAAACTCTCATTGGCATACATGCTGGCGAACTGGCCGCCGTGATCCTCGAGCCGATCGTGCAGGGCGCGGGCGGCATGTGGTTCTACTCGGCTGACTACCTGAAAGCCGTCGGCAGACTGTGCCGGCAGCACGATGTGCTGCTGATCGCGGACGAGATAGCCACCGGCTTCGGCCGCACCGGCCGCCTTTTCGCCTGTGAGCATGCGGGCGTGGAACCGGACATCCTCTGCCTGGGCAAGGCGCTTACGGGTGGCTACATGAGCATGGCGGCCACGCTGGCAACCCGGCGCGTCGCGCATGGCATTTCGGCTGACGGCGGCGTGCTTATGCACGGGCCGACCTTCATGGCCAATCCGCTGGCCGCTGCGGTGGCTGCGCGCAGCACCGCGCTGCTCCTCGAGAGTCCGTGGCAGGCCCAGGTGCAGGCAATCGAGGCGCAGTTGGGTGCGGAATTGCGCCCGCTCGCGGCCCATCCGGCCGTCGCCGATGTGCGTGTACTCGGTGCGATCGGCGTGGTCGAGACGAGACAGCCGGTGCCGGTCGCCGAGCTGCAGCGCTGCTTTGTCGAGGCCGGGGTGTGGATCCGCCCCTTCGGCCGACTGATCTACCTGATGCCGCCGTATGTCATTACGCCACCAGACCTGCGCCAGCTCACCCGCGCAATCACTTCGGGGCTGGATCTCCTGCCGGCCTGACCGGTGCCGAGACCAACCTCGTATCCAGAGACGGAGACCGCAGAAATGAAAATCGACATTATTCTCGAGCCGGATGTGACGCCGGCAGAGATCACCGAGCTCGGCCTGCAGGCGGAAAGCCATGGCATCAATCGCATCTGGGTACAGAACTATTCAGCAGCGCGCGACTGTTTTATGAGCCTCGTGCCACTCGCACTGGCGTCGACGCGTATCGGCATCGGCGTCATGGTGGTGAGCCCCTGGGAGATGCATCCGCTGAAGATGGCCAATGCCCTGCTGACACTGAACGAGTACAGCAAGGGTCGTGCCGCGATCTGCGTTGGCGGCGGTGCCGAATGGAACGGCGTCATGAGCATTCCGATCACGCGTCGGGTGCGTGCGGTACGCGAGGCTACCGAACTGCTGAAGAAAGCCTGTGGCGAGCGGAAAGTGACGAACTACAAGGGTGAGATGTACAAGGCCAGCCATTTTTCGGCCGCATGGGCGGACGATGTGCCACCGCTGATCTATACCGGTGCGGGCCAGGAGCAGATGATCCGCATGAGCGCAACCCGGGCTGATGGCATCGTGCTCAGCGATGCGGTGCCGAAGTTTGCCGCCGCGGCGATGGGCTTTGTCCGTGAGAGCCTGCCGGCCCGCGAGCCGTCTGTCGGTCCATTCCGGGTCAGCAATTTCTGGGCATGGCACGTCAAGGCTGACCGGGAGGCGGCGCTGAAAGAGGCGCGGCGGGAACTGATCATCCGCAGCTGGCTCAGTCCGCATCATATTGGCAGCTTCATGAGCGACGAGGACTGCAAGTACATCCAGGCGCACAAGGCGGCGTTCATCACCGCCTGGCGTGACCGGTCTGGCGACATCAAGGGCGTTCCGCAGCGGATCATCGATGCCCTGATCGAGGGCATCACCACGACTGGCGACCCCGGCGAGATGGACCGGCACATCGCGCGGCTGGGCGAGTTCAGGGACGCGGGCCTCGATGAACTGGCGTTGCGCCTGCATGATGATCCCGCCGAGGCCATTGCACTGATCGGCAAGCACGTGGTGCCGGCACTCCGCTAGCCGGCCGTCCGGCATGTGGAAGATGGCGACAAATCTGTCGCCGATGTTCCGTATTCCGGTTTAAAATCCGGACCTGTCCAAGTTGGCGCCTGAACGCGACACTTCTGAACCATGTCTGTTTCATTTCTCTCTGGCGTGTTTGCGCCGGTGCGCCGGTTTGCGGCGCGTCGTGGCGGCGTGCCGCTGCTGGTGCTGTTCGTAACGGTGGCGCTGATTGCGCTGCTGCTCGCAACGCGACCCAGACTGGTACCAGAGCCACATGCCGAGCGGGTCTGGCCGGTCAAATCGGTGGCGATCAGCCGCCAGAGCCTGCGGCCACAGCTCGCCTTGTTTGGCGAGATCGTGGCGGGCAGGCGCAGCGAGCTGCGCGCGCGGGTGGCTGGCCCGATTACGCAGATCGGCAGGAACTTCCGCGAAGGCGGTCTCGTCGCGGCCGGCGAACTGCTGCTCGAAATCGATCCTTTTCACTACCGCACCATGCTCGCCGAGCGTCGCGCGCAGCTGCACGAGGCGGAAGTACGCCTCGACCAGTTGCAGCGCGAGTACCGCCGGATCGAAGCGCTGTATGTCGATCACACGGTTTCCGAGCGCGACCGCGACAACGCCGAACTCAGCCTGAAGCAGCAGGAAGCCGTCGTCGAGCAGCGGCGTATCGATGTCGAACGTGCGGAGCGTGACCTTGCCGATACGCGACTGCTTGCGCCGTATGCGGGCGTCGTCGGCAAGGTCAATGCCAACCTCGGCAAGCAGCTCGGCATCAATGACAAGGTGGCGGAGCTGACTGATACCGGCCAACTCGAGGTTCGCTTCTCGCTGTCGAATGCCGAGTACGGCCGTCTCAGGAGCAGCGGCGAGGAACTGGTCGGACGGACGGTCACCGTGACCTGGAAGGTCGGCGATGCCGATCTCGGCTATCAGGCGAAGATCGCCCGCATCGGTGCCGAGATCATTTCCACGACTGGTGGCGTGGATGTCTATGCGGTACTTGAAGACGGCCTGCGCGCGGATCTGCGGCCCGGCGCCTTTGTCGCGGTCAGGGTGCCGGACAGGGAGTACGCCGATGTGTTCGTTGCGCCTGAGAGTGCGCTTTACGGCGACGACATGCTTTATGTGATCGTCGACAGCCGGCTCGCCGACCGGCGTATCGAACTGCTCGGTCATGACGGTGACCAGATCATCTTCCGCTCCGCCGGTGAGCCGGCGCTTGCCGATGGTGACCGCGTGGTGACGACGCCGCTGCGTGAGGCTGGCGTCGGCGTGAAGGTCATCGAGCGGAAGGCCGCTGACTGAGCATGGAAGAGCGCGGCCTGATAGCGACGTTTGCTCGCCATCCGGTGGCGGGCAATCTGCTGATGTGGGTGCTGATCCTGTTCGGCATCTGGGGAGCCGGCAACATATCCCGCCAGGTACTGCCCAATTTCACGATTGAAAAGATCCGCGTAACCGTGCAATGGCCCGGCGCCAGTCCGGAGGACATCGAGAGCAATGTCCTCGAGGCCATAGAGCCCGAGATCCGCTTCCTCGAGAAGGTCAGCCGCGTCGATTCTGTCGCGTCCGAGGGGCACGCGGAGATCATCATCGACTTCGACAACGGCGTGAATATCTCCAAGGCGCTGACCGATGTGCAGTCGGCGGTGTCGCGGATCACGACCTTTCCGCAGGACATGGAACGGCCGGTCGTCTCGCAGATCGTCAACAGCGACCTGGTGTGTCGCATCGAAGTGTCCGGCCCGTTTTCGGAGAATTCCCTCAAGCGTTATGCACGGCGCATTCGCGACGACCTGCTGGACCTCGGGCAGTCTGAAGTCCGCATGACCGGTCTGCGCAAGTCGGAAATCCATGTGGAGATTCCGGGTGACACCCTGCGTGCGCTGGATCTGACAGCCGGTGACATCGCGACGCGCATTGCCGGTCTGAGCCTGGACATGCCGGCAGGCAGCATCGAGAGCGGCAGTGTCTCGCGCCAGCTGCGCACCGAGCATCTGGCCCGCACGGCGCGCGAACTTGCCGCCATCGAGGTGGTCTCGCGCAGCTCCGGCGAAAAGCTCGCGCTGCGTGATATCGGTACGGTCAGCGAGGCTTTCGAGGAAGGTGGCGTTTCACGCCGTACCGGCGACTACCAGTCCGTCGGCATGATGGTCATGCGTTCGCCCGGGGTCGATTCCGTCGAATCGCAGCAGGTGATCGCTGCCTACATCGACAAGATCCGGACTGAACTGCCGCCGACGCTGAAAGTCGACATGTATGACGTGTTTGCCGACCAGGCGACGCAGCGCGTGAGGATGGTTATCGAGAACGGTCTGCAGGGCGTCGTGTTCGTGCTGCTGATCCTGTTTCTGTTCATGAATGCACGCATTGCGTGGTGGGTCGCCTGGGGCATTCCGGTATCGGTGCTGGCTACGCTGGGTGCGATGGCGGCACTGGGCTTCACGCTCAATCTGATCAGCATGTTTGCGATCCTGATGGCGATCGGCATCATCGTCGACGACGCGATTGTCGTGGCCGAAAGCGCCGAAGTGCTGCATCGGCGCGGTTGCAGTCCGGACGAGGCGGTGATGACCGCGGTCAAACGCATGGCGCCGGCCGTGATCGCGGCCGGCCTGACGACCATCGTGGGGTTCATGCCGGTGCTTGCCATCGGTGCGACGGTCGGCAAGATCATCCGTGAGCTGCCGCTCACCGTCTGCCTGGCCGTGTCGTTCAGCCTGATCGAGTGCCTGTTCGTCTTGCCGATGCATCTCCGGCATGCGCTGATCCGGCTCGACAAGCAGGGTGGCGCAGACGTGAATCCCTTCAGCGCCAGTCTGGCCCGGGGCGGCAGCGGAATCGGGCGCTGGCCGGCGCTGGCGGGCTACCGGCTGGTCGAGGCGCGTGAAGGGTTTCTGGTTCGCTTCCGGGCGTTTCGTGAAGGCCGTTTTGCCCGCTTTACGGCGCAGTGTTACCGGCATCGCTACAGTACGGCGCTGGCCACCGTTTGCACACTGATCCTCACCGTCGCGATGTTTGCCACCGGCCGGGTGGGCTTCGAGTTTTTTGCCTCGCCGGAGACCGACCTGTTTTTCGGCAATTTTTCCTTCACGCCCGGCACGCCGCGCGAGCAGACGGCAAAGATGGTCGAGGAGATGGGCCGTGCCGCGCGCGCGGCTGAGGCGAAACTGACCGGTGGCAAAGGCGGACTGATCCGCTACCAGGTTGGCAGCATCGGCACCAACGAATCGCGGCCGGGAGAGGCGATACAGACCGGTGACCATGCGGGCGGTTATACGGTAGAGCTGATTTCCGGTGACCTGCGCGACGTACACAACGCGGCATTCATCCGTGCCTGGCGTGAGGAGGTCGGGCTGCTGCCCGGCGTCGAACGATTGAGCATCGTGGATCTCAGCGCCGGTGGCCCACCCGGGCGCGATCTCGACATGCGTCTTTCCGGCGCGCCCTTGCGGGTACTCAAGGCTGCCGCTGTTGAACTGCTGGAACGGGTTGCCGATGTGCCGGGCATCGATTCAGTCGCCGATAATCTGCCGTGGGGCAAGCAGGAACTGGTGCTGGAACTCACGCCTGCCGGCCGTGCGATGGGCTTTAGCACGCAGGGCGTCGCCCGGCAGGTGCGCGATGCCTTCGAGGGGGCGATTGCAAAGCGCTTTCCGCGCGACCAGGAAGAGGTCATCGTGCGGGTCAAGCTGGCCCGCACCGGGAACAGTGCGGACACGATTCGCGACCTCTATCTGCGCGCGCCGGATGGTTCGGAAGTGCCCCTGCCCGAGGTCGTGGATCTCAAGTCAAGGGTCGGTTTTTCGGAGATTCGTCGTGAGGACGGCCTGCGTCAGGTGGCCGTGTCCGCCGACGTGGACTACGACGTAACGACCACGAATGAAGTTGCCGCACTGCTCAGGGCATCGGTGCTGCCCGAACTGATGCGCAAGTATGGTGTGCAGGTCGAGTTCAAGGGCAAGGCGGAGGAGCAGGCGCGCGCACTCGGCGAATTCCGTACGGCGCTGATGCTGGCCCTGTCCGGCATCTACATCATTCTCGCCTGGGTGTTTTCGAGTTACACCCGACCGCTGGTGGTCATGGCGATCATTCCCTTCGGACTGGTCGGCGCCGTCTTCGGTCACTGGGTGATGGGCTACAACATCAATATGCTGAGCCTGCAGGCACTGCTCGGCCTGTCCGGGGTGCTGGTCAACGATTCGATCGTGCTGCTGCAGACCACCGAAGAGTACCGTGCAGGTGGTGCGGTGTTTTCCGATGCCGTCATGCAGGCAGTCCGTGACCGTCTGCGCCCGGTGATCCTGACCACCGGCACGACCATCGGCGGCGTGGTCAGCCTGTTGTTCGAAGGCAGCCTGCAGGCGCAGCTGGTACAGCCGATTGCCGTGACGCTGATCTTCGGTCTGCTGTTTTCACCATTCCTCGTATTCCTGTTCGTCCCCGCCATGCTCGGCATCGGCGAGGATCTGCGCCGGTGGCGGCGCGGTGACGGGGAGCGGGAGGCTGCTCCAGCCAGCTAGCCGCGCCACATGCGCGAGAGCACACCATCGTGCCGGATGTACTCGTGCCAGAGCGCTGCCGATATGTGCAGCAGCAGGATTGCGGCACCGACCTTCCAGCAGCTTTCATGGATTTCGCCAAACAGGTCGCTGGTAAAGGGCGAGCCGGGTGCAGCCTGCGGCACGATGCGAAACACATGGTCCCAGCCGAAGAAGTAGATCGGAAAATCACCGGTCCAGGCCGAGAGCGCGGCCCAGCCGCTGAGCGGAAAGATGAACAGCAGCGCATAGAGTGCGATATGCGTCGCCCGGGCGACGAAGCGCTGCCAGGCGACGAGCGCGCGGGGCAGTGCCGGTGACGGATTGCCGAGCCGCCAGGACAGTCGCAGCATGACGAGGATCAGTATCAGGAAGCCGTTGGTGTTGTGCGCCTGCGAGAGTCTCATCACCAGAGCCGGGTCGCCGTGTCCGGCCTGCCAGGCATCGTAGGCATCGACCATCAGAAAGCCGAGCGGCAGCTGGACGAGGATCATGGCGGCGATCAGCCAGTGCAGGCTGCGTGTGACAAGCCCCCAGCGGTCAGGTGTGTTGCGCAGCATGGCCGGGCGCTTACTCGTAGCGCAGCGCCTCGATCGGATCCAGGCGTGCGGCTTTGCGCGCCGGCCAGATGCCGAAGAACAGGCCGACGGTCGCACTGAAGCCGAAAGCCAGTGCGACTGCGACTGGCGAGACCTGGGTATTCCAGCCGACGAACTTTGCCAGCAGTGCGGCGATGCCGCTGCCAAGCAGGATTCCGGCCAGCCCGCCAAGCATGCACAGCACCATCGCCTCGATGATGAACTGCAACATGATGTTGCGCCGGCTGGCACCCAGCGCCTTGCGTATGCCGATTTCCCGGGTGCGCTCGGTAACCGTCACCAGCATGATGTTCATGATGCCGATGCCGCCGACCACCAGGCTGATGCTGGCGATACCCGCGAGCAGAATGGCGAAAATGTTGGCTGCAGCCTCCCGCACGTTGAAGAACTGGCGCGGGTCGGCAATGCTGAAGTCGTTGTCCTTGCCGGGCAGGATCTGGTGTTCGCGCCGCATCACGCGCTCGATCTCGACGATGGCCCGTTCCACGCTCACGCCTGGCGCCATCTGCGCGCTGATCGAATCGAGCTGGTCGGTACCGAACACCCGGTAGCGGGCGGTATAGAAGGGAATCCAGAGCTGCTCGTCCACATTGCGAAAGCCGCTGGCACCTTTCTCAGCCAGCACACCGATGACCGTGAACGCCAGGCCCTTGATGTAGATCGTCTGGCCGACGATTGCGCTTTCGGTGCTGCCGAGCTTTGCCGGCACCGACGCGCCGAGAACGGCGACGGTGCGGCGGTTTGCATCATCGGCATTGCTGAACAGGCGACCGGAGGACAGGGTATAGCCCTGTACGGCGGAGAAATTGGCACTCACCCCGACCACGCGCAGGTTTTCATTGCGATTGCCCAGCTTGGTCTGTGGTTGACCGCCGATTTCCGGGACCACGGCGCGTACCGACGGTGCGTCGCTGGCAATGGCCGCTGCATCCTTGATGGTGAGCTTTGCGCCGCTCTGGGCGACGCCCATGCGCATGAAGCTGCCGGCGCGAACGCTGAGCACGCTGGCGCCGAGCGCATCGATCTGCGCATCGACTGCAGCCCTCGCGCCGGAGCCGATGGCGATCATGGTGATCACGGAGGCGACGCCGATGATGATGCCGAGCATGGTCAGAAAAGCACGGAACAGGTTGGCGCGTACCGATTGCAGGGCCACCAGGATCATTTCCGTGATCAGCATGGCATCACTCCTTCTTGGTGTCGCTCATGCCGGGCATGCCGGTGAACTTGCGCATCTGCTGCTGAAAGCGCTGCTGTGTTTCAACCAGGCCGGAACTCGGCAGCATGTAGACCTGATCTGATTCCTTCAGTCCGGCGAGTATCTCGCTGTAATCGAGGTCGGTGATGCCGGTGAGTACTTCGACGGCAACCGGCTTGCCCTCGCGCTGGACAAAGACCCAGTAGTGATTGCGGAACTGATAGCCGCCGGCAGTACCGCCGGCGGGATCGGCCTTGGCCTGGGCCGGGAGTGCATTGTTCTTCAGTTGTTCGCGCGCGGTTGCTTCGTCGAGGCCAACCAGACTCGCCGAGGTGGCCAGGTCGCGGTCCGTACGCAGCGCATTGGTCGGGATCGCCAGTACGTTGTCGCGTTCCGTGATCAGGATCGAGACGTCGGCGTTCATGCCGGGCTTCAGCAGTCCGGCGTCATTGTTGAGCACGATGCGCACGGCAAAGGTGGTCACCGTCTGGTCGGCGCTGGCCTGCGGTTCGATCTTGAGCACCTTGCCCTTGAAGGGCTGGTTCGGAAACGCGCTTACTGTCACCACCGCGGTCTGTCCCGGGCTGATCTTGCCGATATCGGTTTCGTCGACCAGCGCACGGACCTGCACGCTGCTGAGGTCGGCCATCTTGAGCAACAGCGTGCCGCCGCCGACGTCCATGATGGGGGAGGAGATTACCTGGCCTTGCTCGACCAGCTTCTCGATGATCGTGCCGGTGATCGGGGCGCGCAGGTCGGTGTCATCGAGCTGTATCCTTGCGGTTTCCACGGCCACATTCGCGCGCACGACGTCGGCTTTCGCATTTGCCAGTTCCAGCTGTGACTGCTCGTACTCGACCTCATTGAGGATCTTTTCTTCGAGCAGTTTTGCCGAGCGCTTGTTTTGCGCCTCGGCAATCGAGCGGCGTGCCTTGGCCGCCTCCAGTTGGGCCTGCGCCTGGGCCAGCGAGTTGCTCGGATTGCGTTTGTCGATCTGTACGAGCAGCGTGCCGGCCTTCACGAGCTGGCCGGTCTCCGCCTTCAGGTCGAGGATCTGGCCGGAAGCCTTCGACTTCAGTTCCACGGTGAGTGCCGGCTCGATCTGCCCGGCCGCTTCAACGGCCACTCGTATGTCACGCTTGCTGACTGCTACCGTCTCATAGGTGGTTTGCGCCTGGTCTGCAGGGCGCCCGCAGGCGGTGAGCAGGACGATGATCAGGGCCAGTGGCCAGAACTTCTGCTTCATGAGGAACCTTCTTGCCGGTTGATGGTGTCCGATTCAATCTGCCCGTCGAGCAGGCGGATCGTGCGGTGGGCGTTGTTGGCCACGTCGCTGTCGTGCGTGACCATGACGATCGTGTTGCCGGCAGCATGCAACCCGGCAAACAGTTCGAGGATATCGTGCGCGGTGATTGAATCCAGGTTGCCGGTCGGCTCATCTGCCAGCAACAGGCTCGGGCGCGTCACCAGCGCGCGGGCCACGGCGACGCGCTGGCGCTGGCCGCCGGACAGCTCGGACGGCCGGTGCCGGATACGCTCCTGCAGGCCGACCTGCTCGAGCGCGAGTCGTGCCCGTTCGATCCGTTCGCGACGCGAAACGCCGGCATAGATGAGCGGCAGTTCGACATTGTGCAGGGCGTCGGCACGCGCCAGCAGGTTGAAAGTCTGGAAAACAAATCCGATCTCGCGGTTGCGCAGGGCGGCGAGCTGCGAGTCATGCAGGTTGGAAACCAGGTTGCCGTTAAGCCAGTACTCGCCACTGTCGGGGCGATCCAGGCAGCCGATGATGTTCATCAGCGTCGACTTGCCGGAACCGGAGGGCCCCATGATCGCAACGTACTCGCCGCGCCTGATGGTGATGTCCACGCCGCGCAGGGCACGGATCACCGTATCGCCCATCGGAAAACTGCGTTCCAGCTGACGTATCAGGATGACCTCGTCGGCGGCGGGTGTATTCATGAATTGCCGCTCCCGAGTCTGCGGCGATTGAGGTAGCCAGCCAGCCGCAGCAGACGGGCCGGCAGATGCCGGCTTTGCCACGCGCCTGCCGCAGCCTTGTTGGCTTCGGCCAGCGTCGGATAGATGTGCACGGTGGAGAGGATCTTGCGCAGGCCGAGGCCATGGCGCATGGCCAGCACAAACTCGCTGATGGTATCGCCGGCATGGGGACCCACGATGGTCGCGCCGAGAATCCGGTCGCTGCCGCGCGGGGTTATCAGCCGGATGAAGCCGCGGGCCTCGCCATCGGCGATGGCGCGATCGTGTTCGTCGAGGGCGTGGCTGGTGACTTCGATGTCCAGGCCGGCAGCCCGGGCCTCGGCCTCGGTAAGCCCCACGCGAGCCACTTCGGGATCGGTGAAGACGGCGGCCGGCATCACGGTGTCGTCGACACGAAAGCGCCAGAAGCGGCCCCACAGCGCATTCATGGCGCAGTACCAGGCCTGGTGGGCAGCGGCATGGGTGAGCTGCCAGGGACCGGCCACATCACCGCAGGCGTAGATATTCGGCAGGCTGGTCTGCATGTATTCGTTGACCGTGATTGTGCCGTTCGGGTTCAGTGCGATGCCCAGCGCTTCGAGTCCCAGCCCGCTCGTTCGCGCCGTGCGGCCGGTGGCGATCAGTGCCATGTCGAAGTCCAGCTCCAGTTCGCGGGTGCCATCGCTACAGTGTAGCCGTCCCCCTTCCGGGCGTCGCTCAAAGTGTTGCGCTGCCCAGCCTGTGAGCAGCTGTATACCCTCGGCGGCAAACTGTGTGGCGATCGCGGCAGATATGGCATCGTCTTCGCGGTTGAGCAGGCGCGGCAGCCGCTCCACGAGCATCACCTCGCTGCCGAGCCGCCGGAAGGCCTGGGCGATCTCGCAGCCGATCGGCCCGCCGCCGAGTACCAGCAGGCGCCGGGGTTGCGCGCCGAGATCCCACAGGCTGTCCGAGGTGACATGGGGGATATCGCCGAGCCCCGGGATCGGTGGCAGGGTCGGACTGCCGCCGGTGGCGAGCACGATGCTGCGCGTCCTGATCTCGCGTCCGCCGACGGCAACGGTCCATGGTGAAGTGATATGCGCCTCGCCCCTGACGCACTCCACGCCGAGCGCCGTATAGCGCTCCACCGAGTCATGCGGTTCGATGCGGGCGATCACCTCGCGGACCCGCTGCATGATGCGGCTGAAATCCGTACCCGGCGTCGCCGGGTTCAGGCCAAACTCGGCGGCGCGACGCTGGTAAGCGGCCAGCCGTGAGGAGCGGATCAGTGCCTTGCTCGGCACACAACCGCTGTTCAGGCAGTCGCCACCCATCGCGCCGGATTCAATCAGCACGACCTTGGCGCGCGCTGCGGCGGCCACATAAGCGCTGACCAGGCCGGCTGCGCCCGCGCCGATCACCACCAGGTTGGCATCGAAGCGACGCGGCCGCCTGAAGCGTGCATAGCGTTGCCGTACGCGGAGCATCGCCACCAGCCGGTGCGCCAGCAGTGGAAAGATGCCGAGCAGCGCCAGGGAAGCCAGCAGCGCGGGTGACATGATGCCGCTCACCGAATCGATGCGTCCGAGCTGTGCCCCGGCGTTCACGTAGATCAGCGTCGCCGGCAACATGCCGATCTGGCTCACCCAGTAAAAGCTGCGCGCGGGCAGCCGGGTCAGCCCCATCACGGCATTGATGACGAAGAAGGGAAAAACCGGTACCAGGCGCAGGGCAAACAGATACCAGACGCCTTCCTCGCGGATGCCGGCGTTCACGCGTTTCATGCTGGCGGCAAAGCGGCGTTCGACCAGTGGCCGGAACAGGAAACGGGCAGCGAGCAGGTTCAGCGTTGCGCCGATGCTGCTGGCAAAGGACACCATTATCAATCCCTGCAGTGTGCCAAAAATTGCACCGGCTGCCGTCGTCAGCAAGACCGCGCCGGGAATACCCAGCGCCGCGGTCAGCACATAGAGCAGAAAGAAGCTGCCACCGGCAGCCAGCGGTGCAGCCTGCACGCGACTGCGTATGTCGGCCAGCAGCTGCGGCAGGCTGCCGGGCCCTGAGCCGGTTCCCGGCCACAGCCACCAGACGCCGGCGACGATGCCGGCGCCCAGCAAGGCGCCGATGATGAGCTTGCGATTCATTTGCGCCACAATGCCGGAGCAGCCGCGCGCTTTACAAGCATGAGGGGAGCAACAGCATGACCGACTATCGCCAGTTCTACATCGATGGCCAGTGGGTGGATCCACAGCAGCCGCAGGACTGTCCCGTCATCAATCCGGCCACCGAACAGCGCATTGCCACGATTTCGCTCGGCGGCCCGGCCGATGTCGATCGTGCGGTTGTCGCGGCCCGGCGGGCTTTCGAAGCCTATGCGCACAGTACGGTGGCAGAGCGCAGTGCGCTCATCGGGCGCGTGCTCGATGCCTATCGGCGTCGGCAGGATGAAATTGGAGCGGCGATCAGCGAGGAGATGGGTGCGCCACTTGCCTTTGCCCGCCGCTCGCAAGCAGGAATCGGCGCTGCACATCTCGCCACGATGCTCGAAGTGCTGCAGACCTTCCGCTTCAGCGAAGAGCGCGACGGCATGCTGCTGCTGCGCGAGCCGGTCGGCGTGTGCGGGTTTATCACGCCCTGGAACTGGCCGATCAACCAGATCGCCTGCAAGGTGGTGCCGGCTCTGGCGGCCGGCTGCACGATGGTGCTGAAGCCGAGCGAGATCGCACCGCTGTCTGCCAGCCTCTTCGCGGCAGTGATCCACGAAGCAGGCGTGCCGCCGGGGGTTTTCAATCTCGTCCACGGCGACGGGCCGGGGGTGGGGCAGGCGATCGCGGCGCATCCGGACGTCGACATGCTGTCTTTTACCGGCTCCACGCGTGCGGGAATCGCGGTTGCCAGGGCCGGGGCCGATACGGTGAAACGTGTGCATCAGGAACTGGGCGGCAAGTCGCCGTTGCTGATTCTGGATGAGCAGAGTCTGGAAGCTGCCGTGCGCTGGGGGGTGACGGACTGCTTCAGCAACAGCGGCCAGAGCTGTAACGCGCCGAGCCGCATGCTGGTGCCTGCGGCGCTGCACGGGCGGGCCACTGTGCTGGCAAAGGCGGTCGCTGAAGCCATGGTGGTCGGCGATCCCCGTGATGCAGCCACACAGCTCGGCCCGGTCGTGAGCCAGACACAGTTCGACAAGATCCAGCGCCTGATCCAGGCCGGCCTTGATGAGGGCGCCACGCTGGTATGTGGTGGTCCGGGCCGGCCGCCGGGACTGACACAGGGCTTCTATGTACGCCCCACGGTGTTCGCGGCTGTGCGCAATACCATGAAGATCGCCCGTGAGGAAATCTTCGGTCCGGTATTGAGCATCCTGCCGTATGGCGACGAGGCCGAGGCAATCCGTATCGCCAACGATACCCCCTACGGCCTTGCCGCCTATGTGTGGTCTGCTGATCCGGCTGATGCACGGCGCGTCGCCGGCCGGATCCGTGCCGGGATGGTACACATCAACGGCGCGGACCTGCCGCTCAATGCACCCTTCGGCGGCTTCAAGCAGTCCGGCAACGGTCGCGAGTGGGGCGAGTTCGGCCTGGCTGACTTCCTCGAGCTGAAAGTGGTTGTTGCCTGACTCGCCGTCGCTACTCCGAACCGCCGAACTTGTAGCGGGCGCGGATGCCTATGACGCGCGGGTCCGGTGCGAAGGCGGCACGGAACTGCGGCAGCTCGACGGTAACGGTCTTGCCGGGTTCGTAAGGTGCCTGGTCGCCATCGCTGGGGTCGCCGCCTGGATCATCAGAGGGTGGTTCGCGTCCGCTGATGTCGATACCGCTGCCGAGTATGAAGCAGCAGGAGAGGCTGGGGCCGCCGAGTACCGAAGCCACCGTGTCATCGTCAAAGACGTTGGTGACGTAGCCCATGACTTCCCAGTTGCGACCGCGCATGCCGAGACGCAGGTCGACATTGGTATCGGGCTCCACCCAGTTCTCGTTGGTGGCTTCGATATAGCGCCGGGCAACCCACATGAAATCCGTTTCGGCGAAGAAACTCAGGTCTTCAGCCAGCGGCAGGTTGTAGGCGATCGAGCCGGTGAACTTGCCTTCCGGCGCATCCTCGAGTTTTTTGCCATCCAGGCTGACCAGGCAGACGGTGCTCTGTCGGCCCACTTCCTTCATCCTGCAGCTGTTGGCGGCGGAGATGAAAGTGAATGAGGTGTTTTCAACCTCGGCACCCACGTACTGGGCGTCCAGCCAGGTATAGGCACCGTTGAACTGCCAGTTGCCGCCGAGGAAGGTGGCTTCCGGTGCCCAGGTGGCCTCCAGTTCCAGGCCGTAGACTTCAGCGCCGTCCACGTTCTCGAGCTTGTTGACCAGACGGTCACCGACGGTATTGAGCACCGAGACCAGCGTCTGCTTGTCGGTGAAGTCCTGAAAGAAGAACGCGGTGTTCAGTATCAGGGTCCGGTCCAGCCATTGGCTCTTGGCACCGATTTCCCAGACCACCAGCTTCTCCGGCTTGTACTCCAGCAGCTCGCGGTTGAGGCCACTGCTGCCGATACTCAGCGTGGCAAAGCCGCCCGGCTTTTCCGCCCTGGACCATGAGGCGTAGGCGTTCAGGTCATCGTTGACCTGCCAGCTTAGCGTCAGCTTGGGCGAGAACCAGCTGTCGTCCCTGGAGATGCTCGATACGCAGAAGGGGTTGAACATGTCGAAGGGATCGCCGCCGCCGGCATCGAAGTTTGCCAGGCGCTGCTGAACGGCGGGGTCGGCCAGGCAGGTGGCGGGGATGGCTGAACGGTAGGTGTTGCCTTTGAGCGGACCGCTGGTAAACAGATAATCAGGTGCCCAGATGTCGTAGCCGGTGCCGGCCCGGACGGCGTCAGCCGAAACGATGGTGTAGTTGCCGCTGGCATCCCATTGCTGACCGTTATTGGGCGCCTCGAAGTTCGCCTTGCTGTAGAAAGGTCCGTACTGGCCGAACAGGTAGTCATCGGTACAGGGCCGGAAGAAGATGCCGCAGGGTACCCAGCTGCCGGGACCGCCGGAAGCATTCGGGTCGAGGAACAGCGGGCCTGTGACGTCCACCGTCTCGACGCTGTAGCGGCCCTCAAAGGTGCCCTTGATGCTGTCCGTGAACTCGTATTCGACCATGCCGAACAGCGAACGATGATCGGTGTCCCGGTCGGCCGGGCTCACCGCATCCTGAATGTAGCCCTGGATACCGTTGTAGGGCTGACCGTCAGTGTAGTTGAAACCACCACGCGCCAGCGGAGCGACGGCACGCTCTGCATAGCCGTAACAACTGGTGCCGGCCAGATCAGGCCGGGTATCGAACAGACCGAGTTCTTCGAAGGTCTGGCCGGTCACACTTGACCAGGCGCAATGGCTGCCCGAGGCCTGCAAGGTCACCGAATAGGTGTCGTTGTCGACCTCTTCGTTCCAGTACAAGGCACCGATCGTGAGTTGAGTGGGACCATCGAGGTTGGTCCGGTACATGAGTTCCTGGCTGAACTGGGTGGTGGTCTTGTCGGTGTCGACCGTAAATGCGTTCGGGTTGCCGTCGAGGTAGCCGCCACCGGTGAGTGGCGAGATGCTGGCTGGATCCGGGCTGAAAGCGAACTTGCCGTTATCGGCTGATTCAACCGCGTCTTCCTTGATATAGCCGGTGCGGAAGGTCAGCGTGCCCTTTTCCAGTTCCCACTCGCCGATCATCGACAGGCGGATCAGTTGCCGGTCGATGCCCTCGTAATCGTCGTTGGTCCACGGGTTCGGACTGACGGCGATGGCCGACTTGTCGAACTTTCCCGGTGCGCCGTTGAAGCCTGCCACGGCGGTTTCGCAATATGGGCTGCTGTAAAGCACAGGGTTTGGCGCCTGACCGATGGGTACGGTGAGCGTGGGGCCGGCAGGCGTGTAGTTCGGGTCATACAGCCGGTTGTTCCGGTCGACCAGGGCAGTATTCCAGGTCTTGCTGGACAGCCGCTCGAAGCAGCGGAACAGGGCAGGGTGGACGATGCCGCTCACCGGGTCGGTATAAGTGCTGCTTGCCGTCGTGGGTACCACCGTTTCGGTGTTGAATTTCATGAAGGCAGTGGCTGCCGGTCCGGTCTGCTGATCCTGGTATTCAGCCCGGAACTTGAGGCTGAAGGAATCGGTCAGCTGTGACTTGGCGCTGAGCGCGAGGCCGTATCCTTCGTCGTCACCGAGGCTGTGGCCGGTGATGGTGTTGTCGTAAAAGCCCGGTTCGTCCCAGACCGCCGCGTTGAAACGCAGGCCGAGCTTGTCGCCAAACACCGGTCCGCTGAGGCCGAGCGTTGCGCTGTACTGGTCGTCACCGTTGGCATCAGCGGCGACCGTCGCTTCGAATTCATCGGACGGGTCCTTGGTGATGTACTGGATGGCGCCCGCAAAGGCGCTGCGTCCGTACAAGGCCATCTGCGGGCCCTTGACGACCTCGATGCGCTCGATGTCCACGAGTCGCGTGTTGAGCAATACACCGCCGCCCGAGCTGCTGATGGCTTCCGTCGAGACGTCGATGCCATCGACCAGCACGGCGACGTTCTGGCGGCCGCGGGTCGGTGACAGGCCGCGGATGGTGATGCGGGTATCGCTCGTCGAAGCGCCTTCGTCGAATTCGATGGAGGACAGGCCCTTGGTGATGTCGGCGACGCTGCTGATCGCCTTGCGGTCGATTTCTGCCGCGTTGATCGCGTTTACCGCGATGGGGACCTCCTGCAGGCTTTCTTCACGCTTGCGGGTGGTGACGATGACTTCTTCGATCTGTGCCCAGCCGGTGACCGGCAGCGTGAGCAGTGCCGGGCTGCAGGCAAACGATGTGACGACCGCCAGCGTACAGCTGCGACGAATAATGGCCATGGTCTTCCCCCTTCAATCTTCTGCAGGAGCCCGTTGCGGTTGTTGGTCGCCGTGCGGGCAGTGTTATCCGGTCAAAGATAGCCGCTGCAAGTTCCTGTAGCAAAAGGAATCTGCATCATGAGCGTCGTTGACCGTATGTTGACCTGATGTTCACGAACGGATCGCGCTGGGTCTGAATCTAGCATAAGGTCGGCGTCTGTTTTGTCCCTTCAGGAGTCAGGCATGCGCGAGCTGCTGCACCAGTTCATGAACCGCCGGATCTCCCGTCGCAGTTTCAGCAAGGGTCTGGCAGCTCTGGGGCTCAGTGCTGCGGCCGTGGAATCCGTCGTGCATAACATGGCGGCAGCCCAGCAGCCGCCCGCCGCTGAAGGCGTGTCATTTACGGGTACCGGCGCCGAGGTGCTGGTCGAGACACTGCGCGCAGCCGGCGTCTCGTATGTGTTTGGCACCACAGCCACTGGCATGTCGGCATTTTTTGATGCGCTCACCCTGCGGTCGGAACCGCAGATGATTCTCGCCCTGGCGGAATCCCAGGCGACCAGCATGGCGCATGGCTACGAGCTGGCGACCGGCCGGACCTCGGTGCTGATCGTGCCGGGTGTGGCCGTGCCGAGCACCATGAACAACCTCTACAACGCCTGGAAGGATCGTTCCGCGATCCTCGTGCTCGCTGACGGCACCAGCAACTATTTCGAAGGCCGCAATGGCTTTCAGCAGATGGACAACTGGCTGGAGTCCATGGTGGCCTTTACCAAGTGGCGCTGGGAGCTGCGCAACGAACGGCAGATCGCGGAGATGATCCGCCGGGCCATCAAGGTCTCCGGTACGCCGCCGGGCGGGCCGGTGCATGTGCGCATGTCGCTCGACCTGCTGGGCATGAAAAACGTGAAGCAGACGATCTGGCCGCAGGCACGTTTTCAGGCACCTGTGGAAATGCGGCCCAAGCCCGAACTGATCGAGCAGACTGCCCGCCTGCTGATCGAGGCCAAGGCGCCGATGCTGTGTGCAGGAGCCGAAGTGACGCGGGCCGACGCCGGCGATGAGCTGATCAGCCTGGCAGAAATGCTCGGTGCGCAGGTGGCGCAGGGCTACAGCGTATACAGCGACTTTCCGTTCCGGCATCCGCTGTTTGCCGGTTTTTACGGGCTGGGAATTCCGCGTGACCTGGCCAAGACGGATGTCTTCGTCAATCTGGGCGGGCCGATGCCCGATCCGACTGTCTTTGCGCCGCCGCCACCACGTGCGGCGAAGCTCGTCCATGCGCGCATCGAGTTCAGCGAGATCGGCAATACCTATCCGACGGATGTGGCCATCGCTGCCGGCATGAAAGAGACCCTCGTTGCACTCAATGACGCGGTGCGCGGCATGGCAACTGCCGACCGGTTGCAGAAGATCGCTGCCGGACGTCTTGTTGCCGCACGCGAAGCGCAGGCAGCGGCCGACGAGCGGCGCAAGTCGGATGCGCAGGCGTACTGGAATGCAAGCCCGATGTCGTGGCCGCGCGTGTCGGCCGAGCTCGAACTGCAACTTGAACCGGATGCGATCATCGTCCCCGAACTTGACTACAGGTCGCCGTTTTACTGGCTGGATCTGGATCGCGGCAAGAAGCGGCTGATCGGCCAGACGACGGGCTTCGCGCTGGGCTGGGGTATCGGTGCGGCGCTGGGTGTGAAGGTTGCCCGACCGGACCAGCAGGTGGTCTGTCTCGTCGGCGACGGTGCGCTGCTGTTCGGTCAGGTCGAGGCACTATGGACCGCAGCGCGGTACGAGATACCGGTGATCATCGTCGTGATGAACAATCGCAGTTACGATAACGAGCGCAATCGAATCCAGAACAACTCGCCGCTGTTGTCGAACCAGGATACGCGCGATCTGTGGAAGGACGTCAGTTGCTATCTCGGCGACCCGCTGGTGGATTTTTCCGGGCTGGCCAGGAGTTTTTCCATTCCCGCGGAGCGGGCGACCGATCCTGCCGGCTTTCGCAAGGCACTGAAGCGGGCGATCGCCGTGACGCGCGAGGGACGGCCGTATCTGATCGATGCGATGCTGATGCAGCTCGATCGCCGAGGCGTCCGCACCGAGCAGACATGGCATCCACAGCTTTCGATTGCCGCCAACCGAACCCGCAAGGTCTGAACAGGAAAACGCATATGGAATACCGCAATCTGGGCCGCTCCGGTCTGCAGGTCTCCGTCGTCGGTCTGGGCTGCATGCCCTTCGGCATGTCGATAGAGGAAGAGGCCGCAGCCGGTATCGTGCACCGCGCGATGGAGCTGGGCATCAATTTTTTCGATACCGCAGATATCTACGGTGATCGTGGCAAGTCGGAAGTCTGGCTGGGGCGGGCACTCGGCAAGCGCCGGCCGGAAGTCGTGATCGCGACCAAGTTTGCGGGGCCGATGTCCTCGTCCCGGCGCGACATGCAGGGTGGATCGCGCCGCTATATCTGTGCGGCGGTGGAGGCCAGCTTGCAGCGGCTCGGGACCGACTACATCGATCTGTACCAGATGCATTTCCCGGATACGAAGACGCCGGTCGAGGAGACCCTGCGCGCACTTGATGATCTGGTCCGCCAGGGCAAGGTGCGCTACATCGGTCATTCCAACTACGCCGGCTGGCAGCTCGTGGAAGCGGACTGGACGGCAAAGGCACACAACCTCAACGCCTTTGTTTCGGCACAGAATCGCTGGAGCCTGATCACACGCGATATAGAGCGCGAGCTCGTGCCGGCGGCCAGCGCCTATGGCCTCGGCATCCTGCCGTATTTTCCGCTGGAGAGCGGTCTCCTGACCGGCAAGTACCGCAAGGGCGTACCGCTGCCCGAGGGCAGCCGGCTGGCGAAGTGGGGTGCCTTTGGCAGCAGTGCATTTTCCAGTGAGGCCAATCTCGACATCGTCGAAAAATTCAATGCGGTGTGTGACAAGCATGGGATCCGGTTGCTGGACCTCGCCATGGCCTGGCTGGTCAGTAAACCGGTGGTTGCGAGTGTGATTGCCGGTGTGACGAGTATCGCGCAGCTGGAGCAGAACGTTGCTGCGGGTCTCATGAAGTTGCCTGCGGCGGCGATCAGCGAGGCTGAGCAGATCACCGCGCCGCCGGTCGCCGGCTTCGGTCCGCCCCGTCGGTAGGAGTAGAAGCGGCTTCAGCCGCGATCCGGACGCGACACCGGATCGCGGCTGAAGCCGCTTGTGTCTTTCTTCCCGGTTAATCTCAAGGCGAGAGCGGAGTACGGCAGGCCGATGAGCCGGAGTGCTGCGAGCACGTGTAGGAGCGCAGGCCGCCGTACCCCGTACTCCCGCCGTCAAGCCCGAACAGTTGCTCGAGTGTCAGCTCGAAACCGCACAAGCGTGGGCCAGGCGAGAGTGCTCTCAGGGCTGAGTTTAACGCGGGGAGAAGCACATGACAGCGTATGTCGGGATTGATGTGGCCAAGGCCACGCTGGTGCTGTGTCTGCAGCCGGAGGGGCGCACATGGAAGCGACCCAATACACCAGCAGGGCGGGCGCAGGTGGTGGCAGAACTGCAGGCGGTGCAACCGGAACGGATCGCCCTGGAAGCCACCGGTGGCTATGAACGGGCCATCTGGCAGCAGCTGCAAGCCGCTGGGCTGACCGTGGTGCGACTGCAGCCACGACGGGTCAAGGCCTTGGCCCGGGCACTGGGCTGGCAGGCCAAGACGGATCCGTTGGATGCCGCCTTGCTGGCCGAGGCCGCCCGGATCCTGGTGGTGCCGGTGACGATGGCGCCCGATGCGGCGACCGAGGCCTTGCGGGCGCTGGTCGATCTGCGTCGACAACTGGTCAGTCAGCGCGACGACAATCAGCGTCGACTCAAGCAGAGTTCCGCCGTGGTTGCCCAGCGGGTGCTCAACCGGATCAACGCCAGCCTGCAGCGGGAGATCCACCAACTCGACCGCAAGATCAAGGCGCAGCTGGCGGTCACGGCCACCACAGACCTGGCTACAGCGCCAGGCGTGGGACCGGTCTTGCAAGCCACGCTGGCGGCACGACTTCCGGAACTGGGCCGCTTGGGTCGCCGGCAGATCGCGGCGTTGGTGGGCATTGCACCGTACAACGCGGACAGCGGAGCCCATCAGGGTAAACGGCATATCCGTGGTGGCCGCGCTGACCTGCGGCGCGTGCTCTACATGGCTACCTTGGCTTCCATCCGTGCCAACTCGATAATCGCCACGACCTATCGGCAGCTGCTCGCCCGCGGGAAACTCAAGAAAGTGGCCATCGTTGCCTGCATGCGCAAGTTGCTCATCATGCTCAACGCCATGGCCCGCGACCACACCACTTGGGCACCACCGACCCTCTCAGGTGTGGCCTGAAAAAAAGACAGTTGCTCCTACCTCTTCCACACACGGCAGAGGTTGTGGGCCGGAGGCTGCGTCCGTATCCTCTGCCGGCGTTTTGGCTTTCGATCGGGCGAGGTGTATGAGCGACCAGCAACTGATGTTCGTGTTTCCGGGGCAGGGCTCCCAGTATCGGGGCATGGGCAGCGATCTCTATCGCGATTTCGCCACCGCCAGGCAGGTTTATGACCAGGCCAGCGAAGTGCTCGGTTTCGATCTCTGCAAGCTGTCCTTCGAGGATCCGGCCGATGAGATCGGCCTGACCCGCAACACGCAACCCGCACTGCTGACCCACGAGATCGCCTGCCTGAAAGTCTTCACCGAGCTGACCGGCGGGCGTGTACAGCCTGCGCTGGCGGCCGGGCACAGTCTTGGTGAATACAGTGCGCTGGTTGCCGCCGGGGTGCTGGAATTTGCGGATGCGTTGAAACTGGTGCGCCGGCGTGGCGAGCTGATGGGTGAGCACGGCGAAGGTGGCATGCTGGCGCTGACCCTCGATGTCGAGACGGCACGGCCACTGGCCGACCGGCATTACTGCCAGGTCGCGAGCTGCAACCTGCCCGACCAGACGGTGGTCGGCGGCCGCGATGCCGATCTCGACGCGCTGGCCGCGGATCTCGCGGTGCAGATGCCACGCAAGCGCGCCATACGCCTCGCGACCGAGGGCGCATTTCATACCTATTTCATGGTCGCGGCCGCACGCCTGTTCCGCGCCGACCTGGATGCCACGACTTTCTCGGCACCAAAGCTTGGCGTGCTGTCCAACTACACGGGCGGTGTGCATGAGCCTGCACCAGACACGATTCGCACACGGCTTTTCTTCCAGCTCTTCAATCCCGTCAACTGGGTGGGTTGCCTGAATACGGCCATCGCCGCGCAGCTGACCAGCTTTGTCGAGTTCGGTGGTGGTCTCGGCAGCGGTGATGGCCCGGAAAGCAAGCGGCCGAATCTGGAAAGCATCATCCGCAAGACGCTGAAGACGGCGGAGCTTGAGGCCCACCATGTCGCCGCGATCAACAGCGATACCTTGCGGGCGGCAGCCGCCTCGTTCGCTGGCTGAGCGCTGCGGAATGCCCGATCTCATCGCCCAGTTCATCGATATCGCCCTGCACCTCGATGTGCACCTGGATGCCCTGGTCGGCGACTACGGGACCTGGGTGTATGCGATCCTGTTCCTGATCGTGTTCTGCGAGACGGGTCTCGTCGTGCTGCCGTTCCTTCCCGGCGACTCGCTGCTGTTTGCTGCCGGGGCGCTGACCGCTTCCGGGCGTCTGGACTTCAGCCTGCTTGCGCTGCTGCTGATCGTGGCGGCGATACTCGGCAATACGGTCAACTACTGGGTTGGACGGCTGGTCGGGCATGAGCTCAAGTTGCGTTTTCCACGGCTGATACGCCAGGATCATCTGGACAAGACCCACGCCTATTTCGAACGCTACGGTGGCAAGACCATCGTCATCGCGCGCTTTGTGCCGATCGTGCGCACGGTAGCGCCCTTCGCGGCCGGTATCGGGCAGATGAGTCATCTGCGCTACCAGATCTACAACGTGATCGGCAGCCTGCTGTGGGTGCTGTTGCTTGTGCCGGCCGGCTATTTCTTCGCCAACGTGCCCTTCGTGAAGAACAATTTCTCGGTGGTGGTGCTGGGCATCGTCTTTCTGTCGATCCTGCCGGGCATCATCGGCGTGGTTCGCGCGTGGGCCGCACCAAAGCGCGGGATCTGAGATCCGCACGGGACTCCGTGAAACGCAGAGGGGATTCAGGGCATGCCGTCGCGCAGTCCCTGATAGGTGCGCAGGTCGACAATCTCCGCGGACGACAGCCCGGGATCCGGTGACTCGCCGGAATTGAGGATATCCCGGCTGGTGAGCGGTGTATTCAGCCGCTGTTCAAGCCAGCTGGTCAGCGACAACCAGCTGAGCAGGTCCTTCTTGCTGCGCGAACTGTGCATCTCGTGAATGCTGATGCCCTCGTCGGCCGCATGCACATAGTTCTGGCTGTCGCGCAGGGCGCCGATGATGGGAATCTGCAGGCGGTCAAGAAAAGACATGAGCTTCTTGAATCCCAGCGTGTTTTCCCGCACACGGTTGGCTACCACGCCGAGCCGTCCCATGCGTCGGCTGACCTTCGCAACCAGCAACAGGTCAGCGATCAGCCGCGAGGCTGCGTGGATGTCGATCGAAGAGGGCAGGACGGGCACCAGGATTGCGTGCGCTCCGGGCGTGAACTCGGTGAGCTGCGCCGTGGTCATGGCAGCAGGTGTGTCGATCACCAGGTAACGGATCTCGTTTGGCACCCGCAGCTGGAAACTGCGCGTCATTCCCATCCGGGTTTCATAGGCAGCGATGCCGTAAATCGCCGGCTGGTCCTTGGGGCGCTTCTTCAGCCAGCGAATGCTGGACGCCTGCGGATCGAAATCCATCAACGCCGTGGGGCGGCCTATGGACGCCAGGTAGCCTGCCAGGTTGATCGCGAGCGTCGTCTTGCCCGAACCGCCCTTGGGATTCAGGACGACGATCTTGCGCAGCTCGCGATGACTGGGAATGCTCAGTGCCATGGGACTCCGCCTGTTCCTCAGGCTTCTTCTATTTCGACCAGCGTACCGCAAAAATCCTTCGGATGGAGAAACAGGACCGGCTTGCCATGGGCCCCGGTCTTCGGTTCACCATCGCCCAGCACGCGGAGGCCGGCGGCTTTCAGCCGGTCGCGGGCTGCCAGGATGTCTTCCACCTCGTAACAGAGATGGTGCATGCCACCGGCCGGATTGGCCTGCAGAAAGCGCGCAATCGGCGAATTCTCGCCAAGCGGGGCCAGCAGTTCGATCCTGGTGTTGGGCAAATCGACGAATACGGTCGTGACGCCGTGTTCCGGCAGGTCCCGGGGTGCGGACACCCGTGCGCCGAGTGTGTCCCTGTACGTGGCTGTCGCGGCTGCGAGGTCCGCGACCACGATCGCCACATGATTGAGTCGTCCGATCATTTCAGCTTGCCGTCCTTCCAGAAGTTCTGTACCAGTTCCTGCGCAGCGACGCGCGGCGACAGTTTGCCTGCTGCGACCGCCTGTTCCAGCGTCTGCATGCGCGCAGCCGCTGCAGGATCTTCACGGAGCAGTGCGAGCAGGCTCTCGGCCGTTTCACTCCACAGCCAGCGCCGCGCCTGGCTGGCTCGCGCAGCGGTGAAATCACCGCTGGCCTGCATCGTATCCCGGTACTTTTCGATCAGCGTCCAGATCCGGTCGATGCCCCGGCCTTCGAGTGCCGAGCAGGTCTCGACCGGCACCTGCCAGCGTACCGAACGCGGGCGCAGGAACCGGAGCGCGTTGCGGTAATCAGCGGCCGAACGCTCTGCGGCGGTCGCAAGCTCGCCATCAGCCTTGTTGACCACGATGAGATCGGCGAGTTCGACGATGCCGCGCTTGATGCCCTGCAATTCGTCGCCACCACCGGGGAGCAGCAGCAGCAGAAACAAATCGGTCATCCCGGCAACGGCGGTTTCGGACTGGCCGACGCCGACTGTTTCGACGATCACGACGTTGAAGCCGGCGGCCTCGACCAGCAGGATGGTTTCGCGCGTATGGCGTGTGACGCCGCCAAGCGTACTGCCGGCGGGCGACGGGCGAATGAAGGCCTCCACCCGCCGCGACAGGGTTTCCATGCGCGTCTTGTCACCGAGTATCGAGCCACCCGACAGGGCAGAGGACGGATCGACGGCGAGTACGGCGACCTTGTGGCCCTTGTCGATGAGGTGATTGCCGAAGCTCTCGATGAACGTGGACTTGCCGACGCCCGGTACGCCGGAGATGCCGATGCGGATCGACTTGCCGGCCAGTGGCGTCAGGACTTCGAGCAGCCGGTTTGCCGGTTCCCGGTCGTCGGCGCGACTGGATTCAACCAGCGTGATGGCCCGGCCGAGCGCGCGCCGGTCGCCAGCGCGCAGAGCGGCCGCCAGCTTTTCCGGGTCCCGGGTCGAATCGTTGGCCGAAGTCGGAGCCGGCATCGCAGTCAGTCTCAGCCAAATTCAACGATGGGCTGATCGACGACCAGACTCTGGCCCTGTTCGACCAGCACCTTGGCAATGGTCACATCATCAGTGGCGCGCAGACTGTTCTCCATCTTCATGGCCTCGATCACGGCGATTTCCTCGCCGGCCTTCAGTTCCTGGCCCACCGTTGCGGTGAGGCGGACGAGCAGACCGGGCATGGGCGACAGCAGGAACTTCGACAGGTCCGGCGGAGTCTTGGCGATCATCAGGCGATTCAGTGCCGCGGTACGCGGCTCACAGACCAGTGCATCAGTTTGCGCACCGCGGTGGGTGAGCCGATAGCGCACGCCGATGCGGTCGAGTTGCAGGCAGGCCTGCTTGCCGTTGACCTCGACACGCACCAGTGCCTCGCCAAAGCGCCAGGCAGTCAGCACGCGGAAAGTGGTATTTCCCAGACGGACTTCACAGCCATCACCGAGTGACAGCACGGTGACCGGATGCTCGTCCTTGCCGATGCAGACCACGAAGTCGCTGCCAACGCGCCGTTCATGGCTCGGCAGCTGCCCCGACAGCTTCGCCGCACGGCCCATCAGGCGGCGGTGAATCGTGGCGGCCACGACGATGGCCAGTTCCGGGTCGGCCCGTGGCACATCGGCAGTGTGGAATCCGTCCGGATATTCCTCGGCGATCAGGTTGGTGCTGAGCCGGCCTTCACGGAAGCGCGGGTGCGAAATCAGCGCATTCAGAAAGCTGATGTTGTGCGACACGCCGCGGATGTAATAGGCATCGAGTGCCTCGCCCATGCGCTCGATCGCCTGTTCGCGGTTGTCGCCGCTGGTGATCAGCTTGGCAATCATCGGGTCGTAGTACATCGAGACTTCGCTGCCTTCCTCGATGCCGGTATCGACACGCACATGCGTGTTCGCGGCAGGAGGCTGGCAACGGACCAGGCGGCCGATCGACGGCAGGAAGTTGCGGAAAGGGTCTTCGGCGTAGATGCGCGACTCGATCGCCCAGCCGCTGATCTTCACGTCCTTCTGCTTCAGGGGCAGTTTTTCGCCGGCGGCGACGCGGATCATGAGCTCGACCAGATCCAGACCGGTGATGATCTCGGTCACCGGATGCTCGACCTGCAGCCTGGTGTTCATCTCGAGGAAGTAGAAGTTGCGGTCGCGATCGACGATGAATTCCACGGTGCCAGCCGATTCATAGTCCACGGCCCTGGCGAGCGCAACCGCCTGTTCGCCCATGGCCTTGCGGGTTTTCTCGTCCAGAAAGGGCGAGGGGGCTTCTTCGATGACTTTCTGGTGGCGACGCTGGATCGAGCACTCGCGCTCGTTCAGGTACAAGGTGTTTCCCTGTGAGTCGGCCAGTACCTGGATCTCGATGTGGCGCGGCTCCTCGATGTACTTCTCGGCAAACACGCGGCCGTCGCCGAAGCTGGATACCGCTTCGTTGGTTGCGCGCTGAAAGCCGTCCCGGCATTCCTCGTCATTGCGCACCACGCGCATGCCCTTGCCGCCGCCGCCGGCGCTGGCCTTGAGCATCACCGGGTAGCCGATCTCTCGCGCGATCTTCACCGCGTGTTCAGGGCCATCGATGACATCGGTATAGCCGGGAATCGTATTGACGCCGGCCTTCTTGGCCAGTTTCTTCGATTCGATCTTGTCGCCCATCGCGGTGATCGCATGCGGCTTCGGGCCGATGAAGGCCACGCCGATCTTCGCCAGGGCTTCGGCGAAGGCGGTCTTCTCCGAGAGGAAGCCGTAGCCGGGGTGCACGGCTTCGGCGCCGGTGCTCCTGCAGGCCTCGACGATCGTGTCGATCACCAGGTAGCTCTGGGCAGAAGGTGCCGGGCCGATGTGGACCGCTTCGTCGGCCATGCGCACGTGCATCGCATTGCGGTCGGCGTCGGAATACACCGCGACCGTCTTGATGCCCATGGCGCGGGCGGTGCGGATGACGCGGCAGGCAATTTCGCCGCGGTTCGCGATCAGGATCTTTTTGAACATGATTGGCTGAAAACCGTAATGGACTTGTTCAGAGCGGGATGTTGCCGTGCTTGCGCCACGGGTTGTCGAGTTGCTTGTCGCGCAGCATCGACAGGGAGCGGCAGATCCGTGCGCGCGTCCGGCGCGGCATGATCACATCGTCGATATAGCCGCGGCTGGCAGCGATGAAGGGATTGGCGAATTTCTGCCGGTATTCTTCGGTGCGTGCGGCGATCGCCGCCGGGTCGCCGATATCCTTGCGGAAGATGATCTCTACCGCGCCCTTCGGGCCCATCACCGCGATCTCGGCGCTGGGCCATGCGAGGTTGACGTCGCCGCGCAAATGCTTCGAAGCCATCACGTCATAGGCACCGCCGTAGGCCTTGCGCGTGATCAGCGTGATCTTGGGGACGGTGGCTTCAGCGTAGGCATACAGGAGCTTGGCGCCGTGCTTGATGATGCCGCCATATTCCTGTGCCGTACCCGGCATGAAGCCCGGTACGTCGACGAGCGTCAGGATCGGAATATTGAAGGCATCGCAGAAGCGCACGAAGCGCGCGCCCTTGGTCGACGAGTTGATGTCCAGACAGCCGGCCAGCACCATCGGCTGGTTTGCCACCACGCCGACTGTCGAGCCTTCCATGCGGATGAAGCCGATGACGATGTTCTTGGCATACTCCGGCTGCAGTTCGAAGAAATCGCCTTCGTCGGCCAGCTTGACGATCAGTTCCTTGATGTCATAGGGCTTGGCCGGATCCTCCGGGACGAGGCTGTCGAGCGATATTTCTTCGCGGGTCGGCGGGTCCTCGCAGGGCCAGACCGGCGGCTTCTCGCGGTTGTTGGCCGGCAGAAAATTGAAGAAACGCCGCGTGTTCAGCAGCATCTCGACGTCGTTTTCCATCGCCAGATCGGATACACCGGAACGCGAGCTGTGGGTGATGGCACCGCCGAGCTGCTCGGCCGTGACTTCTTCATGGGTTACGGTTTTCACGACATCCGGACCGGTGACAAACATGTAGGCGCTGTCCTTCACCATGAACACGAAGTCGGTAATGGCAGGCGAATAAACCGCGCCGCCGGCACAGGGGCCCATGATCAGCGAGATCTGTGGAATCACGCCGGAGGCCAGCATGTTGCGCTGGAAGACCTCGGCATAGCCGCCGAGCGAGGCCACGCCTTCCTGGATCCGTGCGCCGCCGGAGTCATTGAGACCAATCACCGGTGCACCGACCTTCATCGCCTGGTCCATCACCTTGCAGATCTTCTCCGCATGCGCCTCGGAAAGCGAGCCGCCGAAAACCGTGAAGTCCTGGCTGAAAACGAAGACCAGCCGGCCATTGATTGTGCCGTAACCGATGACGACACCGTCGCCGACGATCTTCTGCTCGGCCATGCCGAAGTCGGCACAGCGATGCTCGACGAACATGTCCCATTCCTCGAAGCTCCCCTCGTCGAGCAGGAGGTCGATGCGCTCACGGGCGCTCAGCTTGCCTTTGGCGTGCTGGGCCTCTATGCGCTGCTGGCCACCACCGAGCCTGGCCAACGCGCGCTTGTCTTGCAGTTGCTGGAGAACGGATTGCATGCATGCACCCTTGTGCTTTTTCTGTGCGGAACTATTTCCGGGCAGCTTGCGCTGACCGGTGCCGGTTGCGGATGAGATCCAGTACTTCAGCCGCAGCCCGTGGAATATTGGTGCCGGGGCCGTAGATTGCGGCCACGCCCGCGGCCTTGAGCATGTCGTGATCCTGTGGCGGAATCACGCCGCCGCATACCACCAGCACATCGCTGGCGCCCTGCGCACGCAATGCCTCAATCAGTTGCGGGACGAGCGTCTTGTGGCCCGCTGCCTGTGACGAAATACCGACGACGTGCACATCGTTTTCGACGGCATGCCGTGCAGCTTCGTCCGGTGTCTGGAAGAGTGGTCCGATGTCCACGTCGAAGCCGATATCCGCGAACGCAGTGGCGATTACCTTGGCGCCACGATCGTGTCCGTCCTGACCCAGCTTGACGACCAGCAGGCGCGGCCGCCGGCCTTCCTCCTGTGCGAAGGCAGCGACCTCGTGCTGGATCCGCGCGAACCCGTCATCGCCTGTATAGGCTGAACCATAGACGCCGCTGATTGAATGAATGATGGCGTGATGCCTCCCGTAGACCTGCTCCAGCGCGTCGGAGATTTCTCCGACCGTGGCGCGCGCCCGTGCCGCAACGACGGCAAGTTCCAGCAGATTGCCGCTGCCCTGTCTCGCTGCCTCCGTCAGGGCGGCAAGGGCAGCGTTGCACGCTGCCGGGTCCCGCGATTTCCGCAGCGTCTGCAGCCGCTTGACTTGCGACTCGCGGACCGCGCTGTTGTCGATGCTGAGTACTTCGATTTCCGGTTCGTCATCGCGCTGATACTTGTTGACACCGACGATGACTTCTTCCCCGCGGTCGATACGCGCCTGGCGGAGTGCTGCCGACTGCTCGATACGCAGCTTGGGCATGCCGGAGCCGACAGCCTTGGTCATGCCGCCGAGCGCTTCGACTTCGTCGATCAGTTTGCGTGCCTCATCGGCCAGCGATGCGGTCAGGCTTTCCACATAGTAGGAGCCGGCCAGCGGATCCACGACGCGGGTGATGCCGGTTTCCTCCTGCAGCACGAGCTGGGTGTTGCGGGCAATATGTGCTGAAAACGGCGTGGGCAGTGCCAGCGCCTCGTCGAACGAGTTGGTATGCAGGGACTGCGTGCCACCCAGCGCTGCAGCCAGCGCTTCCACAGTGGTGCGTATCACGTTGTTGTAGGGATCGCGGCTGGTCAGGCTGACGCCGGAAGTCTGGCAGTGGGTGCGCAGCATCAGGGACTGGTCGTCTGCGGGTGCAAACAGCTTCTGCATGTACTCGGCCCAGAGCAGGCGTGCGGCACGCAGCTTGGCGGCCTCCATGAAGAAGTTCATGCCGATGCCGAAGAAGAAAGACAGGCGCGGCGCGAAATCGTCCACCTTCAGCCCGCTCGCCAGTGCCGCACGAACGTACTCGATGCCGTCGGCCAGCGTGTAACCGAGTTCCTGCACGGCTGTCGCACCGGCTTCCAGCATGTGATAGCCGGAAATCGAAACCGAGTTGTATTTCGGCATGTGTTTCGAGGTGTAGGCGATGATGTCGGCGACGATGCGCATCGAGGGTTCGGGCGGATAGATATAGGTGTTCCGGACCATGAACTCCTTGAGGATGTCGTTCTGCAGGGTGCCGTTGAGTCTGGCCTGCGCAATACCCTGTTCTTCAGCGGCGACGATGTACATGGCCATCACCGGCAGCACGGCGCCGTTCATCGTCATCGATACCGACATGCGGTCGAGCGGGATGCCGTCGAAGAGGATCTTCATGTCCTCGACGGAATCGATGGCAACACCGGCCTTGCCCACATCGCCGACCACGCGCGGGTGGTCGGAGTCGTAGCCGCGATGGGTGGGAAGGTCAAAGGCGATCGACAGGCCGGTCTGCCCGGCAGCGAGATTGTCCCGGTAGAAACGATTGGATTCTTCGGCGGTGGAGAAGCCGGCGTACTGCCGTACGGTCCAGGGCCGACCGGCGTACATCGTGGCGCGCGGGCCGCGTACAAAAGGCGCGAAGCCGGGCAGACTGTCCAGATGTTCGAGGCCGGCCAGGTCCTCGGCCGTATACAGCGGACGCACCGGAATGCCTTCAGGCGTCTGCCACGTCAGGCTGTCCGGATCCTTGCCCTTGCTTTCCCTGGTCGCGAGCTTGTTCCAGTCCTGCCTCGATCGCTTGCCGAAGTCTGCCATTCCATCATCCCGTAGCCGGCGCACGGCTGCGCCGCTTGATTGCAAGATGCAGGGCGAGCACCCGTTGTGCTTCCTCCGCGTGCAGGCCTTCGATCATGCGGCCCTGCATGACCGCTATACCGCTGCCGCGCGCGGCAGCGGCCTCCCAGGCACGGATCAGTTCGCGGGCAGCCTCAAGCTGCGTTTCCGTGACGCCGAAGACTGCATTGGCAGCGTCGATCTGTCCCGGATGAATGAGGCTCTTGCCGTCGAATCCCAGTGCCTTGCCCTGCTGGCAGGCAGTGCGAAAGCCGGGGTGGTCGCCAATATCGGTGAAGACGCCATCGAGTATATCAAGACCCTGTGCCCGGGCCGCCAGGATGCAGTGGCCGAGGGCCTGCAGCAGGCCGCTGCGATCCGGGCCGGGATCGACGCGCAGTCCCTTGGCAAGATCGGCTGTGCCCATCACGATTGTTGCCAGGCGATCACTGCTGGCAGCGATCCGTTCCAGGGCCAGCACGCCACGGGGCGTTTCGGCCATGATCCAGATCCCGAGGCTGGCAGGTGCGCGGAACTTTTCGAGAAGCGTGACAGCCTGCCTGACGGTCTCCGGATCCTCCACCTTTGGCAACAGCACCGCATCGGCCCCGCTGGTCGCAGCGGCGCGCAAGTCGTCGGCACCCCATTCGGTATCGAATCCGTTTATGCGGATCACGATTTCATGATGGCCGAAACCGCCGGCGGCCAGCCGCTCGATGACGGCTTTACGCGCGGCGGGCTTGGCCTCTGGCAGTACGGCGTCTTCGAGGTCGAAAATCAGGCCGTCAGCCGGCAGGCTGGCCGCCTTGGCCAGTGCCTTGGGGTTGGCGCCCGGGACATAGAGTACCGAGCGACGCGGCCGGACTGTGTTCTGCTCATTCATCGGGCCGGCAAGGATACCTTATAGATGCGGATGTCGGCCTGTGCTGGCACCATCCGGGTATCGGGTCAGGCGAAGCGGGGAAGGTCGGATGTTGCGCAAGACAGTGGTGGTCGTGCTGTGGCTGTTTGCCCTGTCGGTGGTCGGCATCGCGGTTTTTACGCAGGTGGTTGACCGCTATCAGAGCGATGGTGTCCTGCAGCTGTCGGTGCTCTCGGCGCCGGTACGCGTGGTCCGGGATGAACAGGGCATCCCCTACATCCATGCGAAATCCCTCGACGATGCGATTCGTGCCCAGGGCTGGGTGACGGCGCAGGATCGCCTTCTGCAGATCGATTTTGAGCGCTACCTCGCTGCCGGCCGGCTTTCGGAACTGATTGGCGAATCAGCGCTTGAGTCGGATATCGCGCTGCGTCTGGCGGGTACGGCCCGGCATGGTCGCCGGCATGCAGAGCTGCTCGGTCCCGCTGACCGCCGGTTCTACGAACTGTATCTCGAGGGGCTAAACGCCTACATCGAACACCAGACCGGCGAACACCAGTTCGGCTTCGGGCTGCTCGGCACGCGGCCGGAACCGTGGACGGTGGCCGATGTGATGACGCTGCAGTATTTTCTCAACTGGTCGAGTTCGGTCAATCTGCAGGCCGAACTCATCAGCCAGAAAGTCATCGACCGGCTGGGGGCTGTGAAGGCAGCCGAAATCCGCATGATGACCATCAATCCGGATGACAACAGCGGTACGGGTCTCGATGCTGCCCCTTTACCGACACCGTCGGTCGCGCTGAATCTCGAGGTCGACGCGGCCTGGCTGGCACCGGGTCCAGGGCCACGGGAGATCGGCAGTAACCAGTGGGTGATGAGCGGTGCGCGCTCGATCAATGGTGCGCCGGTGCTCGCCAATGATCCGCATCTGGATGCGCGCAACCTGCCGGGCATCTGGCATCCGGTCGGATTGATTACACCGGAGTTTCGTGCCGTGGGCTCTGCCGGCCCGGGTATTCCCGGTCTCGGTGTCGGGCGCACCAGCCACATCGCCTTTGGCGTGACCAATGCCTATGCCGATGTGATCGATCTGTTCATCGAAACAGAAGATCCGCAGCGACCGGGCAATTACCTGGAAGGCGAGCAGTCCTTTCCCTTCGAGGTGATCGAAGAGACGCTGCGCGTTCGCGCGCGACCGGGATCTTCGGAATTTCACACCGTGCCGCTGAAAATTCGCCTGACGCATCGTGGACCGGTGATTTCTGACCATGGGATGAGCGTGGCCGACGGCAAGCTGATTTCGATGCGCTGGAGCGCGCCCGAGGCCATGGCAGCAGATACCGGCCAGTATGCGTTGTTTACCGCGCGGTCGGTGGAGGAGGCGCGTCGTGCCATCTGGATGAATACCGCGCCATACAATTATGTGATCGCCGATACGGAGGGCAACATCGGCCACGCTACCGCAGGCCGTGTGCCGATACGCAGGCAAGGTGATGGTTCAACACCATTGCCGGTCAGGGACAGTGCCGATGCCTGGGCAGGCTTCATTTCGCCGGACCAGATGCCGGGACAGGTGAATCCCGCACGCGGCTGGGTTGGCAATGCCAATCATCGTACGGTGCCGGCTGATTATCCCTATGCCTATTCGACGTACTTCGCCGCCTCCTGGCGCTATCGCCGCATGATCGAACTGCTCGATCAGCCAGAGCGACTTGGTGCGGACGATCACTGGCAATTCATGCGGGATACGCGAAACACCATGGCCGCACAGATTGCACCGGTGATGGCGCAGGCGTTGCTCGCGGCGGACGATACCCGCGACCTGGGTCAGCTTCTCGCCGACTGGAATCATGTCGACGATACCGGCCTGGTTGCACCGACAGTGTTCCAGGCGGTGTACCGCGAGTTTGCCCGCCAGACTTTCGTCGATGAACTCGGTGCCGAGCTCAGCGAAGAGATGCTCGGCAGCTGGTATTACTGGCATGAACGGCTGGCACAGATGGTTCGCACTGATTCATCGGCGTGGTTTGACGATACCCGGACGCCGGCCGTCGAAAGCCGCGACGATATCTTCCGGCGTGCAGCGCGCCTGGCGCGCAGCGAACTTGCAGAAGCCGCAGGCGCGGATCCCGGTCAGTGGCAATGGGGCCGATTGCACACCGTGACTTTCTTCAGTCCGCTGGTGCCGGGGAAGGGGCCGGCCAACGTATTGGGAGCGGGGACTCATCCCAAGGAGGGCTCGGGCGAAACGCTGAACCGCGCCACTTACAAGTTCGGCAAGCCCTGGGATACGACCACGATCGCTTCGTTGCGCTTCGTGGCGGATCTCGGCGATCCGGACAAGGTGACGGCTGTGCTGGTGGGCGGGGCCAGTGGCCGGCAGTTTGATGCTCACCTCAAAGACCAGACGCCCGCCTGGTTGTCGGGGGAGCCACGCTATTGGTGGTTCAGTGATGGGGCGATCGAGAGCCACGCACGCTCAACGCTGGTCCTGCAGCCCTGAGGTCGTGAATCAGTTGAATTATGTTCAATAAAAAACAGTATAAACAATGACCTGAGTGGCGGATTTATTCCCGGTCTACTTGTATCCACGCCAGTGCAGGGAGTAAGCTGAGTCCATTATTCACAGAACCTTCCCGGAATTGTCCGGAGCAGGTCAGCGATGACTCAGCGGGGAATCATCCGATGCGCAGCGTGAAGACCCTGGCCGGACTCGGCTTGATAGCAGCCGGTTTCAGTGCATTGCCAGCCAATGCCGTACCCGTGACCCTTTGCGGTACCAGCATCTGCTACGAGTACGACAACGACGCACTCGTTAACCCCGGCATCTCGGCCTATGGCGTGCCGACGCTGCTGAGTGGCGATACCCTCAAGTTTGTGCCGACCAACTTCAACGCTGATTCTGATGCCAGCACTTCCATCCCTGGTCCGACACGGGTCGAGCTGTTCAAGTTCTCACGGGTATACACCACCAATGGTGGTGAGATCGCTTCGATATCTATCACCGAGAGCGGTGACTACCAGATCATTGGTGCCGGTTTCGTCAATGTGAACATGCGCCTGCAGAGCGTCGATAATGTCGATGACGGTGCGGCGACGCCGGGCTTCCCCGAAACCACCACGCCACAGTTCAACTGGAATACCTCGACGCCGACCGGCGGTCCGCTGGTCAACTGGTCGCTGACGGGTACGGTCACGCCGGCGGCGCTGTTCTCCGACCTGGCAAGTGATATCGATTTTTCGATACAGAACACCTTGCAGGCATTTGCGACTTCGCCCAACTACGCTTTTGTGCAGAAGAAACTCAGCCTGACGATTACTGCGACCTCGACAGTACCTGTGCCGGCTGCGGTCTGGTTGTTTGGTTCGGGTCTCGGGTTGCTCGGTTTGCTGCGAAGGCGGACCGCGCTGCTTGCCTGAGCGGCGCAAATCCGGATACAGGAAAACCCGCACCAGTGCGGGTTTTTTTTGTTGATGGAAATATCGCGACAATGTTCGGTTTTATGTTGCCTTCGGCACAGCCGATCCTGGCGATTAACTAGAATGAGCTGTCTATGAAAAAAATCCCCCGGCAGATCATTCCTGTGGCCTTGCTCGCAGTGGCTGCGTTTGCGATGCCGGTTCATGCCGCGCCTGTGCAGCTCTGCGGCCAGACAGTGTGCTATGAGTACGACAACGATCCCGCGGTAAATGACGGCCTGTTGCTGTTCGGTGCGCCACGCCTGCTTGGCAACAGTGATGTGCTCAGTTTCACGCCGTCGGTTTCTTACGCGACAGCCTTTGGAGCCGACGGCTTCGACGAGCGGACTGCGAGCTTCCATTTCAACCGTATCTGGTCGCCGGCAGGATTCGAGATCGGTACGATCAGTATCCGTGATTCTGGCGATTACCAGGTGCTCAATGGCGGTACGGTCAGTGCGAGCCTGCGGTTGGAGTCGCGCGATCTGGTTGACGATGGCCATGGCCCGGGTTATCTCGAGTCCGCTGCCGCAGAGAATGGTTTCAGCAGTTCGACAGCAACCGGCCTGCCGTTCCAGAACTGGAGTTATGCAAACAGCATCGACCCCGCTGCTGCCTTTGCCGATCTTGCGACCAGCGTCGATCTGAGCATCTTCGGTCGTCTGCAGGCAACGACCGGATCTCCCGAGCAGATCGCCTTCGTCGCCAGGAAGTTGTCCCTGACGGTGGCGACCGCCGTTGTGCCGGCTCCGGCAGGAGGCTTGCTGCTGGCGACCGCCGCCATGACCTTGCTCGCTCGCGTCCGGCGACGCACCGCCCGGGACTGACCCATCCAGGGTAGCCTGGTGTCGCCGCATAGCGGCGCGCCGGGGATTCCGTGCGCTGGCAGATGGTTTCGGATGCGAAAATATTCTCCTTCTGAAGCGCGTGCTACCGGCACCGCGCCAGGCTCAAGTTGCCATATCGATGGTCCTTCAAACTCTTGAGTGCGCAGGAATTATCTTTTCCCATTGGCGTGCTCTCTTATGTAAAAAACAGCGCGCCTGGATCTGTCATGCGCCCGGCGCATAAATAGTTGTACATGTTTGTTGGGCTGTGTTTAGATCTGACCGTGACCGACTAGGCGACGGGGTCCGGAATAATCAAGAGCTGGCTGCCGGGGCGGTCGGCCGATTCAACAAGGTACGTGGGGAAATATCCATGAAGAACGCCGCAAGACTGACCGGATTGCTATGTGCACTGGCTTTACCAGGCGTTGCTTCGGCGATACCGGTCTATGACACTTTTGGCCCGCTCACCGGGGCAAATTTTGGCGGTAGCGGGATACCCAATGATTCCGTGGCGATTTCCTCGCAGTTCTACGACGGCAACAACCTGATCACGGTCGCGATGAACGCGACGCAGCGCTATTCCAACCCGGTTGTGACCAACAACGGTGCGGGTACTTTCTATGCGGGCACAGGCAGCAATACCGGTGGAAACAACGAAAGCACGACGACCGGTGCGCTGTGGAACTGGAACTACTACATCAAGGTTGAGGGCGTGGGCGCCAATCCGCCGAGCCCGATTCTCACCGACTACGACATCAGTCTCTACTATGATTTCAATCCGGCTTTCGACAATCTCGCCGCATCGACGCTGGGCAAGATCGACGTCACCGCTGCACTCAAGTGTTACGGCTCCACGGCCAGCATCACCCAGGGTTCCGAGAACCTGATGTTTGGTTACCTTGCCAGTGCCGCAACTTGTCCGGTGCCGGGTCCAAATTTCGGTACGGCCCTGCTGACGCCTTCGGTCTCGTTCCCGACCTTCAATCCGAATGTTACGGGTGAATACAACTTCTCCATCCGGGTTGCCCGGGATGGTTGGGGTGTAGAAAACGTGGCCATGGACGTGCAGGTAGTCCCGGTTCCTGCTGCTGTCTGGCTGTTCGGTTCAGCGCTCGGTTTGCTCGGCCTGTCGCGTCGTCGCCTGGCTGCCGCCTGACCGGATCCGGCTCCTGATCTGATGCAAGAAACCCCGCCAATTGGCGGGGTTTTTTCTTGTGGGCCAGGGTTTGTTCTGTTGCGACGCGTTGCGGAGATTGGCCGAAGCTCGTACTGTGGATATCGAATGCGTTGTCTGATCCGGATGCACGGACCCCGAGCAAACCTTAGAAGAAAGCGGCAGATGCCGTTCCAAGTCCTTGAGTTTTTGTTGAATCCTGTTCTCGATACGACATATCTTCTTATGTAAAAAACACGAATCGGCAAGAATTTCTTGCGATAGGTCTTGAAATGCTTGCTCAAGGTGCTGTCGCGTGTTTTTATCAGACCAAGTCCAATAACAAAAAAGGACGCCCCGGGGGGTCCAGTGAAGACAAATTTCCTTCTGGCTACAGCTTTGTTGATTGCCGCAGGGTCTGCAAATGCGGCCTCCGTCTCCTACTACATGAACCAGAGCAATGAAGAGGGAACCTGGGCCGATGGCGTCAACTATCTGCTGGTGACGATTTCCGACAGTCTTGCGAACCCGGGCGACATTGAGTTCCTGGTTACACCCCTCGCAACCCTGACCAGTACGGCGGGGAGTAATTTCGGAATCCAGCGCTTCGGATTTAATACCACCGGCGCAGGCAATGCCCTGACTGCGGCAAACATCATCGACCCGGTGGGTTGGAGCACAACTAGCGGAAATCTCGATGGTTTTGGTGCCTTTGAGGTCAGTGAGGACGGCACCGGTTCGAATCGCCAGAATCCGCTGTTTTTCCGCATCACCGGCATCAGTGGTGACAGCATTTATGACTACGCAGTCAACGGTTCTGGTGGCGCACAAGGCACCTATTTCTTTGCTGCCCACGTGGCTGGCATGACCGTCGGTCCGGGTAGTGCCTTTTTTGGTGGCAGCACCGTCGTGCCGGTTCCCGCTGCTGCCTGGCTGTTCGGTTCAGCGCTCGGTTTGCTTGGCCTGTCGCGACGCCGCCTGGCTGCCGCCTGACCGGATCCGGCTCCTGATCTGATACAAGAAACCCCGCCGGTTGGCGGGGTTCTTCTTTGGTGGGCCAGTTACCCTCTGTCAGCTTCGCATTGTTGCCGGCCCTGCGCTGGCGGGATCCGGCTTGTGCCGGTCTATTCCCAGCGTTCCGGCGGCTGCACCCAGCTCGGCTGCGGACACGGCACCGGCGTCGAAGAGCGCAGCGAGCGCCGCCCAGGCAATGTACTCAGCGCTGACTTCAAACCAGTTCCGCAGCTCCGCGCGGGATTCACTGAGCCCATAGCCATCGGTACCGAGTACCACGTAAGGACCGGGTACCCAGCTGGCGATACTGAGCGGCAGTGATTTCATGTAGTCGCTGGCCGCGACAAATACGCCTTTCTCGGCAGCCAGCAGTTCGACGATATACGGTCTTGAGGGCGTGGTGCCGGGGGCGAGGTGATTCTCCCGTTCGACGCGCAGTCCCTCGCGGCACAGCTCGTTGTAGCTGGTAACGCTCCAGACGTCTGCAGAAACACCGAGCGTTTCCAGCAGTGTCTGCGCGCGCAGAACTTCGGTCATGATCGCTCCGCTGCCAAACAGGTGCGCCTTGCGTTGTTGGTCGGCGACAGGCATCGCAACCCGGAAACGGTACATGCCGCGAATGATCCCTTCAGCTGCGCCATCGACCATCGGCGGCATGGCGTAGTTCTCGTTGTGAATCGTGATGTAGTAGAAGACATTCTCCTGCTGCTCATACATCCGGCGTATGCCTTCGCGGATGATTACCGCCAGCTCACTGGCAAAGGCAGGGTCGTAGCTCAGCAGATTGGGAACGGTGCTGGCGATGACCTGCGAATGTCCGTCCTGGTGCTGCAGTCCTTCGCCATTGAGGGTGGTGCGGCCGGAGGTGCCACCGAGCAGGAAGCCGCGACAGAGCATGTCGCCACAGCTCCAGATCATGTCGCCGACGCGCTGAAAGCCGAAGATCGAATAGAAGATGTAGAAAGGAATCGTCGGGACGCCATGAATTGCATAGGCAGTGCCGGCGGCGAGGAACGAGGCCATGGCGCCCGCTTCACAGATACCTTCCTGCAGGATCTGGCCATCGGTGGCTTCGCGATAGGGCATCAGTGTCGAGCTGTCGACGGGCCGGTACTTCTGCCCCTCCGAGGAGTAGATGCCGGCCTTTCGGAACAGCGCTTCCATGCCGAAGGTGCGAGCCTCGTCCGGTACGATCGGCACGATGTAGCGGCCGAGTTCCGGCTGGTCCATGAGCCTGGAGAGCATGCGTACGAAGGCCATGGTCGTGGAAAGCGTTCGCTCACCGGAGCCGTTCAGCTGCTCCTGAAACAGCGTCAGCGGCGGGGCAGGCAGGGCAGGGCAGTCGACCTGCCGTTGCGGCCATGCACCACCGAGTTCAGTGCGCCGGTTTAGCAGATAGCGGATTTCCTCGCTGTCGACGGGCGGCCGGTAGAAGTCAGCCCGCGCCGCCGCTTCATCGGACAGCGGGATGCCCAGCCGGCGGGCGGTTTCCTGGCGTTCCTCCAGGGCCAGGTTCTTCTTTTGATGCACGACATTGGAGCCTTCATAGCCCTGCATGCCGTAGCCCTTGATGGTCTTGATCAGGATGACCGTTGGCCGGCCTTCGCTCTGTATCGCGCGGTTGAAGGCAGCGTAGATCTTGCGCTGGTCATGACCGCCGCGCTTGATGCAGCGGATCTCCTCGTCAGAGCGCACGCGCATGATGTCGGCGAGGCGCGGATCGTTCTCGACCCAGTGCGCGCGCACTTCCGGGCCGCTGGATACCGAGTACATCTGGTAATCGCCATCCACGGCGCGTTCCATGCGCGCCTGCAGTACGCCTTCGTGGTCTATCGCGAACAGCGCATCCCACTCGCCACTCCAGATCACCTTGATGACATTCCAGTTCGCGCCACGGAAGCTGCGCTCGAGTTCCTGGATGATCTTGCCGTTGCCGCGCACCGGTCCGTCGAGCCGCTGCAGATTGCAGTTGACGACCATGATCAGGTTATCGAGGCGCTCGCGTGCAGCGATGTTGATCGTGCCCAGCACTTCCGGTTCGTCGGCCTCGCCATCGCCGATGAAGTTCCAGACCTTGCCGCCGTTCTTCGGCTTCAGGCCGCGGTTCTCCAGATATTTGGCGAAACGTGCCTGATAGATGCAGCTCGGTGTGGACAGCCCCATCGATGCACAGGGTGAAATCCAGAAGTCCGGCATGTTGCGCGGGTGCGGATAGGAGGAGAGGCCGCCGCCCGGCGCCAGTTCGCGCCGGAAATTCATCAGCTGCTCAACCGACAGCCGGCCCTCCAGCAGCGCCCGTGCATAGATTCCCGGTGAGCAGTGCGCCTGGATGCTGACCAGGTCGCCGCCGTAGTCGGGCCCCTTGTTGCGGAAGAAGTGCTGAAGGCCCACCTCAAGCATGGTTGCGCCCGAAGCATATGTGCCGATATGGCCACCGACTCCCGCGCCACTGTCGTAGCCGCGCAGCACCATGGCCATGGCGTTCCAGCGATTGATGTTCTCGATGCGCTGCTCGAGTTCGATATTGCCGGGATAGGCCGGCTGTTCCTCGAGCGGGATCGTATTCCGATAGGGGGTATTGAGCGTGGCATCTTCGATGATGACGTTGGCGTTGCTCAGGTAGTCGCGTACCGCGCGGAACAGTGCCTTGGCCCGTTCCGGACCTTCGGTTTCCAGTACGGACTCGATGGAATCGATCCACTCCCGCAGCTCATCGTCACCCGGGTCCATATCCGCGCGTCTTACAGCCATGTGTACATGCTCCACAGAACTGTGGAGAGGATAACCCGATTAGCCGGATGGATGGATGCGTCCAGGGCTCAGAATGGTATCTCGCACTTCGGCATCGGGCAGTGCCTGTGGATAATCGAGGTTGCAGTGCAGTCCGCGGCTTTCGTGGCGCGACTGGGCGCTGACGATGGTGAGTTCAGCGATCAGCACCAGGTTGCGCAGTTCGATCAGATCGTTGGTCACGCGGAAGTGGCTGTAGAACTCGGCGATTTCACTGCGCAGCAGGTCAACGCGATGGCGTGCGCGCGCCAGCCGCTTGTTGGTGCGTACGATGCCTACATAGCTCCACATGAAGCGGCGCAGTTCGTCCCAGTTGTGCGAGACCACCACCTGTTCGTCGGGATCCGTGACCCGGCTTTCGTCCCAGGGCGGGATGTCGGGTACGGGCGTCTTGTCACTGCCCAGTTCGCGCAGGATGCGGTCGTGGGCTGCTTCGGCAAATACCAGACATTCGAGCAGCGAATTGCTGGCCAGGCGGTTCGCCCCGTGGAGGCCGGTGCAGGTGCATTCACCAACCGCAAACAATCCATGCAGATCGGTTGCGGCATCCAGGTCCGTAACGATACCGCCGCAGGAATAGTGTGCGGCCGGTACCACGGGAATCGGATCACGGGTGATATCGATGCCAAAGCCGAGTAACCGTTGGCGGATGTTCGGGAAATGACGCGTGATCTCGGCGGCGGGCTTGTGACTGATGTCCAGGTACACGCAGTCAAATCCGCCGCGCTTCATTTCCGCGTCGATTGCCCGGGCCACGATATCGCGTGGCGCGAGTTCGGCCCGTGGATCATGGTCGGACATGAATTGACGACCATCCGGCAGGCGCAGAACGCCGCCTTCTCCCCGTACCGCTTCCGAAATCAGCAACGACTTGGCCAGCGGATGGAACAGGCAGGTCGGGTGAAACTGCACAAATTCCATGTTGGCCACACGGCAACCGGCACGCCATGCCATGGCGATGCCGTCGCCCGTGGACGTGTCGGGGTTCGACGTATACAGGTAGACCTTTGCGGCGCCACCCGTTGCGAGAATCACTGCGCGTGCGGCGATGGCCTCGACCTGTCCCGTATTGCGGTTCAACGCATAGGCGCCGACGCAGCGGTTGCGTCCCGGCAGACGAAGTTTTTCAGTGGTGATGAGGTCGATTCCGATGCGGTCATCAAGAATCCGGATGCCGGCATGTGCCTCTGCGCGGCTTGCCAGGCGGCTGATCACTGCATCACCGGTTGCATCCGTCGTATGCACGACACGGCGGCGTGAGTGGCCACCCTCACGTGTGAGATGCAGGTCTTCCGGCCGGCTGTCATCGACGGGCGTGAACTGCACGCCCTGGTCTACCAGCCAATGGATTGCGCGCGGTGCCTTGCCGACGACGAAGTCCACGGTTTCGCTTTTGCAGAGACCGGCACCTGCTGCCAGGGTGTCGGCCGCGTGCTCTGCGGTGGAGTCCTCGGGGTCAATGGCGGCCGCGATACCGCCCTGGGCCCAGGCGCTGGAGCTCTCAGCCGAGGGCTTCTTGCGCAGGATACCGACAGACAGGCCGGAGTCTGCCAGGCGCAACGCGGAGGACAGACCGCCGAGCCCGCCGCCGATGACGAGTACGTCAAAGTGGATCGCTGAAGTCATTTGGGCGAGTGCCCGAATCAGTCGCGCGCAGCACTGCGGCCAACGGCCAGCATGCGGTCAAGTGACAGCTTGGCGCGCTGTGCGATCTCTGCGGGAACGTCAATGGCCGGACTCAAGGTCTCCAGGGCGGCGAGGATGCGGGGCAGGGTAATGCGCTTCATGTGCGGGCACAGGTTGCAGGGCTGGATGAACTCGATATCGGGAAACTCGACTGCAACATTGCCGGCCATCGAGCACTCGGTGATCATTGCGACCTGCTTCGGGTGGACCTTCCCGACGTGGTCGATCATCGCCGAAGTGGATCCGACGTAGTCCGCTTCCTCCAGGACATCTTCCGGACATTCCGGATGCGCCATGACATGGATGCCCGGGTGCATGCCGCGGAACTCGCGCAGTTCAGCGCCCGAGAAGCGTTCGTGGACCTCACAGGCACCTTCCCACATGACCAGCTCGACTTTGGTCTGGCTGGCCACGTATTTTCCGAGAAACTGGTCGGGGATGAAGATCACCTTGTCGACACCCAGCGACTCGACGACCTGTACCGCATTGGCCGAGGTACAGCAGATATCCGATTCTGCCTTGACCTCGGCCGACGTATTGACATAAGTCACGACTGGCAGGCCCGGGTGCCTGGCGCGGAGGGCGCGAACATCGGCACCGGTGATTGACGCGGCGAGAGAGCAACCGGCCTGCAGGTCGGGCAGCAGGACGGTCTTTTCCGGGCTGAGGATCTTGGCCGTCTCCGCCATGAAGTGCACGCCGCACATGACGATGATATTGCCCTCGGTGCGCGCCCCGAACTGGGCCAGGCCGAGCGAGTCTCCCGAGTAGTCCGCGACACCGTGAAAGATCTCCGGCGTCATGTAGTTATGTACAAGAATCAGTGCCTTGCGCTCGCGCTTCAGGTGGTTGATGGCTGAAATCAGCGGTGCATGAACGGACCATTCCACGTCGGGTATCACTTGACGCACGCGGTCATAGAGGTCGCGGGTTTCGCGCTCGATTTCGGCAGTAAAGGCGGATGTCATTCCTTGGTCTCGTCCGTGGCAGGGGCGCGGATCATGCGCAGAAGCGTGAAGTATAAGGCACCAGCCGGTCTGCGCGATCTGCGAGGGGGGTCACGTCGTTCGAGCCGTGATTTCGTCAGAATTTCAGCAGGTTGGACGATACAAGGCTGCTGCGGGATTTATGGCTGATGCTCCGGCACAGGACCAGGTGCTCGGCGATTACGCTGCGTTGCTGCGTATCCTGCTGCCGCAGGCCTGTGGCTTCTATTGCTACAGCCGGGAGGGTGCTGCGATCTGGAAGGATCCCGGTTCCGGTGCAGTGAGACCCGATGGTCGCTATGAATCCGCACTCGCTGCGTTTCGCGAGGGCGAATGCACGGTTGCCGAGCGCGTGGACCTTGGTCATGGGGCTGGGTATCTGCTGCCCTTGCGCAGTGAGAAGGACCAGGCACTCGGTGTACTGGTGATCCTCGTTGAACCGCCGGCAAGCACAATGGACGCGGTGCGCTGCCTCGAACTCACACGCCCCGCCGTGCAGACATTGCAGCGTGAGCTGAGTCTCCGCTTCAGGCTGCTGGACAGTTACCGCAAACTCAACGTACAGGCCGCTGAAGAGCGGCTGCTGCATGACGTGGATCGTGTGGCTCATGATGATGGCGATTGCAATCATGTGCTGGGCAAGGTGCTGGCTCTGTGCCGCCACTATCTGCAGGTTGATTCAGCAGCGCTGCTGGTGCCCGACCGGCGAATTGCCCTGATCCAGGGTGAGGGGCTCAAGCATGCCGAGCTGGCCTCGATGCTTGACGCGAGCATCGAGGCGCAACGTGAAGCCGGTGTCCGCATGATGCCGCCGGACAAGTGGTTCGGTTCCGATCTGTATACCGTCAATATCTGCCATGCCGATAAACGTCAGGCCGGAATCCTCGCGCTGGCCGGCTGGCGCACTGCGGACTTCAGTCTGCGTCGCCGTTCGCGCGTTGCGCGTTATCTGGCTTCACACATCGAGACCATTCTGCAGCGGGGCTTCGATGACCTGACAGGCTTCATGGCCTGGTCGAGTTTCGAAGAACTGCTCAGGTCCATGGGGCAGGCTTCCGGCAACAGCAACAATGCCCTGCTTTATTTCGATATGGACCGTCTGCATGTGGCCAACGACACGCTCGGTCGTGAGGTCGGAGACGAGATCCTGAGCGGATTCGCAAAAATTGCGCGAGAGGAGCTGCCAGGTCATCTGCTGACCCGCATCACCAGCGACAGCTTTGCGGCCCTGCTGGTCGATACCGATATCGAGATGGCGCGGCAGCATGCGGAGAAGATCTGTAGCAGCGTGCGTCTGCTTGAATTTGGTCGCGGTGACCGCATCTACCGGGCTTCCGTGAGCATCGGCGTGGGACCCCTGGGCGGCGGCGACGAGGTTGAGGGCGGGCCGCTCGCAGCCGCCAAGGTCGCTTGCGGTGCCGCCAAGGATCGTGGGCGCGGGCGCGTCGAGGTCTACCAGCCTGCGGACGAATCAATCATCCAGCGCTTTGATGACATCCGTCTGGTCGGCCAGATCCGCAATGCCATAGAGTCAGACCGGCTGATGCTGGTGGCCCAGGCGATCGTCCCCATCAGGGAAGGCACGGGTCATCCCTATTGCGAAGTGCTGGTGCGCTTTCTCGACAACGAGGATCGTCACATATCGCCGGCTGACTTTCTGTCGGCGGCAGAACGCTACCAGCTCATGGAGGAGCTGGATCGCTGGGTTGTAACTCGTACGCTGCAGTTGCTGGAGCCCCATGCTGCACGCCTCGCCGGTACCGGTACCCGCTTCGCAATCAACCTGTCCGGACAAAGCCTGGGCAGTGAGCAGTTCCTGCCCTTCGTGCAGGAGCGGATCGTTGCGAGCAGCGTGCCGCCGGAGATGCTGTGTTTCGAGATCACCGAGTCCGTGGCAGTTGCCAACCTTCAGCGTGCGCAGACTTTCATGCACACGCTGAAACGGACCGGTTGCAAGTTTTCACTGGATGATTTCGGGACCGGGCTCAGTTCCTTCGCCTACCTGAAGCTGTTCCCGGTGGATACACTAAAGATCGACGGCAGCTTCATCCATGATCTGAGTTCGAACGTGGTATCGCAGTCAGTGGTGGCAGCGATCTCGGAAGTGGCGCGGGTGATGCAGCTCGATTCCGTTGCGGAGTTCGTGCAGGACGAAGCGACCCTGGCGCTGTTGCGCAAGCTGGGGATTACCTGGGCGCAGGGTTACCTGTTTGGTCAGCCTGCATCGCTGAGTGAGCGGATTGCCGGACTCGTTGGCAACAGCAGCGAGGCTGCCGTTGTCGCTTCGCCGCTCAGGTCGCGTTCAGTGCGACGTACGTAGACGCATTCATCGCACAGATCCGCTGCCTCACGGCGGGTTTGGGCAGGCGTTCCAGGCCATGCTCGTAGGCGACGATCTGCAGGCGCTTGCTGAATACTGACAGCAATTCACCGGGTGTCAGCAAGAAGTCCGGATTGCGAGGGTGGCCATAAGCTTCGTTGCCAGAGGCGAAGGTATCCATCAGCAATACACCGCCGGGGAGCAGCGTATCGGCCAGCCAGGCAAAGTGAGGCCGGTGCAGATAGTTGCTGACGATCACGGCGGCAAACTGTTCACCGATGAACGGTTGCTCGCCGGTTTCAAGATCGATTTCCAGAAGCCGAATACGCGGATCGCCGCGCCGGTCAGCGAGGCCACTGACGTCTATATCCGCGGCCGTCACCGGATGGCCAGAGTCTGCGAGCAGGCGGGTATGCCGCCCTTTGCCGCAGGCCAGATCGAGCACCCGGCCGCCGGCCGGGATCAGGTGCCGGAAACGCAGCACCCAGGCCGATGGCGCAAGGCTTTCTGCCTGCTTGCGATTGCTCATGGTCAGTCCGTCCGGCGCACACGGATGCTGCGGCCACCGGACTGTTTATACAGCAGCCAGGAACCGAAGGACGCCTTGCGGATCCGGATACTGTCGCCCGGCGCGAGCGGCAATGGCCGGCCATCGATCTGCTCCCAGCGCTGCCCGTTCTGCAATGTGAACAGCAGCTTTCCGTCCGCACGTGTTTCGACTGACGTGATCTCCGTATCAAGCATCTGCGGCGGCTTGATGCCCGTTTGCTCCTGCAGCGCTGTGCTGGTCCGGGCGGCATCGCGTCCGAACAGGGACTCGCCACTGATCGCGGCCAATGCGTCTCCGGGCGGAGGGGTGCTGTCAGCAAGCGCGTCATAGCAGGCCAGGCGTGCCCTGTCGCTGGCGATGCTCCGACAGGCTTCCAGTTCACTGCCGATCGCAAGTGCCGGAAAGCTTGCGGCCACCAGCAGGGTGGCCAGGTGGAACGATACGGGGCAGCCCGCTCTGGCTGCCCCGGTTGCGGATCGTCCGGTCACCGAGGCCCGCTCAGAACTTCGCTCGTACGCCTGCAAAGTAGAAGCGGCCGACCATGTCGTAGGTGCTCGGGTCGGTGTTCTGGTCGATGCTGTTCTCGTAGACCGGCGGCTCCTTGTCGAACAGGTTGCGGATACCGGCTGAAAGTTCGAAGGTCTCGTCGATTGCCCAGACTGCACCCAGGTCGTGATAGGTGTGGCTTGGCAGGTTCTTGTAGCCGCCATCCTCGAACACCGGAATATTTCCCTGGTTTTTCATGGCATCGATATAGGTCGTGGTCCACGTGACATTGACCGGACCGATGTCATAGCCGAGGCGCAGCACGGCCTTGTATTCGGGAAAAGAACCCCGGATGTTGTAGTAGCCACTGGTATCTGCGTAGTCGATACCATCCAGCACGTATTCGTCGAGCCACGACAGCATGAACGACAGCCGCAGCGTCTCACCCAGACCGGATACGCGCTTGCTGGCGAACTCCATCGGAATCCCGTACTGGATTTGCAGGTCTACTCCCGAGGTCTTCAGGCTCGATTCGTTTATCAGCGGTACATTGACCTTCAGATTGCTGGCCATGTCACGATAGATCAGCGGCAAGCCGAGCTCGTCGCTGTAGCAGGCAGGGCTGTCCAGGTCGAGTGAGGCGAAGCAGGCGTCAATAATGCCGTAGGCGCCGCCTCCCAGCGGGTTGATGTAGTCCTCGACGTCAATGTTCCAGTAATCGACGGAAATCTGCAGGTCGGGAATCGAGTCCGGTTGCAGCACAAGACCGAGGGTATAGGTATCGGTGGTTTCTTCCTTGAGTGAGGGGCTTCCGTATTCGAAGAATTCGTTTTGTGTGCTGCCGGTATTGAAGGCCAGGGTGTCGGTTACGCCCTGTTCGGCACAAAAGGCAGCGGTATCGGGATCATCCAGCGGGTCAAGACCTTCGCATGGATCGTAGTAGATGCCGGTATAGCCCTGATCCCCGTTCTCGAGGATTTCGAACAGACTGGGTGCCCGGCTGGCGCGCTGATACATTCCGCGCACGCGGACCGTGTCCACAGGTGCCCAGTTGAGGCCAGCCTTGTAGGCAGTTACATCACCGATGGTCGAGTAGTCGGAGTAACGCACACCGAGCTCAGCATCGAGAAAGCCGATGCCGGGCGCGTCATTGATCAGCGGAATGCGCAGCTCGCCAAACAGTTCCTTCACGTCAAAGCTGCCGCTGACCGGCTGTTGGGCGTTGAAGCCGAGGATGTCGCCGCTTTGCTTGGCCTGGTCGGGCCGGTAGCTCGACTTGTCTTCCCGGTATTCGGCACCGAGGGCGAATCCCATGTCGCCGGCCGGAAGGGTCATGAGCGTACCGTTGATCGTGCCGTTGACAACCGTGCGGCGAAATACCGTGCTGTCGGCAAAATTGAGCCGGATCCAGTCGGCTGCATCGGCACTGATGTTGCCGGCCCCGAAGGGGTTGACGGCTATGCAACCGGGGTTGAACTGCAGGTAATCGGCAGGGCAACCGGCGATGCCGGCTTCGAAGCGGGAGCGGGATACGTCGTTGCTGGTGTAGTTGTCAAAGTCCGTCCGCCCATATGACAGGTAGCTGTCGTACTGCCAGTCCTTGTAGCCCAGATCGCCGCGCAGTCCAGCCGTGATCTGCGCGAGCGTCGAATCATTTTCCTGCACACGGACGCCGGTCTCGACCATGCGCCGGCTGAGCACTGCCGGTCCGGTCGGGTCATCGCGCGAAGCGAGCAGATCCAGTGCAGACTGTGTAAGGAACGGGCTGTCCAGGTCCACGCTCACGCCGGTTGCCGGCGTGGGCGCCAGCTGGACACTGTTGCGACTGTTTACGTAGAGCAGTTCGGCATAGGCTTCCGCGTGGTCGTTGATCTCGAATCTTCCCAGGCCGCCGAGCTGGAAACGCGTTTGCGGCGTCAGCAGAAAGTTGTCCGGTGCAAAATTGTAGCGGTCGCCGAGGCCATCACTGGTTTCGGGCAGCAGGTTGATGAAACCGCGTACGGTGCCGTCAGGATTGAATGCGTAATTTTGGGTGAAGCCGCCTTCGCCGTCATCTGTCTCCGGAAACGGATTATTCGATACGTTATCGAGGCGGCCTCCGCGGCTGATAAACGATCCACCCTGTGCATCGATCCGCGTATAGCTGCGATCTCCCTGCAGTATTGATTCGCGGTCGTAGTAGCTCGCATACAGGGTGGTATTGCCACGGCCATCGGCAAAGTTGCCACCGAGCACCATGTCAAGCTGATACTCGTTGCCATCGCCCTGGTCTGAAAAACCGTTCTGGTAGCCGATATCGAGTCCCTCAAAGTCATTCTTGAGGATGAAGTTGACGACACCAGCCATGGCGTCAGAGCCGTACACAGCCGAGGCGCCGCCAGTCACTACCTCGATACGATCGATCAGCGGGGTCGGTATGTTGTTGAGATCGACGGTACCGTCATTGACGGAGGGGTTCAGCCGGCGGCCGTTAATGAGTACGAGGGTCCTGGTCGGTTTGAGACCGCGCAGATCGACAGTCGTGGTGCCATCCCCCGGATTGTTCGACGTTGCCGAAAAGCCTGGCACGACCTGCGGCAGGGTATTCAGCAGTTGCTCGATATTGGTCCGGCCGGTCGATTCGATAACGTCTGAAGTCAGCGTCGATATGGGGCTGGTTGCAACAAAATCGTCGAGGCGGATACGCGATCCCGTAACGATGATCTCTTCTTCCGCATGGCCGATGCCTATGGTCAGGCTGGTGATGCATAGTGTGAAAAACATGCCACGACGGATGGCGTACAGAATCGGGTTTTGCATGGTTCCCCCTGAGGCGAATGGATTTCAGTAACTGATGGAATGAAGTCCGCAAGCTTTGCCCGTGCCGATACTAGCAAGTGTACGGCTGTACCGGGCATCGACTGTTCTGCGACCAGTGTGCCGGGCATACACCCTTTGCGGCAGCGGGAAACAAGCCAGACGCTTCAAATATCCGTGCAATCGGGCGCGTTGCCGTTTGCAAGTTTCGGCGAGAGCGCCGGTTCACCGACCGGGTTGACGATCACCACCTGGGCGGACGTATCTGTGCCTACGGCACAGAAAATGAAGTCTCCGGTGTGTTGCTGGCTGTCGGGAGCGACCACGCGGCCCGACGGTTCGTAGCTGAACGCACGACTGAAAGTTTCGGAATTGATGACAAAGCCGGGAACCGGTGGCGAGACGCCAAGTATCAGTTCGTCCGGATCGATACCCTGATTCCGGTTGCTGTCAACGAACCGGATCCAGCCGGATTCCCAGGTGGTCTCCGCGCAGCTGCGCAGGTCAAGGCTCGGACAGACCGCTATTGGCGCATTGCGTGTAATCGCTTCGCTGCGCGCCATATGCATGGTCGCGACCAGCTGATTTACGGCAGTGGCACGGGCATTGTCGCGTGCCAGGCTCTCAAGACCGGGGATGGCGAGCGACAGGCTGATACCCAGTACCGCGAGAGTGGTCAGGGTCTCCCCCAGCGTGAAACCATGCTGGCGGGTGCCAGACTGCTGCATGACGGTTCCCCCTCCTCGATGCCAGGACCGGAGTGAGGATAGGAACTGGCGCCGGCGCTGACGTTGAAGCGCGTCACGTCCCGGCCGGAAATAGTAAAATTGCAATCGGGGCTCTGTGGCGGATTGGCAACAACAATATGCCTGAGTTGGTATTTTTCCGGTGATTACGTAAACTTAGAGCGTGTCCAGTCCTTGGATGCTGTCAGTTTTTTCAAACACCCGTTTAGAGAGGTGAAGCGATGCGATGCGTCAAGACCGGGCTGGGTTCAGCTGCCTTGATACTGATTCTGGCCTTGCAGGGGGTTCATGCCGCTGAAGACGTGGGGCGTGTCTATGTGAAGGCTCTCGGTACCTATATCGATGCGGACAGCGACCGCCTGGTCGACGATGAGGTGGCCGGCGGAGCGCTGGGCTTTGGCTATTCCCTGAGCGAGCACTTCAATGTCGAGTTCGATCTTCAGAAACTGAACATGAACGGTGACCCGTCCTCAAATCCGGATCAGGACCAGACGGCGGTCAACCTGAACCTGATGAATATCTACAACCGCAGTGGGTTGTTCGCGCCGTACCTGCTGGCTGGTGCCGGCATCGTTAACACCGACATCAAGGATGGCAGCCAGGATCATGACGACCTGCAGCTGCAGGGCGGTGCCGGCGTACTGACCCGTCTGTGGAGTGATCGGGTCTCCTTGCGTACGGAAGTCCTTTACCGTTGGCAGGATGCATCGAGCAGTCTGAGCGATGTGCTGGTCAACGCAGGCGTCAGCGTCGCGCTGGGCAGCAAGCCCGTTGAGGCAGCTCCGGTTGCTGCCCCGGTGGCTGTTCCGGTCGTCGCAGCACCGAAGGACAGCGACGGGGATGGCGTGGTTGATACGGCTGACAAGTGTCCGGGTACAGTCGCCGGTGCCAAGGTGAATGCACAGGGTTGTGAACTCGACAGCGATGCCGACGGTGTCGTCGATCGTCTCGACGAGTGCCCCGGCTCACCTGCGGGCGCCAAGGTCGATGCCCGTGGTTGCGAAGAGTCGCTGGTCCTGCGTGGTGTGGTTTTCGACAACGACTCGTCAAAGATCACCGCGCAATCTGAAATGATCCTCGATTCCGTGGCGGACATTCTCAGCAAGCGCACGCACTTCAAGCACATCGAAGTGCGCGGACATACGGACAGCGTCGGTACGGATCAGTACAACCAGAAACTCTCGCAGCGGCGCGCCGATGCGGTCAAGTCCTACCTGGTAGGCAAGGGACTGGCGGCTGGTCTGTTCACGACCAAGGGCTTTGGCGAGTCCCAGCCGATTGCGCCGAACGATACGGCCGATGGCCGCGAGCAGAATCGCCGCGTAACGCTGGAGTTCAGTGCTGGCCAGTAATACGCGGTACTGATAGCTGCAAAAGCCCCGGTGATCGTCAGGTCGCCGGGGCCTTTTTCTTGTGGCATCTGATGGCCGTCAGCGCGGTTCTCAGTCCATCAGGAGTGCGAGCATTGACTCGCGATACAGCCGTTCGCCGTCAGGATGATCCTGGTATACACGCAGTAGAGGTACTGCTGTACGTGTCAGCACACGGAAAGTGTACATAGCGCTTCTGTTGCGCAGTTGCTCGCCCTTTGCCGCGTGGTCCAGAGCCTGTTTCATTGCGGTTGTATATGCCTGGTGTGCGTTGCGCATACGTGAGAATGTCGCGGTATCCACGCCGGGAATCAGCATCAGGGCATGCCGGCGCCGATGCCAGAGGTCGGCGTACATTGCGATAATGCCGGGGACAACGGCCTTTGGCGCTTCATCAAGCAGAGCAGTCATCGCCGTGCAACCCTCCGTGAATACCGGTTCGATGATGGCTACGAGCAAGTCAGTCTTGTTTGCGCAATAACCATAAAAAGAACCGCGTGAGATCCCGGCACCTAGCAGTATCTGCTGGACACTGACGCGGGCAGGGCCCTTTTCGGCCATCAGTTGGCCGGCGGTGGCAACCAGTTTCTCCCATGTCTGGCCACGGCGCTCCAGTACCTTTGCGCTGTTGATGCGCTCGCGTCGACGCGGCTTGCGCACGGTTGCCTGTCGTTTGATCGGTGTGTTCATGGCGTCAGAAGTCGGAGAACTGTTCTAGGTATGGCCCTGGCCCAGATTGTCTCTTGTAAAACTTATACAGCGATGTATTATAAAATTCCAGCGACCCGGCGGGTATGTGCAGCGGGGTCATGCAAGGGTATATCAATGAATGAGTCAGTCGGAAAGTCCAGACTCTGGCGACCACCACTGATCGGGGTCGTTACGACCATCCTCATGCTGTTTGCTGTCGGCCTTGCACATGCGGTCATGCGCCTCATTGAGCAGTCCCTGGGTCACGACATGACCTATATCGCCTCCATCGGAATCGGATTTCTTGGCATTCTTCTCCTGTGGAGCGGCGTCAGGTCGCGAAGCGAGAGCTATGCGACCTGGGTGGGCTTCCTTGCCGGTCTGACGATCTGGATGTCCTGGGTAGAGTTCTTCTACATGTACTACGGACGAAAAAACTTCGGGATGTTGCCGCGGATGGTCGGTGATCAGGTTACGACGGAGCCGGAGTACCTGATCATGGCGGCCACCGTCGGTGTGCTGCTGTTCCAGTGCGTTTTCTACACCTTTGACAAAGACACGCGCTGCAACATGTTCATCTGGATCCAGAATCGTTTGCGGCTGCGCGGTGGCCTTGGCCCGTCGACAAAGACGGCACAGGATCGCAACTACGCCATCATTACCTTCATGGAGACCATCTACGTGACATGGTTCTGCTATGCGTGGAACCTGTTGATTTTCGATCCTGCCGTGGTCGGTGTGGGTGAAGGGGTTCGGTTGGCAATGCTCGGGACCGTATTTGTTTCGATCACGTGGGGTGGTTATTGCTTCAGCCGGCTGATCAAGTATCGGCGCATATCAACAGCGCTGCGCTACGCAATTCCGACTGCAAATATTCTCTGGATCAGCGTGGAGGTATCGTCCCGCCTCGGATTGTTGACAGAGGTATGGCTTGAGCCGCAGAAGTACGCCATGGAGATGAGTCTGTATGCGCTGGCTTTCGCAGTGCTTTCGATAATGATCTATCGGGCGCCAAAGAAACCGTCAGAGGTGGGTCAATGGAACTGAATCGGCAGCTCCGCCGGCGGGTGACTGGTCTCTGTGGTGAATTCCTCATGGCGCTCGCCATGGCTGGCATCGGTTCCCCGTTGCAGGCGGCTCCGCTTGCCCTGTACCCGGGAATGGGCGGTGTGCCTGACATGGGCGCGATTCACTGCAGAACATTCAATGAAATGTATCCGGCCGGGCCGAACGGATTGCGGCAAGCAATCCTGTACTGGACGGGGGGATACGTTTATGCACAAACCGGCAAGACGCTTGATGAAGTTCTTGCGGCGCCAGGCATGGGCACGTGGAACTTTGAAACGCTTACCGACCATATCGTTGAGTTCTGCAAGGCGCAACCCGATGCGCCAGTGCCCTTTGCGGTGATCGATCTCTGGAACCGGATCAGTTCCGGTTCCTCCGGCATGTAGGTTATTCAATCAAGGAACTGGAAAGTCATGAGAATACAGGCAGGCGTCATCGCCGTGATTGCAGCGCTGTTACTGCCCGTCGCAGGACTTCGGGCAGCAGATACTCCGCAGCCAGTTGCTGAAGCCGTGGTGCACGAGTTCAATGCTGCCATGACCAGCAAGAGCATCGACAGGATGCTTGCATGTCTGCTTGATAACGGCGTGCAGTTTGATTTGCGGCCAGCACACGCTGATCAGGCTGCCGGAACGTATCAGTTGGTACAGCCGCTGCGCGAACGCTGGACGTCCGTTACGCCGATTGTTTTCAGTGCCACGAAGTCATATACCCGTACTGCCGAGATCATCCATTCGCAAACCAGTCCTGAAATCGCAACTATATGGGCGAGGGTCACTGCCGTCATGCAGATGCCGAACGCCGAAAGTGCCAGTACAAAGACATTCATGGAGGTCTATTTCCTGATTCGTACGCCGAATGGCTGGAAAATAGGTGCAATGGTCGACGATCGGGGTACGGACAGGATTGCTACTGCGGGACCCGGCTGAGCGGGTCTGATCTGGGTGCGGTGGTCGGGGTGACAGGATTCGAACCTGCGACCTCTTGCTCCCGAAGCAAGCGCTCTACCAAGCTGAGCTACACCCCGAACGGTGTCTGGTGCTGACCGGTCCGGGCCGGCAGCAAGAATCGGGCGCCATTTATACGCGGGCCGCACGTGAGCGGCAAGGGAGATCTGGCTGGTGGCTCAGTAACGCCGCTCGACGGCAAACTCGGCCAGGTCGATGAGGGCGGTCCTGAAGATCGAATCCGGTACCCGTTCCAGCGCCAGCTGCGCCTTGTTGGCGCACTCACGCGCCTTGGCTACCGTGTAGGCCAGCGCACCGGTGGACTGGATCGCAGCCTGAATTGCGTTGATTTCCTCAAGTCCGCCATTTTCGATGGCCCGGCGGATCATCAGCTGCTGGCGTGGCGATCCGCGCAGCAGCGCAAAAATGAGGGGGAGGGTGGGTTTGCCTTCGGCAAGATCGTCGCCGATTTTCTTGCCGAGCTCACCGGGGACCGCATCGTAGTCCAGTGCATCATCGACCAGCTGGAAAGCCAGACCGAGTTGCCGCCCGTATTCGACAAAGGCGTCCTCGACGGCGCGCGTTTGTGCGGCAAGGATGGCCCCGATCTGCGCACCGGCTTCAAACAGCCGGGCAGTCTTGCGGTAAATCACATCCATATAACGCTGTTCGGTGGTGTCGGGGTCATTGCAGTTCATGAGCTGCAGGACTTCACCTTCGGCAATGGTATTGGTGGCGTCGGCCAGCACATCCATGATGCGCATCTGGCCGACCTGCACCATCATCTGGAAAGCCCGTGAGTACAGGAAGTCACCGACCAGGACGCTGGCTTCATTACCGAACACGCTGTTGGCCGTATCCTGGCCGCGCCGCAGGTCCGAGGCATCGACAACGTCGTCGTGCAGCAGGGTTGCGGTGTGGATGAATTCGATGATCGCGGCGGTCGTGATGTGCCTGTCGCCGTGGTAGCCGCAGGCCCGGGCGGAGAGCAGGGTGATCAGGGGGCGCAGGCGCTTGCCGCCGCTGCCGATAATGTAGTGGGCCACACTGTTGACCAGTGCAACATCGCTGCTCAGACGCTGGGTGATCTCCCGGTCGACCGCCGGCCAGTCATCGGCCACAAGGGCGCGTACTGCTTCCAGGTCGAAGCGGGAGTATTCAGGTTGGACTAGATGCATTGCGAAACGAATAATGCCCGCGATGGTCTGCCGTGTACACATTGCCGCCTCAGTAATTCTAAGTATTGCCAGCGTCCTGTTGCTGGTACAGGGGGCGCTGGCTTTCGGGCCCGCGGGGCACCGCATCGTGGGCGATATCGCCGATGCATACCTGTGCCCGGGCACCCGCCGGGAACTGGTACCGCTGCTCGGCACGATGAGTCTGGCTGAGGCCGGCGTCTGGCCGGACCAGCTGCGCTCCCGTCCCGAATGGGCGCACAGCAAGCCCTGGCACTACATCAATGTTGCCGATGGCGGGTCTGTAGCGGCTGCAGCCCGGGCCTCGGACGACAACGTACTGGCGGTGCTGGCGCGCTTTGAGGTGGAACTGCGTGACCGGCGGCTGCCCGTTGAGCGGCGCTCGATTGCGCTGCGGTTCATCGCCCATCTGGTCGCGGATATCCATCAGCCCCTGCACGTGGGACGAGCGGAGGACCGGGGCGGCAACGATATCGAAGTGATCGTGCGCGGCAAGGCCACGAATCTGCATGCGGTCTGGGACGGATTGGCCCTGTCTGCTGCGGACCGGCAACGCCCGGCCGATTATGCCCGCCGGCTCGGGCCGATCGATACCGCAGAGCTGCGGCGCTGGCAGGTGGCCGAGCCGCTGTTCTGGGCAGAGGAATCCATGGCGCTGCGCCCGGTCATCTATGCCTTTGGCCGGGAATTCACCCCGTCTGTCCTCAGTCAGACCTATCTGAATTCGGTCCGAACCACGCTGGATCGGCGTCTGGCGCAGGCCGGGGTCAGGCTCGCGGCGCGTCTGAATGCAGTATTTGATTGCCGTACCCGTTGAACCATGGGCGCTGATTCACTAGAATTCGCGCTCATTTCGCGTGGCCGTCAGTCGGCCCACCCCGGAGATTTATCAGATGTACGCTGTTTTCAAGACGGGCGGCAAGCAGTACCGTGCGAGCCAGGGCGATCGCCTCAAGGTAGAGAAGCTGGAGGCCAGCGCTGGCGATACGGTCGAGTTCAGCGATGTGCTGATGGTTGGCGAGGGTGCGCAGGTCCAGATAGGCAAGCCGAGCATCGACGGCGCACGGGTCACCGCCAAGGTGGTTGCCCAGGACCGTACCGGCAAGATCAGCGTCATCAAGTTCAAGCGGCGTACCACCTACAAGCGCATGAAGACCCACCGGCAGGATTTCACGCTGGTGGAGATCACGGCAATTGCGGGCGGCGCGGGCTGAGCAGCACGGGTTTCCGGCAGCATTCGATTCAGACGGCAAGACGATACGGAGTTAATCAGTCATGGCACACAAGAAAGCAGGCGGCAGTACCCGGAACGGACGCGACTCCGAGTCAAAGCGCCTGGGCCTCAAGAAGTTTGGCGGCGAACAGGTCATCGCCGGAAATATCCTGGTTCGCCAGCGCGGTACGGAGTACCACCCGGGCAAGAACGTTGGCCTCGGACGCGACCACACGCTGTTCGCCAAGGCGAACGGGGTCGTCAATTTCGAGGTCAAGGGTGCCTCCAGTCGTCGCGTTGTGAATGTCATTCCGGCCGTCAACGCCTGAGATTGACCACAACGGCGGCCGATAAAAAACCCCGCGAATGCGGGGTTTTTTGTTCCGGCAGCTTGAACCCAGGTATCCGGTACTACGCATGAAGTTCGTGGATGAAGCCAGCATCAGTGTCATCGCCGGCAACGGCGGGCGCGGCTGTGTCAGTTTCCGGCGCGAGAAGTTCATTCCGCGCGGCGGCCCGGACGGCGGTGATGGTGGCGACGGCGGGAGCGTCTGGTTTGTCGCCAGTCGCGGGCTCAATACGCTGGCCGATTTCCGTTTCAACCGGCGCTTTGCTGCGGAGAACGGCGAGCCGGGCTCGGGCAGTCAGTGCACCGGGCGTGGCGGGGCATCACTGTACATTCCGGTGCCGGCCGGTACCCGCATCATCGAAGCAGATACCGGCGAGCTGTTGGGTGACCTGACGCAGGAAGGGCAGCAGCTGATGGTGGCAGCCGGCGGCAAGGGTGGTCGCGGCAATCAGCATTTCAAGAGCAGCGTCAACCGGGCGCCGCGGCAATCCGGGCCGGGCACGCCGGGCGAGCGACGCACGCTGCACCTGGAACTGACCCTGCTTGCGGATGTGGGGCTGCTCGGCAAACCCAATGCCGGCAAGTCGACCCTGCTGCGCGCGGTTTCGGCGGCCCGGCCACGGGTTGCCGACTATCCCTTCACGACGCTGCATCCGGGCCTCGGCGTGGTGTCGGTGGGTCCGCTACGCAGTTTTGTGATGGCGGATATCCCCGGGCTGATCGAGGGTGCCGCTGAGGGTGCCGGTCTGGGTACTCGCTTCCTGCGCCATCTGGGCCGCACCCGATTGCTGGTCCATCTCGTCGACGCGGCGCCCTTTGATGGCAGTAATCCGGCACATGATGCCCGCGCGGTGGTTGCCGAGCTGGAAAGCTTTAGTCCGGCTCTCGCGGCACGGGAACGCTGGCTGGTGCTCAACAAGACCGATTTGCTCGATGAAGCCGGTGTCAGCGCCGCCGAGCAGACCATCTGTGCCGCGCTGGGACATACAGAAAGGGTTTACCGTATCAGTGCGCTGACCGGTGCGGGTACGGCCAGGCTGGCCGCAGATCTGATGACGAGGCTGGAGCAGATGGCCGCGGAAGTTGCCGAGCCGGAGGTCAGCTCTTCTTCGACACCTTCTTCTTAGTTGCCTTTTTCCTGGAAGACTTCTTCGTTGCAGCCTTCTTTGCAGCGACTGGCGTGCCAGGGGCGGCGGCGGCCAGCTTCTTGATGGCCTTGTTCAGGCGGCTCTTGTGGCGAGCAGCCTTGTTGCGGTGGGTCAGGCCCTTGTTGACCATGCTGTCGAGCGAGGCTGCGCTGGCTTTGAAGGCCGCAACAGCTTCATCGACTGAGCCGCTATCCAGCGCGTGCGTTACCTTCTTGATTGTGGTCCGCATCCGGGAACGCAGAGCCACGTTGTGCTGACGGCGCTGCTCGGCCTGTTTGGCTCGTTTCGCTGCTGACTTGGTATTGGCCACCGGGTGCTTCCGTAAGTAAAAGGCTTGAAAAAACGGGCATCAGACCTGCTGATGCCATGTGCGGCAGACCCCGCAACAGGCGCGCATTCTTTGGTTTCCCCCAGGGGATGTCAATAGTTGCGACCCGATCGGCCCGGCCTGCGGGTAGACTTGCCGCCCAATGAGCATATCGTCGAGCACATCTGCTGAACCTGGAAAGCCCGCGTCGAGCGGCCGGCAGCAACCGAGCGGCAGAAAGTTGCTGCGGTCGACCGGCACCGTCGGCGGATTCACGCTGCTGTCCCGGATTCTCGGCCTGGTGCGCGATGTGGTCTTTGCCAAGCTGTTCGGCGCTGCCAGCCTGATGGACGCATTCTTCGTTGCATTCCGAATCCCGAACATATTCCGCCGCTTCTTTGCCGAGGGCTCGTTTTCCCAGGCCTTCGTGCCAGTGTTTGCCGAATACGATGAGAAAGGCGACCACAGCGCTGTTCAGGAACTGGTCGATCGGACCGCCGGTACGCTGGGCGTCATCCTGTTCGGGATCACCGCGCTGGCCGTGATTGCGGCTCCGGTCTTCATCGCATTGTTTGCGCCCGGTTTTGTCACGGAAAGCGGCGCAGCTGATACGGATCGGTATGCGCTGTCCGTGGACATGCTGCGCTGGACCTTTCCCTATCTGCTGTTTATCTCGTTCACGGCGCTGGCCGGCGGAATCCTGAATACCTATCAGCGCTTCACCGCAGCGGCCTTTTCCCCGATTCTGCTCAACGTGGTCCTGATCGGCTTCGCTGCTTACGTGTCGCCACTCTACGCACGACCCGGCATGGCGCTGGCGGTGGGTGTGTTTACGGCGGGCGTGGTGCAGCTGGTATGCATGCTGCCCTCCCTGATGCGCGTCCGGCTCATGCCGCGCCCGAAACTGGGGTTCGGGCACCCCGGGGTGCGCAAGATCCTGCGGCTCATGTTGCCGGGTCTGTTTGGTTCATCGGTGGCCCAGATCAGTATCCTGCTCGATACGCTGATTGCCTCACTGCTGGCCACCGGCAGTATCAGCTGGCTCTACTACTCGGACCGGCTGATGGAGTTTCCACTCGGCGTATTCGGCATCGCGCTCGCGACCGTGATGCTGCCCAACCTGTCCCGGCAGCACGCCAACGGGGCCGCCGCGGATTTCGGCCGGGCGCTCGACTGGGCCATGCGTCTCGTGGTGTTGATTGTTACGCCGGCGACCGTCGGCCTGATGCTGCTGGCCGGGCCGCTGCTTGCCACGCTGTTTTATGGGGGCCGCTTCGGGGCCGGCGACGTCGAGATGGCGACCTGGAGCCTGGTTCCCTTTGCAGCAGGTCTCATCGGTTTCACCATGGTGAAGGTCCTGGCACCGGGCTATTTTGCCCGTCAGATCACGACCACGCCGGTACGCATCGGTTTGATCGCACTCGGTCTCAACATGATCCTGAATGTCGTGATCGTGGGGCCGTGGGTGCTGATGGGCTGGCCTGCGCCCCATGCAGGTCTGGCTGCGGCGACGTCGCTTTGTTCCTTTATCAACTCGGGTCTGCTGTATCGCGGACTGCGGCGCGAGGGGGTCATCAGTCCGGCGCCGGGATGGGGCCGGTTTCTGCTGCGGGTAGCCGTCGCGGTCGGGGTGCTGGTGGTCGTGCTCGTCCAGGCCGTTCCGCCGACCAGTGCCTGGATCGAGGCGGACTTCTGGACGCGCTGCCTGTGGCTGGCGGCTGCCGTCACGGGTGGCGGATGCACATACTTCGCTGCGCTGTTCGCGGTGGGATTCCGCATCGGGGACATGCGCATGCAAAGCGCAGCCCGGCCCTTATAATCCAGCCTTCTCTGGCACGCCGTGTTTCCATGCAAGTGTTTCGCCGCCCGCGACCGGGTGTCAACGCAGTGTTGCCCGGGTGTGTTGCCACGATCGGTGTGTTCGATGGCTTTCACCTGGGTCATCAGCGCATTCTGGACAGGGTGCGTAGCGAGTCGCTGCGCCTGAAGCTGCCGTCGCTGGTCTTCAGTTTTGAGCCGACACCGCAGGAAGTCATGCGTCCAGAGCAGGCGCCGGCTCGCCTGATGCATTTTCGTGACAAGGTCGGCTATCTGCATGCGAGCGGTATCGACAGCTTTTTCTGTCCGCCTTTCGACCACACCCTGGAGCACTACTCGCCGGAGGCGTTCATCGACCGCTTGCTGGCCGATACGCTGGCCGTACGGCATCTGGTGATCGGTGACGATTTTCGCTTCGGACGGGGCCGGGCCGGTAACATTGCCGATCTTGAAGCCGGCGGGAAACGATGCGGCTTCGGCGTGGAGCAGGTCGGCAGCGTGATCCGCGATGGTATTCGCGTGTCGAGTACGGCCGTTCGCGCCGCCCTCGCTGCTGGTAATCTGATGCACGCCCGTGAGCTGCTGGGGCGAAATTACCGGATGAGTGGTCGCGTGGTCGCCGGCCGGCGGCTCGGCCGGCAGCTTGGTTTTCCCACAGCGAATATCCGGCTGAATCGACGCCAGAGTCCGCTGGCCGGCATCTTTGCGGTGCGCGTGCACGGACTCGACAGTTCGCCGCTGGATGCAGTGGCGAGTCTGGGCACCCGGCCGACGGTGGCCGGCGTCGAGCCGCTGCTGGAAGTGCATATTTTTGACTTTGATGCGGATATCTACCGGCAACGGCTTGAAGTCGAGTTCGTTGCGCATCTGCGCAACGAAGAGTGCTTTGCCGATCTCGAAGCCTTGCGCCGGCAAATGGAATGCGATGCGGCTGAAGCGCGCCGCCTGTTGACAGGGACCCCCACGTGACCGACTACAAAGACACACTGAATCTGCCGCAGACAGCCTTCGCGATGAAGGCCGATCTGGCCCGGCGTGAGCCACAGATGCTGGAGAGCTGGGCCAGTCGTGATATCTACGCGCAGATCCGCAAGGCCGCTGCCGGCCGCCCGCGTTTCTTGCTGCTTGATGGTCCCCCCTATGCGAATGGCGATATTCATATCGGTCATGCCGTCAACAAGGTCTTGAAGGACATCATCGTCAAGTCGAAGACGCTGTCCGGCTTCGATGCACCCTATATTCCAGGCTGGGATTGCCACGGCCTGCCCATCGAGCTGCAGGTCGAGAAAAAATTCGGCAAGGTCGGTGACAAGCTGACGCCGGATGAATTCCGCAAGGCCTGTCGTGAATATGCGCTGAGCCAGGTCGACAGCCAGCGTCGTGATTTTCGCCGGCTCGGTGTACTCGGCGACTGGGACCGGCCTTATCTCACCATGGACCGGCGCTTCGAGGCAGAGCAGATTCGCGGCTTCGCAAAGATAGTCGCCAACGGACATCTGCACCGGGGTTACAAGCCGGTGCACTGGTGTCTGGACTGCCGTTCGGCGCTCGCCGAAGCCGAGGTCGAGTACATCGACAAGACCTCGACGGCAATCGACGTCGGCTTTGCCGTACTGGACAGCGCTGAACTTCACCGGCGCGCCGGGCTCAGCGGATCGGCACCGGTGATGTTGCCGATCTGGACGACGACAGCATGGACACTGCCCGCCAACCAGGCCGTGGCGCTCGGCGCTGAGCTTCCGTACCGGCTGGTCGAGGCCGATCTCGGCAATGGACCGGTACGACTCGTGCTTGCCGCCGGACTGGCCGAGGCCGCGCTGAGCCGCTACGGGGCCAGGACTTCCGCCACACTTGCCGTGTTCAACGGCCAGGTACTGGAGGGACTGAAGCTCAGTCATCCCTTCTATGCGCGCGAAGTGCCGGTGATCCTCGCCGATTACGTGACGCTTGATGCCGGTACCGGGGCCGTGCATACCGCACCCGGCCACGGTCAGGACGACTATCAGTCCGGGTTGCGTTACAAGCTGCCGCTGGAGAATCCGGTCGACGGGCGTGGCGTCTATGTACCGGGTACGGAACTGCTGGCCGGGCTGCATATCAAGGCGGCTGAGGAGCGGATCCTGGGCATGCTGCGCGAGGCCGGCCGATTGCTCTGCGCGCAGAAATTCCAGCACAGCTATCCACACTGCTGGCGGCACAAGACCCCGCTGATCTTCCGCGCGACGCCGCAGTGGTTTATCAGCCTCGACCAGAACGGACTGCGCGACTCGAGCCTTGCTGCAATACGCAGCGTGCAATGGATACCGGACTGGGGCCAGCAGCGCATCGAGAACATGATTGTCGGGCGCCCGGACTGGTGTATCTCGCGGCAGCGTACCTGGGGGGTGCCGATTCCGCTGTTCATTCACCGCGAGAGCGGCGAGCTGCATCCGGACACCCTGGCGCTGCTGGAAGAAGTTGCGCGCCGTATCGAAGCGCAGGGCATCGATGCCTGGTTCGATCTGGATCCGGCTGAGCTGCTTGGCGCGGTTGCCGGCGACTACGACCGGGTCACGGACACGATGGATGTGTGGATGGACTCCGGGATGGTCCACCACTGCGTTGCCCGCAGTCATGCAGAAGTGGGCTTCCCGGCAGATCTCTATCTGGAAGGCTCGGACCAGCATCGTGGCTGGTTCCAGAGTTCCTTGCTGACGGCGGTTGCCATGGAGGGCAAGGCGCCGTATCGGCAAGTGCTGACGCACGGCTTCACCGTGGATGACAAGGGCCGCAAGATGTCCAAGTCGCTCGGAAACGTCGTTGCGCCGCAGCCCGTGGTCAACTCACTGGGCGCAGACGTCCTGCGCCTGTGGGTGGCTTCCACGGATTACCGGGGCGAGATGAATGTCTCGCAGGAAATCCTCAAGCGCATGGCCGACTCTTACCGGCGTATGCGCAATACCGTCCGTTTTCTGCTCAGCAATCTCGACGGCTTTGATCCGGCCAGCGAGCAGGTGCCTGTAGCAGAACTCGTCGCGCTCGATCGCTGGGCACTCGGCCGGGCTGCAGAGCTGCAGCGCGAGATCCTCGCGGCCTATGAATCCTATGAGTTCCATCGCGTCTATCAGCAGTTGCACAATTTCTGCGTCGTTGATCTCGGCTCCTTCTATCTGGATGTGATCAAGGATCGCCTGTACACGACCGGCCGGAAATCACTGGCCCGTCGCTCGGCACAGACCGCCATGTACCATATCACCGAAGCCATGGTCCGCTGGCTGGCGCCGGTGCTGAGCTTTACGGCCGAGGAAATCTGGGCGCAGATACCCGGCAAGCGTGGTGACTCGGTATTCATGTCCACCTGGCACCAGTTGCCGGTCGTCATGGCAGCCGATGTGGCTGACCTCGACTGGAAAGGGCTGCTGCGTGTGCGTGAGACTGCTTCCAGGGCCCTCGAAGCGTTGCGTGTATCTGGCGCGATCGGTTCGGGTCTGGATGCGAAACTCACGATTTTTGCTGATGGCCGGCTGCTTGAAGACATGCGGCGTCTCGGCGATGAACTGCGCTTTGTGTTCATCACTTCGGGTGCGACTGCCCTTCCGGCTTCGGAACGCAGCGCGTCTGCGCTGGCCGGAGAGGGGCACTGGGTGGAGGCTGCACCGGATGCGGACGCCAAGTGCGTGCGCTGCTGGCATCGTCTGCCGGATACCGGCAAGAACGCTGCTTACCCTGAACTCTGTGGCCGGTGTGTAACGAATATAGACGGACCGGGCGAGATCCGTCGCTACGTCTGAGCGAGTACGAAATGGAAGCTGCTGCAGAACCTGAGCACAAGCCAGTGCCCGGACGTGTCACCTGGCGATGGCTGCTGCTTGCAGTCGTGGTGGTGCTTCTGGACCAGTGGACCAAGAAACTGGTCGTCGGACATTTCGAACTGTTTGAGCGGCTGCCGGTGATGCCGTTTCTTGATCTGGTGCGATTGCACAACACCGGTGCCGCGTTCAGTTTTCTGGCGAATGCCTCTGGCTGGCAGAACTGGTTTTTCGGCCTGACTGCGCTGGCCGTAAGTGCAGTCCTGTTGTGGTGGTTTGTTCAGCAGCCCGCCGGCAGGGTGGTGGTGCCGCTGGGGCTCGTGCTGGTGCTTGGTGGCGCGATCGGCAATCTCATCGACCGGCTGGCACAGGGCTATGTCGTCGATTTCGTGCTGCTGTATTACGACCGCTGGTCGTTTCCGGCATTCAACGTCGCTGATGCGGGAATCACCGTTGGCGTAATCCTGTTGCTGTTCGACGGATTCTTTCTGGAGCGGCGGCGCTCGTCCTGAGGCGGGACGGCGCCAGCAATTACTGCCATTTCTTCTGAATGGCCTGCCAGCGCTGCATGGCGCGGGTGTGGCAGCCTGAAAACTTCTCGTGGTCGACATCGCGCTCCATCAACTTCATCAGGTACATCGGCGCAGTCATCGGTGATTCGGCCCAGTGTATATAGCGCCAGCCCTCTGCAGTCCGGCGAAGCACTGCGCTGACCCGGATCTCTTCGCCGATGGGCTTGCGACCAATGATCTTCATCTCGAAATGCATCCACCATACTGCGATGGCGAGATCCGGTGCGATGAGCTTCACCGTGATGTCGCGCATCTCCTCGCGGATGCCCTGGACTGCCGGGCTGGGCTGGGCCGGTGCCAGATAGTTTTTCAGCGGCTCCCAGCCGATGAACCAGTCGTCCTGCTCTTCGGCCAGGTAGAACGGCACAGGCTCGGCAGGATCCCATAACTCCACAACCTTGCTGAAATCCTGCGTGTTCCAGGCTTCCGCGGTTGCGTGGATGACCGTGATCACGGCCGCAGTACTGGTGTCCGTGGAGGTGGCCGGGCTGCTGGTGCGGGTCATGTCAGTCGATCCTTGGCGGGAGTGTGCGGGATGATCCTGGAGATCAGCGCCAGCAGGTGCTGCTGATCTCGCCATTGCTGACGCCGTCTGAATTGGTCGCGGTGCGCTGGCCGCTTTGGTCGATGCTGAAGGATGCGCAGTTGGCGTCATCGCGCTGTGACTGGTCGGGCCGGGCAGTTGCGGTTGCGATGTAGCCGACGACAGCTCCGTCTGCCGCCGGCTCTACGCTGAGATCGTAGAGTCCGTGTTCCGTGCCGCCGAGGCCCAGTCCGGCCGGCGGCGGATCGCCCAGTTCGTCGGCGGTCGTCGCATAGCGGTTGTTCTGCAGGTAAAAACGCTCTTCAGCGGCCGACAGCCGCAGCAGCGCGGTGGTGGCATCGGTGCGGTTGGCGCGACGGACGTACTGCCGGTACCCCGCAACACTAGCACTGGTCAGGATCGCCATGATCACCATGACGATCATCAGCTCGACGAGCGTAAAGCCCGTGCCACATGCCGGCGCACGGCGCACCGCTTACTGACTCTCGTCCTGGAACCAGTAGGTGCGCCGGACGACGCGCCGGCTGATGCCCAGCTCATCGCCAGACAGGCACTCCGGCCCGACACAGATGCTGGTCTCGCCGTTATCGCTGCGAATACGGTTGATGGTGATCACCGGAATGCCCGAGCGCAATTCGCGGAAGCGGTCACTGAGGGTGAGTGGTCCGTCATCGACCGACCTGTCGAAGTTGGTACGCGGGCTGCCATCGAAACTGCTGATCGCATACAGACGGTTGATGCCTGTGCCGGCCGAACATTCACTGACCGTCTCACCGGGCGTGAAGCTCGTGAAAAACACCGTATTGTCGAGCGTCAGAGATTCACCGAGCACTTTTTCTCCGGGACCCTGGTTGAGCCGCAGGCGCCAGCCGGCGGTACTGAAAGCCAGCGCGGGCGAGGGGTCGTCGCTTATGTCCGCCAGCTGACCGATGGAGACGGGAGTGGCCGGATAGTCGGCACTGTCGATCACGCCGTAGGCGTTGAAGTCGCGTATCGAGAAGAACTGCTCGCTGATCGTCGTATCCAGCGGGTGACCACGATACCCCGAACCGATATTCAGCAGGATGACCAGTTTCCGGTTGATGATTGTCGGCACGACATCCGGAGCCGCATAGAAGCGGCGCAGATCGGCGGCCGTCGCATCCGGAGCCACGGCCGCACCGCCGAGCGATGCGAGCACGCCGCCTTCAACCAGGTTCGCTGGCTGCTGGCCATTGACGATGTCGAAGCGCCAGATTCGCCCGCCCATGTCGCCGACATACATCCGGTCGGCGAGGCCGTCGCCATTGAGATCGAGCGGGCGCACTGGTGCGGGTATCGAGTGCTGCATGTATTCGAGTTTCAGGCTGTGGTCGCTGACGGCATTCGGGTTACCCGCGCTCCAGATGTATTCCCCGCTCAGCAAATCCACCATGTAGATCGCATTACCCACCGTATCCGTCCGGTAGCTGCGGTTGTCCTGACCGGGGTCGTAGCCACCGCCAAATACCACGACGTCGGTGATTGCGTTGCCGATGCGCACCTTGCCGGTGCCGGGTGTCGACCACGTCTGGCCAAGGTCGGCAAACCCCGGGGTGCCGCTGCTGATCTCCCACAACAGGCGGGGTGCATCCCTTGCTGTCACGTCGACAGCGAAGACGCCATCACCGCCGCGCCCCATGCCGAACAGCAGGATGGCGCGCTCTTCACCGCTCAGGCCGGGCCGACCATCGTCATTGAGTATGACCAGGCTGATCTCGCCGTCCAGACCATAGTGCTTGGTCGCACTCTCTTCGTTGAGATACAGCGGATAAAGCCCGGTGAGCAGTCTGGCGGGCAGGAAGGCCCACAGTTCCTCGCCCGTCTGGCTGTCGAAGGCATGCAGAAAACCGTCGTTGGTAGACAGGAAGACGCTGCCGACCGGGTCATTCACCGTACCGCCGTAAAGCAGGGTGACCGGCTGTACATGCAGCGCATCGCCCATGTCGTGTCGCGTTTCAGCCAGATTGCCATCCTGATCCCGGTCGCGGACGTCGCGGCCGAGCGTCCATTCAATCAGGTCGCGTTGCTCATCCGGCGGTACGCTGGCCAGTGCCGCGATGAGATTGGTGTTGTCCACCGTGATCCGGTTGCTGGCAGCGCTGAGATTGTTGCCGGTGAGGTTGCTGAACAGCCGACGCTGACTGCTGTCAGGCAGCTGGCCTGCTGCTCCGCCTTCATTTACCCGGTCGCCATCGGGTTGATCGGACCAGAAGCTGAAGGCGTCACGCTTGAAAAGCCCGGTGACCGGATCGATGACCGCCGCGCCATTCTGACCCACCAGTTCGCCATCAGTAAAACGGTACTTCTTCAGGTTGCCGGTCCAGCGCGTACGCTCCGATGGCTTGAAGACCGAGAGGAAAACCTCGTTGAGGTTTTCCGTCCTGTTGAAGGCATTCACGGGCACGGTCGGCGCAGCAAAGCTGCCAGCGCTGTCGAAGATGGACAGCACGATGCCGCTCAGCGCTGTGGTGAGGCTGGCGGTATCGTCGACCATGTGATACTGGCCGCCGCCGCGCACCGCGGTGCTTTCGAGCAGCGGGAAGTCAGCCGCGAAGCCGATGGTATGGGTGATTACATTCTGTATGCCGGGGAGGGCCGGGCTCAGATCGTAGCGGGCCAGATAGGCTGCCAGATCGTCGAGGCAGTGGCCCTCGCCGCTGCCATCGCAGGCCGGTGCCACGGTCGCGGCAAAGCCGGGGAGGGCAAGGATCTTGCTGACCGCCCCGGCATCGGCGGAGGGTTCGCCATCGGTGAGCAGAATGATGAAGTTCTTGCTGCAGGCTTCGTCGAGCGGTGACTTGTACAGCGCACCGTTCGGGTCGTTGCCGACACGTGACGCAGCGACGCTGCGGCCATCGACAGTGTTGCCGTAATCAACCGCACGCCCCATGAAATACTGGGTTGCTTCGTACAGGGTTTCAGACAGCGGCGTCTGGCCGCTCGGCGACAGGTCATTGACGATGTTCTGTACGTTGTCCCGTGAGGTCTCGATGTTTTCAAGCGCCGCAACCACGCGGCCACCCTCATCGCGATTGAAGCGCATCACGCCCACCTTGACGTTTCTGAGGCTGGTCGTGAGGTTGTTGACTGCCTGTTTGACGATATCGAGGCGGCTTCTCTGCACCGTTGGCGGATTGGTATTCCAGTTGAGCCAGTTCCCGTCATAGATGGTGTAACGGTTGTTCCAGGCGGGTTCCTGCGCTTCAGTGGCCGCCCAGGGACCCTCCGGTCCATTGGCGGCAAAATGTTCGCTGCCTGACCCCTGGCCATTCACGCCGCGATCGCTCACGCATTCGATCGGGCTCCCGGCTCGTTCGCCGCTCAGCCTGTCCCAGCGTTCACGACTCTCGTCCCAGCTGAGCAGGAAATCGGCGTAGTAGCCAACCGCTGCCAGCGGTTGCGCGCTGGTCGCACAGTAGTTGACGGACTTCGGTACCAGGTCAGGGCTGTCACAGGGCGGTGTGGTGGCCGTTGTCGTGAAGTACAGGGCGTCGCTCCGGTAGCAACCGTCAAAACTCGCATCCGGATCGAAGGGCACCTGGGTTTCGACCAGCGTATTCATGCTGCCCGAGGTGTCGATGATGAACAGCACGTTGGCGTCGGTGACGGTCTCGCTCCGGTCGCTGAGAAAAAGCTCCGAGTCATCGGCCTGCACGGGGAGTGCAGTACCGAGGAGGACCACTGTGCAGAGAAGTCCGCACAACTGTTGCGGCATGCGCCCGTATCGGTGTGAGGTATTCCTGTTCATCGGGGTTGGGTCGGCCGTGGCAGGTCGAGCACCACCCGCCTGACCCGCAGCGTTTGCGGTTCATAGAACACGTGGACGAGTGTCTGTGGATTGCCGCTGGCCGCACGGTAAATCTCCAGTACCGCAGCCTGGCCGGCCGGTTGCCGTTCACTGAGGCTGGAATACCAGCGGGTCGCTGCGGTGACGCGCAGCGCCACGATCGGGCATCCGGCGCAGGGGCGTACCGTCAGTTGTGCATCGGGCCGCGCTGGCAGCTCAACCTGCGCGGGACCGAGTTCGAAAGCCTGCTCGATCTGCCGGATCGCCGCATGGCCAGCTGACAGCCAGGTTGCCAGCAACAGGAATGCCGCACTCTGCAACCTGATGTTCATCGGCCTGAGGCCCCTGTGACTGCGAATCCCTGTACCAGACGCGCACGTGCCCCGCGCTGCCCGGTGGTGCCGTCGGCATGTACCTCATAGTTGAAGGTCGGCACGGTGATCGAGTTGCCCTGCGTCATCGATTCACCGCGATAGCACACCATCGTGGTGTAGCTGCCGCCGAGCGCGTCGATCGCCACCGGTGCGTCAGTGGTGGCGGTGTCGCAACTGACGCCAGTAGCTGGATCACCCGCACGCAGGACCGTATCGATGCCGGTCTGCGCGAGCTGCCAGGCGTTCTGGCGATACTGGGTGTTGCCGGCCATCAGCAAACCAAGGCTGGCGGTGCGCATCGTCGATATTGCAAGAATGGTGAGCACCATCAGCAGCACCAGACTGATGATCAGAACCGCACCGCGCTGTTCGTGCATTTGTCGTGCATGCATGGACATGTCAGGACCCCTGGTTGTTCAGGTAAATGGTCTTGCTGATCTGCACGCGCCTTGCACTGGACGGATAATCGTCCGTGCCCGCAATGAGATCACCGAGGTCGGCGTCGGGGGTGGCGTAGTGCTGCGTATCGCTCCAGCCCTGATCGTCCGCTGCCGTGCCGACCAGCATCCAGAGGCGTACGGCAACAACCGCTGCATCGTCCGTGACCAACGGATTGTCCCCGTCTACATAACGGTCCACGCCACCATCGCCGTTGGTGTCGATGCCCAGCTGGACCTGCAGGTTTTCCACGCCGGGAATGACCTCATCTTCGCCAAGGCTGCCGTCGGCGCGGAGTGTCAGTCGGCGCAGCGAAGGCTGACTGGTGTCGAAGCTGGAACGCTCGTTCACGTAGTAGGCACTGACCACGACATTGTGCCGCGCGGAATCCGCGCCGAGATCCGGCGATATGCCGTCGGCAAATATCCGGCCGTGGGCAAGACTGGTTTGTACCTGCAGTCGTCCGGCTTCAGGTACGGGCTGTGTGCCGCCTGACCATGGCTCCGCATGACGCAGTGTCAGCACATCGCTGCCGGCGCGCGGACTGTTGGCAAAGGCGTTGCAGGGGAGGTCGTAGCGGTCGTCGCTGACTTCGACCGGTACGCCGACCCTGAGTGCCCACGCCGCGACATCCGGGCTGCCGCTGCAGGGCACGGTGACGCCGGCCGGGACTTCGATCATGGCGGGTTCGGCATTCCGCCCCCAGTAGCGTGCCAGGCGGATATCCGGCTCGATCGTGTCGAGTGCAAAGCGGGCGCTTTCCTGCAGGCGTGAGAGGCTGTCGCTGGCCCGATAAGTGTTCTTGCTCTGGCTGTACATATAGAGCGCGCCGCCGATCAGGAACAGGCCGATAGACATCGCGACCATCAGTTCGATCAGGGTCATGCCGCCTTGCTTCGGTGCCGGGGACGCTGCGGAACTCATGGCTGCAGCCTCAGGCTGTAACTGGCCGCTTCGGTTTGACCGATTTCCGGCCACGCCAGGGTAATGGTGTAGACCGGCGAAGGCGCCGCATCCACCTGTATCTCGGCGCTTGCCCCCTGAGGCAGCTGCGCTTCGATGTCGCTATTCCAGCTGAACCAGTCGTCCTCGGCGAGTTGAACCGGCGTGCAGTCCGCATCGCCGTTGACGCAGGACTCGTCAGTGCCGGGACCGGTGCCGGCATAGGCGTTGCCGGCGGGCAGGTTGGCGCGGATACGGTCCGCCATGTCGGCGGCAAGATTGACGGCAGTTGTCCGGTAAACGGCGGTGCGCCCGGCCCGCAGGCCTTCAAGATAGAGCGCCGCGATACCGAGCATGCCAACCGACATCACCACCAGTGCGACAAGTACTTCGACAAGCGTAAAGCCACGCGCAGCGGAGGATATTCTTGTGCGGACAGCGCGCATGGTCATCGGCAGCCACCCAGCGGGTTGATGTCGGTGTCCTGCAAATCGGAACGCATGCGCCGGATCTCCGGCTGTCCGGTCGGCTGCACGCGGATCCAGCGTCCGGCAGCCACGCCGCCACCGGTATCACGATCGCCGCGCGCATCGCAGATCTGGATGTCGGTTGTGGATTCCGCGACGCGCAAGGTACCGGCAGCGGAAAAGGTGATCCGCCCGCCGCTGTCGGCCGGAAAAACACTCAGCTCCAGAACCGGGCCGGAGCCGACAGGGCCGTGTCGTTGCACGATTGGCTCTCCCGCATCGACTGCCGCGTTGTCGTCACTGTCGATGAAAACCAGCCATCCATCCTTCAGGTCGCCGTCTGCCTGACAGCTCGTTCCCGCCGCATTTGCCGGACACAGTACGACGCTGGCCTGCCGGCTGATCGCCTCGCCGCGGGCGGCATGCAGACTGCTTACGAGGTCGTTGACCGCGGTGCTCATGCGGCTGTTGCTCAACATGTCGTTGAACGCGGGGACGCCCAGTCCCAGCGCGAGCGCCAGAACCGAGATGATGACCATGAGTTCGATGAGGCTGAAGCCTTCTTTTTTATGCACCGCAACGCCCGACAGGAGACTTTTTCTTCAGGGCCTATCGTGCCCGCATCGGTGGCGCAGGGGAAACGCTGCCGATAACCGGCAATGCATTCGGGATGACCGGGGAAACTGAAATTCATTCAGGTTGTTATGACGGACATCTAAACTGATTGCTCGCAGGAACTGCTGCAGCACGAGGTCGGCCGGTATAGCTCACGATTACGCTTCTTGCGGCGTCGGGTCCACGACGGTCGCAAAAATTCAGGGTGCCGTTCACTGATCGTTTGCCAAAGGGCCGGAACACGAAAGCGCTGCGGTTGGCTGTGATCACGCCACCCGGATAGCCGGACCCAGCCTGCAGGACTGTCTCGCCAGCATCGACCTGCGGCGGATCGTCACGATCGCGGTTGACGAAAACGATGAAGCCCGACTGCCAGGCTTGTGCATGGTTGCAGGTCCTGCCGTCGGTACTCCGGCAGAGCACCACATCGGTGCCGTACTTTTCCGCTTCCTGTCGCGCGAGGTGAATGCCATGCACATAGCGATTGACCTGTGCGACCATGTCGGCATCGAGCAGCAGCGTGCTGAATGCGGGTACGGCCAGCGTTGCGAGCACGCCCGCCAGCACGCCGACGAGCAGAAGTTCGAGCAAGCTGAATCCTGCCTGGTTTTGCATAAGTCACCGGACGGATACGCTAGCGCAGCATTCGGGCGCAGAACACGCGCCAATCAGCCGAAAGTCGCGGGATTTGCCTGGCGTGATGCCGGTTTGGTTTACACAGTGGCAGTCGGGTGGCTAAAATTCCACCATTCAAGGATGTTGTGACTGGAGTCCCAGTGAGTTTACGTACCCGGATCGAAGACACCCTGCGCGAGCATGGCGTGACCCCGACGGCGCAGCGCATCGAGGTCAGCATGCTGCTGCTCGCTGAACCCTGTCACAAGTCGGCTGACCAGATCCTCCAGACCCTGCGCAGCAATGGCAGCCGGGTCTCCAAGGCCACGGTCTACAACACGCTGAACCTGCTCTCCAGCAAGGGCATCCTGCGGGCGATCTCGCTTGATCCCACGCGGATCGTCTACGACTCCACGACGGTTGTGCACCACCACTTCCTCAATGAGGATACCGGCGAACTGATGGATATCGATCCCAGCCAGGTGGAGTTGCAGAAGCTCCCAGCCCTGCCGCCAGGCATGCGTGCCGAGAGCGTCGAACTGATCATCCGGGTCCGCCCCAGCAAGTAGCCTGTCAGCCGCAAGCGTTGCGGGGCTGCGTTGATTGATGGCCCCGGGTCCTTTCCCTATACTGCGCGCCGGCGCCGGGGTAGCTCAGTTGGTAGAGCACCGCATTCGTAATGCGGGGGTCGGAGGTTCAAATCCTCTCCCCGGCACCAAGCCGTCAACGACCACGGCGTGCCTTAAGCAAAAGCTCATATCAGTCGTATACATTGGCAAGTCCTCGGCCTGGGACTGATGATGTATCTGCTGCTTCTGGAAGATGACCTCAATCTGGGGCGAGCGCTGCACAAGCTGCTGCAGCGCCAATACCGGGTGCACTGGCTGAGAACCCTTGCTGCTGCTCGTGCCCATATGGAGCAGGGTGGCTACGACCTGGTGTTGCTTGACCTCGGATTGCCGGACGGCGACGGTGTCGACTGGCTGAGGTCGCTGCGGGCCGCAGGCTCCCAGGTTCCGGTTCTCGTCATCTCCGCCAGGGATCGCCTCGATGACCGGGTGCGCGGGCTGGACACGGGGGCAGACGACTATCTGGTCAAGCCCTTTGAGCCGGACGAGCTGCTGGCTCGCATCCGTGTGCTCCTGCGTCGCAAGGCCGGTAGCGCGGAGCCTCGCCTGACTGCGGGCAGCCTGGTCTTTGCGACCGACACCCATCAGGTGTACCTCGATGGCGAGGAAATCAGCCTGTCACCGAAGGAGCATCAGATACTGGCGGTGTTGATGCAGTCTGTCGACAAGCCGGTCAGCCGCGAACGACTCAACCGGCAGCTTTACGGGCTGGGCGAGGGGGTCGATTCAAATACCCTCGAAGTACATATTCACGGTTTGCGAAAGCTGCTGGGCAAGGAGAGGATCGAAACGATCCGCGGCTACGGTTACAGGCTGGTGCCCTTGTGAAACTCCGCTTGTCACAGCTGGTGCTGCTTCTGGCGGTGACGACGGTTGCCACCGCCGTCGCCGGGCTCGTCGCGACTTATCGTACGGCCGACCACGAACTTCGCCATGTGCTCGACGAGGATCTGGAAAGCCAAACCCGCATGCTTGCCAAGCTGCTGGCTGCCGGCCGCATCGACATGCCCCGGGCGGAACTCGCGTTACTGCTTACCAGGGCATTCAAGCCGGATGAGGACGATGCCCTGTGGGCCAGCGTCTACGACCTTTCCACCAATCAGCTGGCGAGCAACCTTCCGCACAACCTGAAACTGAAGTCGCCGGACAGCGGCAATGTGAGCCTGCGGTGGGGTGGACACGACTGGCGCGGTTACCAACGCCGTGAAGCGGAACTGGTAGTCCAGTTGCTGCGCCGGGCCGATCTCTATGCGGACGTCCAGGGGGATATCGTCGAGGACATCGTGGTGCCGGTCGTTGCCGGGTCCGCTATCAATCTGCTGTTGCTGGGTGCCTTCCTTGGCCTGCTGCTGTGGCCGCTGTCCCGGTTGGTCCGGCAGCTGGAAAGCCGCAATGCTGATTCGCTCGAACCGCTGACCGTTCGTACCCCGATTGCCGAAATCGGTGTACTGCGCGACGCCCTGAACAGATTGATGGAGGGTATCGATTCAGTCCTGCGGAGAGAGCGGCAGTTCAGCAATGATGTGGCCCATGAACTGCGCACACCGCTCACCACGCTGAAGCTGGAACTCGCCGGTCCAGACCCGGATCTCGCCATGCTGGGTACTGAAGTGAACCGGATTGCGCGCGTCGTCGAGCAACTCCTGACCCTCGCCCGAATCGAGGAGGGTCACTGGCGTGCCAGCTTCGCACAGATCCGGTTTGCTGATTTCTGGGCTGCCGAAGGGCCGCACATTGCCAGTCAGCTTGCAGCTGCACGGATGGAACTGGAGGCCGATATCCAGCCGGTCGCCATCGCCGGCGACGCCGTGCTGATCCAGGTATTGATCCAGAACCTGGTCCGGAACGTCATGCAACACTGCGCGCAGCACACCCGGATCCACATCAGCATGACCAGCGAGTCGGGGCAACCGGTACTCGCCATCAGCGACAACGGCCCCGGGATGGCCCCGGATCAGCTTGAACGACTGAATGCTGGCAGCTTCACCCGCATGGACAGCAAGCATGAGGGCCTCGGTCTTGGCCTGGCCATCTGCCACCGCATCGCCCAGGTTCACGGTGCCCGCCTTGTTTTTGCCGCCAATCCGGGCGGTGCGCCGGGCCTGCGTGTTGAAGTCCGCTTCCCGCTGATCATCTAATGGCGGCGTCCGTCGCCTGGAAAGCCGCAGCGGCTTCCGCGTGCTTGACGGTCACGAGCGCTGTACAGAGCTCTATTCCCTCGAGAGTTTCGGCCAGCGTACGGTCGGCACCGTCCAGGTGGCTGACGATGGGTGTGAAGAACCCCTCGAGTTCATCGCGCTCGGCTCTGGTGCAGAAACCGGCGCCGACAGTGGGAAACCAGCGATGACCGAAGTGGGACACCCGGGCGGTGAAGGTCTCGTCGTTTGCCTTGAACCAGTTGAAGGTGGCCCGGCGCTGGCTGGGGCGCGCCGCCAGCCCGAAGGCGATCGCGGTGGGCTCACGTCCGCGCAGCCGCGGGTCGAGTAACAGTTTGCGCACACGCTCGCCGACCCCGGGGTCGTCGGTTGCACTGAGCCCGGTAGCCGCCTGACCGCGAAACTGGCTGTCGTTGGACGCCAGCATCCGGTCAATGAGTGTCTCCGCAAAAGGTGCTCCGTATTCCTGCACGCCGACCTGCAGTGCCACATCGACGAGCGCAGGCGATACGGCGCTGGTATCCAGGGCCGTCTCCGGATTTGCATTGGTTTTTCCCATGCGGATATAGCGCCGTGCCTTGGCAGCCAGGCTCGAGCGTAGCTCGGGATCGCGCGCCTCCAGCGCCAGGAAGCGGATGAGATTGGTCTGGAATATTGCCTGTTCCGGCGTTGTCGCCGGGCCGTCCTTCTCGAGCGCATCAAGTCGTGGACGGTACAGGCTTCGCATCAGCGCCCGCACTGCATCGGCGTTTTCGGGCGCGAGATAGTCGCGCAGCCGTATCAGGTCGCTATCCGGTGCCAGAACGACCTCGGGATAGGGTGACCGGGCCATGATTCTCATCGCCTCGACCAGTGACCCGGTGGACAGCCGGTTTGCCTGGTAAGCGGCAGAGAGGCTGTCCGCCACCGCCAGTGCTTCGGCCTCACCGAGCTGGTCGAAATGCGTCATGAGCGCGCGCCAGCCATCGTCGTCGAAGCCAAAGCGGTAGTAGCCGGCGCCGTTGGCGTTGGGCATGACAAAAGTCGGGCAGCCTGCCGACTGCAGCGGAATGCTGGTTGTTGATTCAGTGAGCAGGGTGCACAGCTTGCCACCGCCAGCCGTATCTCCGTAGCGCAGACAGAGCGGCAGCTGCCAGCTGCGCGCCGGGTCACCCCGGGAACCGATTGGCAGGTAGCGCGACTGTGCAAGCCGGAGCGAAACGCCGTCAGGCCCGCATTCGGGTTTTGTCGTGACCAGCGGGACGCCGGGCTGATCGATAAAGCTGCGAAACCCGGGAACGATATCCGCACGCCCCGAGCCCTGGGCCAGTGAGGCCATGAAATCTTCCACGTTCGCCACTGCGTATGGAAACCGGCGCATGTGTGCCCGGATTCCTGCGCGGAACCTGTCTTCGCCGAGATAGCTCTCGAACATGCCGAGTACTGCGGCACCTTTGAGATAGGTAATGCCGTCGAAGGCACTGCCGATATCCTGATTGCGGGTGACGGGCTGACGGATCTGTCGTGCGGCGATCCGGCTGTCGATCGTCATGGCGGCGGGGGTCTGCAGTGCCGGCACGACATCGAAACCCAGATCAGGGTTCCATGCGTCGCCGGCCTTGAACGACATCCAGCTTGCGAAGGCCTCGTTGAGCCAGATGTCGTCCCACCACCTGGGTGTCACCAGATCACCGAACCACTGATGCGCAAGTTCATGGGCATGAATCCCGCCAAAGCCGCGGCGCTCTTGCGGGGAGGGATGATCATCCAGAAGCAATCGGCTATCGCCATAGATGATGGCTCCGGCGTTCTCCATCCCGCCACCAGCTTCCGGCGAAGCGATCAGGTCGAGTTTGGGGTAGGGGAAGGGCGTATCGAAGTACGCTTCCAGGTAGTCGATGATGGCCGCGGTATTGTCGAGCGCGTATTTGAGCTTGGGGCCCTTGCCGCGGGTTGCGATGCCGCGCAGGAGCAGGGGCCGGTCGCGGATTGCATTCGGCGGTATCGCCGGTCCATCGACAACATCGAGTGGCCCGACAGCCAGCGCAATCAGGTAAGTGGGCAGCGGCAGGGTGGTCATGAACTCCACCCGTTTGAGTCCCGCGCCAGCCGGCTGCTCGCTGCGGATGGGCGTGTTGCCGATCACGACATTCGCCGGGCGCGTCGTTACGGCAATATCGAACGGCGTCTTGTAGCCGGGTTCATCGAAGCCCGGAAACATGCGTCGTGCATCGATCGGCTCGAACTGGGTGAATGCATAGGATTCCCCGGCCACAGTCGTGCGATACAGGCCCTCGCCGACCTTGTCGAGCGGTGCGCTGTACTGAATGCGCAGCGTGCCCCGGCCCGCCGGGACTGGTGCGGCGAAGTCGATCGCCGCCACACCGGTCGGGTCCAGCTGCTGGTAGCGGCCAGCCTGCGTGGTACCGGCAAGGCGGGTTCCGACAGCACCGGTGTACGTGGCAGAGGCGACCACCAGGCCGTTGCCGTGCAGGTGGATGAGCGGCGTCGGTGCGTCAACCTGAATGTCGATCTCGGTCGTTCCCGAGAACGTCGTCTGGTCCGGCAGTATTTCCAGTTCGAGCCGGTAGGCGAGTGGCCGTACAGTGCCGCCGAGCTTTCCGGTCGGGAAGGCTGTCTGAGCGGATGCCGGCAGGGCCACAAGGAGGGCAATCAGCAGGCTACAGAAGCGCATGGCAAATATGTCCTGACAGTGCAGTGGATGGATATCAGTGCAGCGGTGAGGCCATTTGAGGCAGGGTTCAGCGCACACCACTTCGCTGTTCCGGAGTACCGGTGTAGTGTAGCAGCTGGCATTTTCGCCTGGGTTTGCGACTCTGTTCATGAAGACCAGCTCCCGCAGAATCCTGACCACTCATGTCGGCAGCCTGCCCCGTACGCAGGAAGTGGTCGATGTCGTTTTCGCGCGCGAAGCAGGCGAGGCGATCGATGCAGCACAAGCCGATGCCGTGATAGCCGATGCAATCGGCGACATCGTCAGGCGTCAGAATGACATCGGCATCGATATCGTCAGCGACGGTGAACTGAGCAAGGTCAGTTACGCGACCTATATCAAGGATCGTCTTTCCGGGCTGGGCGGAGAGTCCGACCGGGAGCCAGCCCAGGACATGCTGGAGTTCCCCGGAACCTTGCAGCGACGACAGGCCTCCGGCACCCGTTCGGTGGTCAAGCCACCCCGCTGCATCGGCGAAATCCGCGTCAAGAACCTCGAGCCACTGCAGACCGATCTGCGAAATTTCCAGGCCGCCATCCATGCCTCGCCGCCAGTCGAGGCATTCATGAACTCGGCGTCTCCGGGTGTGATTGCACTGTTCCAGCCGAATGATTACTACCCCGGCCACGAGGCTTACCTCGATGCGCTGGCCGAGGCCATGCGCGTCGAGTATGAGGGAATTGTTGCCGCGGGATTCCTGCTCCAGATCGACTCGCCCGATATCGGCATGGGCCGGCACACGATCTTCCGGCACCAGAGCGATCAGGAATACCTGAAACTTGCCAACCTGCACATCGAAGTGCTGAACCACGCGCTGCGCAATATCCCGGCGGACCGCGTACGGCTGCACGTCTGCTGGGGCAACTATGAAGGACCTCACCACCTCGATGCGCCGATGGACATGGTGCTGCCGGTGGCGTTGAAAGCCAGGGCGCAAGCGCTGCTGTTTGAATCAGCCAACCCCCGCCACGCGCACGAGTGGACCGTCTTTCGCGATACGAAGCTCCCCGATGACAAGGTGCTGGTCCCGGGCGTAATCGATTCGACAAGCAATTTCATCGAGCATCCGCTGCTGATTGCCGAGCGCATTGGCCGTTTCGTCGGGATTGTCGGCATGGAGCGCGTGATTGCCGGCACTGATTGTGGATTTGCGACCTTTGCCGGATACGGTGCCGTTGACGGCGAGGTCGCTTTTGCCAAGCTCGGCGCGCTGGTCGAAGGCGCACGAATCGCGAGCCAGCGCCTGACTGCCTGATCCGCTCGCCCATCCGGGCATCGCTATCATGTGCGTCCGGTGCTGCGAGGCGTTGCGTCTTCAGCAGGATGTGTGGAGTTCTGTCGCGGGTTGCAGCCGCGAACCGCGGTCAGAATAATGACCGCTGACGCGCGGTTACCTGTCACGCAGCAGTGCGGTGGTTTCCGGGGAGGTCGATCACGCCAGAATCAGGGCAACAGGGAGGAAAACTGGATGCAGACCACATTCAAACTGGCCGGATGCGATGTGGATGGCCGGAGCCGGGATTTCCTCCATGGACTTGTAGCCGGCAGGGGCTGAGTCGTGCTGGCGCCACTCGACTGGATCGTCGTGGCGGTTTATCTCGTCGTGGCACTGGCGGTCGGCCTCGCTGTCCGCGAGGGGAGTTCGTCTGGCCGGCTCAGCTATTTCCTCGCCGATCGTTCACTGCCGTGGTGGTGGGCGGGTGTGTCGATTGCCGCGACCACCTTCGCGGCCGACACGCCGTTGGCGGTCTCGGGGATCATTGCGGCGCGGGGCATCTCGGGCAATTGGTTGTGGCTGTCGTGGCTGCTGGTACATGCCGCGGTGGTGGTGATCTTCGCAAAGCGCTGGTGGCGGAGCGGCGTCGTGACCGACGCCGAATTCGTGACACTGAGATATACCGGCGAGGCTGCGGAGACGCTCCGCCTCGCACGAGCCGGTCTCTACGGTCTGGTCTACAACGTGATCATTCTGGGCTGGGTTCTGCGCGCAATGGGCAAGATCGCCGACCCGCTGGTCCCATGGGAACGATGGACGCCCGGGCTCGTGCAGCTGATCGATCGGGTGATGCCGGGTGGCACGGCACTTGGTGGACCCGGGGAGATGCTCACAATTGTCGTGCTGGTGACGATCGTGGCCACCTACTCCTCGCTCGGCGGCATTCGTGGAGTGGTCCGCACCGACCTGCTCCAGTTTGCGCTCGGCGTGCTCGGAAGCATCTGGCTGGCGGTCGCCGCGTGGCGCGCGGTCGGGGGACAGGAAGGCTTGCATGCGGGCCTCGTTCAACTGAACGGCCCAGATGGCCTTGAGGTCCTCAACCTTTTCCCGAGCCTGTCGGGTGGCTGGCCGAGCGGGCTCGGACTCGGTGCGTTTGGCTTCGGCGCCTACCTGCTGGTACAGGCGTTTGCGAATGTGCCCGCAGACGGCGGCGGCTACCTGCAGCAACGCCTGTCTGCCGCGCGGAGCGAGCGCGATGCTGTCCAGGCGGCCTGGTTGTTTGTCGTGCTCCAGTATCTGGTCCGGGTCTGGCCCTGGTTTATCGTCGGGGTTGCGGCCTTGGTGATGATTCCGCTGGATGGATCGACCGCAATGGTTGCGCCGGAACTCGCCGCCACGGTGCGCCTTGACCGGGAGGCCGCCTACCCGGCGTTGATGGTGGCGCTGCTGCCCCCGGGGGTACTCGGTGCATTGGTGGTATCCCTGCTGGCCGCGTTCATGAGCACCATAGATACCCACTTCAACTGGGGCGCCTCGTATGCCGTGAACGATGTCGTGCTGCGCATCAAGCCGGACCTCGCCCCCAGGCACCAGGTCCGGGTCGCGCGATTCATGGTGCTGCTGTTTGCCGTGCTCGCTGTGGCGGTTGCGCTGCAGATTGACACGATCGAACAGGCCTGGAAGTGGGTTGCGGCGCTCGGTGCCGCACTCGGTGTGCCCACTTTGTTGCGGTGGTTCTGGTGGCGAATGACCGCATGGGCGGAACTGCTGGGAGCGGCGGTGGGTCTGGCGACATCGATGGTGATCGCTGCCACCGCGGGCATCGGGTATGAGACCCAGCTGATCTGGGTTGCGGCGGCGAGCCTGGTCGGGACTCTCGTGACGATCGCCGTCGGACCCCGCGCCGACATCGAGCATGCCCGACGCTTTGCCGAATGCGTCCGGCCACCGGGGTGGTGGCCGGATCGACCGACCGGGCGGTCGATACTCGGACTCGCTCGTGAGCTGATCGGGATGGCTGGTGTGGTGGTGCTGGTGGTCGGTGGCCTCATGGCCGGACACCGGTTGTTGTTCATCCTCGGTGATTGAGGTCCAAGACCCTGGCGACGGACCGGAAAGTCGTCCATCCCGGCAGGCATGGCGGAAATGCGATTTATAGTTCCGGTTCATCGTTTGGCAAGGGGGTAGACCATGTCACGGGGCAGCGCTTGATGAACTGGCACCGTCGTCCGGCAAAACAGGTTCTCGAGGATCTTGAGGTCTCGGCTGCCGGCCTTTCTGTTGCCGAGATTCTGCGGCGGCGTGCCGAGCATGGGCCGAATATCCTGACGACAGTGAAGCCCCGCTCGCTGCCCGGTATTTTTCTGGCGCAGTTTGCCGATTTCATGATTCTGGTTCTCATCGTTGCCGCGGTGATCTCCGGCGTGATTGGCGACCTCACCGATACGGTGGTGATCATTGCGATCGTGGTGCTGAATGCGGCGATCGGTTTCGTTCAGGAGTATCGCGCCGAGCAGGCCATTCAGGCGCTCAAGGCGATGGCTGCGCCATCAGCCGTGGTAACGCGCGATGGCTGTACGGCAACCGTACCGGCTGCTGACCTGGTGCCGGGGGACATCGTGCACCTCGAGGCGGGGTGTATCGTGCCGGCCGATCTGCGGCTGGTGGAAGCAGCAAGTTTGCGCATCAATGAGGCCGCACTTACCGGTGAATCCGTGCCGGTGGAAAAAACCACCGATGCACTGTCCGGAGAGGGCGATCTGCCGGTTGGCGACCGGCGCAACATGGCCCACAAAGGCACGTACGTGACTTACGGCCGCGGGCTCGGTGTGGCGATCGCAACCGGCATGCGCACGGAGTTCGGGCGTATCGCTACGCTGCTCAGCGAGGCGCGCGCGGTGGATACGCCGCTGCAGCGCCGGCTGGCAGTGTTTGGCCGGCGACTCGCCCTGGTCGTGATCGCAATCTGCATCATCGTGTTCGCTGCCGGGCTCCTGCGCGGTGAACTGGCGTTGCCGATGCTGCTGACTGCGGCCAGCCTGGCGGTTGCCGCCATTCCAGAGGCCTTGCCGGCGGTAGTCAGCGTTGCGCTCGCGCTTGGCGCGCGCCGGCTGATGTTGCGAAAGGCGCTGATCCGCCGGCTGGCCGCAGTCGAGACGCTCGGTTCGGTCACGTATATCTGCTCGGACAAGACCGGCACTCTGACGGCCAACGAGATGCGCGTCGAGCAGTACTACTGCGACGCCGTGCAGGCCGCGCAGCCGGGTACCGGTGAAGCGTGGCAGGCGCTGCTCTCGGCGATGGCCATCAGTCACGATGCGGCCATCGCCGCCGACGGCACCGTGGTCGGTGATCCGACGGAGGTCGCACTGCTGCTCGCTGCGCGAGCTGCCGGCCTCGATCATGTCGCAGAGTGCGCAAGACTGCCGCGTGTGGCCGAACTGCCCTTCGATTCGGAACGCAAATGCATGACCACCTTTCACCGCCTTCCGGACGGCGGCTGGTGGTCGGTCACCAAAGGTGCGGCTGAAGTCGTCATCGGTGCATCCAGCAGCGAGTTTTTTGGCGGGGTCGCGGCACCGCTTGATGCGGCGCGCCTGCGGCATATTGCCGAGCAGATGGCGGCCGATGGACTGCGCGTGATCGCCGTCGGCGCGCGGTACTGGGCGGAACTGCCGGACCATATCCAGCCCTCGGTCGCGGAGGACAAGCTGGAGTTCATCGGTCTGCTGGGTCTGCTCGACCCGCCACGTGCCGAGGTCGCAATGGCGATCGCGGACTGCCACACCGCCGGCATCACACCGGTGATGATCACCGGCGATCATCCGCTGACCGCGTGCGCGGTTGCGGCCCGACTCGGGCTTGATGCCGAGGGCGAGGCCGTTCTTGCCGGTGCCGAGCTGGCACGGCTGTCGGGAGCGGAACTTGCCGGACGCGTCAGGCATGTGCGTGTCTACGCGCGGGTTTCGCCCGAGCAGAAGCTCAACATCGTCAGTGCTCTGCAGGCCTGCGGGGAAGTGGTCGCCATGACCGGTGACGGCGTAAACGATGCGCCGGCACTGCGCCGCGCCGACATCGGTATTGCGATGGGCATCACCGGCACCGATGTCGCGCGTGAGGCGGCCAGCATGGTGCTGCTCGATGACAATTTCGCAACGGTAGTGCGTGCCGTGCGCGAGGGCCGGCGCATCTACGACAATCTGCGGCGCTTCATTCGCTATGTGCTGACCACCAATTCGGGAGAGATCTGGACAATCTTTCTGGCGCCGTTCATCGGCCTGCCGGTGCCCCTCCTGCCGATACAGATCCTGTGGATCAACCTCATCACCGATGGTTTGCCGGGTCTGGCGCTTGCCGCAGAACCTGCCGAGCGCGAAGTGATGCATCGTCCTCCACGGCCGCCGCAGGAGAGCCTGTTCGCGCAGGGGCTGGGTGCGCATGCCTTGCTTGTTGGCCTGTTCATGGCAGGGCTGGCACTGGGCGCACAGGCCTGGTATTTCGGACGCGATGCGGAGCAGTGGCAGACAATGGTGTTCACGATTCTGTGCTTCATGCAGCTTGGACATGTGCTTGCGATTCGCTCCGAATGGACTTCGCTGTTCAGCCAGGGCCTGACTTCCAACCGGCCGTTGGCGGCGGTCGTGGCGTTTACCGTACTGCTGCAGCTGGCGGTGATCTATCTGCCCGCCGGTAACGCCTGGTTCGGTACCGTACCGCTGGCAGCGGCTGATCTCGGCGTGTGCGTGATCGCGGCCCTGCTGGTACTCGCGGTGGTCGAGGCCGAGAAGGCGATTCGCCGTCGCCGCCTCTTTGGCGTCCGAAAGGCGGGCGGTGGCCAATAGGCCCGTACCCCGCGTATTCTGCGCCCTATCCATAACCTTCGAGATCCGAGGAGCAAGCAGTGCACCGAATCGCCGACTCTCATCAGCAGGTATCGCGAAGCCGGGTCCTTTCTTCCGCGGTGGCCCTGGTGGCCGCAGGCTGTCTTGCTGCCTGTTCTGCCATCAAGGTGGACGCCGCCTGGAGCGCGAGCGTCACCGGTGATCCGGCCTTCAGTAACCTGCTTGTGGTCGGCCTGAGTCCGGACCGCAATGTGCGTTGCGCCTTTGAACAGGCACTCGCCGACAACCTGCGCAGTGCGACGGTCAAGGCAACCCCCAGCTGTGACGTGATGGCGGCGGATGCCAGGCTCAGTCGGGAAGCGGTAGAGGCCGTGGTCAAATCAACCGGCGCCGATGCGGTGATTGCCACGCGTCTGGTTGCCCTGAAAGCGGGTGCCAAAGAGGAGAAGACTGCGGATGCGCGGGGTGGTGGCAGTTACAAGCCGGTGGCCTATGGTTTTGACTACGGTACCTTCGGGACCTATGGCATCCCGGTGGTCTACGGCGACTTCGAGACGGTACCGTCGGTTTTCTCCGTGAGCGGCGCTGTCGAGCTGGCGACGAATGTATACGAGACCAATCACGGCGAGAAGATCTATGGCATGACCACGAAAGCGAAGAATCTGGAATCGCGCGGTATGGCACTGGCGTTGATTACGCCGCGAATCGCCGATCGCCTGCGGGACGACGGGCTGATCCGCTAGCATTGGCGCGGTATTCGGGCCGATGTCGCCTGTGGCTGAGTGTCGGCAGAAGATGGATTCGTACAAGCAAGGAGACGAAATGACGCAGGGATGTGCGGGCCGCGTGGTACTGGCGGCAGCTCTCGGGCTGGCGATGTTGTCAGCAGAGGCCCAGATCGATACGAAAATGGTTTCGGAAGTCATTGCCCCGGTCGACAAGGCGGCGGACAAGGGCCCCTGGGCGGCAAAGCTGGCGGGCGGCTATGCGAAAACCAGCGGCAACTCCGACAGTTCGGCCGCCAACTTCAGCGGTGAAGGCCGCTATGACAAGGAGCGCTGGCACCATATCCTCGGCGCCACCGCCGTTGTTGCCAGCAGTGCCGAAAATCGCGATTCGCCGACGGAGACAACGGCCGAGTCTTATTGGGGCGGGTTCAAGTCGCAGTACGATCTTGCACCAGCCTGGTACGGATTCGGCTCGCTTGACTGGTACAAGGATCGCTTCAGTGCCTATGACCACCAGCTTTACGAAGCGGCCGGCGTGGGCTGGCGCATCCTGCGCAGCGAGGCACATCGACTGGATCTCGAGCTGGGCGCCGGTGCCAAACAGGCGAAGCAGGTCAGCGGTGACAACCAGAACGAGGCGATTGCGCTGCTGCGCGGCCTCTATACCTGGCAGATCAGCAAGAATGCGGCTTTCGTACAGAAGCTCGCGGTGCTGTCGGGCTCAGACAATACCTATACGGAAAGTGTCAGCCAGCTCAAGGCCGGCGTCATCGGCAACCTCAGCATGGTGCTCGGCTACACCTGGAAGCACAACTCGGACGTGGAAATCGATACCTCGCTGGTGACGCCGCGGCCCTTTGAAAAGACCGATACCTATACGACGGTCTCCCTGGAATACGTCTTCTAGGCCGCTGCGAAATCTGTGAACCAGTGCTCCGGTTCGCAGCTGAATTCGATCGCCCTGCCGCGCCAGTCGAAGTAGAGCGCCCGGGCATGGAGGGCATGATTGGGCAGAATCAGCCGATCCCTCTGAGCAGCGGTCAGTCGGCCTTCTACCAGGGCCAGATAGGCATCTTCGTCGCCGCCGTAAATCTTGTCGCCGACGACGGGGTGACCGTGCCAGGCGAGGTGGATGCGGATCTGATGCTTGCGGCCCGTGCGCGGCAGCACGCGGAGCAGCGTGAAGGGAATACCTGTGCGCGTGAACCGGCGTAGCACCTCGAAGCTGGTTTGAGCGGCATTCCCGTCGGCGCGTACGCAATCCTTGATGGCAACGCGGCTGCACGAATCCTTGCCCAGCGCGGCATCGATCAGGCCGCGGTCTTCGCTCAAGTGGCCGTGTACGAGAGCCAGGTACTCCTTGCGTACCCGTCGAGTCTCCCATAATCGACGCAACTCGCGCGCGGCTTGATCGGACTTGGCGATCAGTATGACGCCGCTCGTTTCCCGGTCGAGGCGATTCACCAGCTGTGGGCGGATATCCGTTTCTGCCAGGTACAGGCGCACCCGGCCAATCAGACTCGATAGCTCGCCGTTCTTGCTCGGATGACAGACCAGGTCGGCTGGCTTGTTGATCGCCAGCAGTTCGGCGTCTTCATGAATGATTCTGAACAGGGCAGTCACAGCAGCATCGCTCCTCAACGCGGATTGTCCCGCTGCATCGGCCACCTTGCGTCTGTCAGTCCCAAGTGTGATCCAGTACCGCTTTTGCCTTACATAATCCCGAAATGAGATTGGCGATGCCGAAATGCGCAACGGATAATAGACCCTATCCAAGCAGTCCCGGTTTGACCGGGGCGCATAAGAACAAAATCGTGGGGAGTATCGCCGTGTACAAGTCCTTAAGCATCTCTGCCTTGTGTCTGCTGGCGGTGACGGCGCATGCCAGTTCTACCAATGTACCTGGTATGGCCAATCCCTGGCTGGCCGGGATGCCTGATGGCAGTGCGATCATCTTTGAAAACACGACTGACACTGCGCCCGCACAGTCGCCGACGCTGGTATCTGGCCTTTCCCTGGCGAGTGGTGCAGTGCGATTCAGCGACGCCAGCGGTGGGGTACACAATGGCCCCCTCTGCCCGGGAACCTGTTTTGGTCCTGATGGCCGTACTTTTCAGGGCAATGACTTCGTGAAACACGACGGTGGTGCGGTGAATGGCATCGCCGGAGTCTGGGCGCCCATGAATGCATTGATGGGTGTATTTCTCGACGATACGCAGCCTGACCTGTTGACGGCGCCTGCGGGTCTGGACTTCCGGACGATCGGGCTGGATTTCCTGTCGCTGGCGCCGACGCTTCGCCAGGTATTCTTTATCGGTGACGGTTTTACCAGTGGCGGTACGCAGCAGGAGTTCCTTGTTCCGGTTGGTGCCACCCGTCTGTATCTGGGCACCATGGACGGCTTTGGCTGGGCGAACAACAGCGGTGCATTCAATGTCTTCGTCAGCGACAGCAAGATCAGTACGGTGCCAGTGCCTGCGGCCGGCTGGTTGCTGGGTTCCGCTCTCGGCATGCTTGGTCTCGGTTCGCGGAAGCGAAAGCAAGATCGCGGCTGATACCTGCCCCCCGGTAGTCCGGTCCCCGGCGCCTGGTTTTACTTAATCACGCAAATGCATTCGCACTCTGCTGCCGAGTGGTTGATAATTCGACCAACCGCTGGAGGCCGGCAGGGATTCCCGCCCTCGCAGCAGTGGAAAGGGATTGAAGCAAAGTGTTCAGGTTTGTCAGCATAGTTCTCACATTCAGTCTGCTGGCTGTTAACGCCCACGCGGCAGCCATCACGGTGCCCGGTACCGCGAATCCGTGGCTTGCCGGGATGCCGGACGGAAGTACGGCGTGGCCCGCTGATCTGGCCCCTGCAAATTCTCCGGTATTGGTGTCGACGGTTTCTTTCGACAGCGGCGTGCTCACTTTCAGTGGCGGCACCGGCGGCGTGTTCAACATCCCGGGAAACTGCTGCGATCCGCTCGATGGCGGTGTATTCCAGGGGCAGGCCTTCATCGATCATGAGATTGGTGCGGAGAATGGCATTGCTGCCATACGGGCGCCGATCAACAGCCTGCTGGGTGTGTTTCTCGATGATACCCAGCCCAGTCTGCTCACTGCTCCCGCCGGTCTGGATTTTGAGGTGATCGGACTCGACTTCCTTTCGCTGGCGCCAACGCTGCGTCAGGTGTTTTTCATCGGTGATGGCTTCACCAGTGGCGCAATATCGCAGCAGTTTGTCATTCCGGCCGGGGCAACGCGTCTCTACCTCGGCACGATGGACGGCTCTGAATGGGCCAACAATGTCGGTACGATCGATATTGTCGTCAGCCCGATACCGGTTCCTGCTGCGGGCTGGTTGTTCGGATCCGCTCTGGGCCTGCTCGGGATGCGCTGGCGGAATAATCGCGGCTGAGGCTGCTACTGCGTCGCTCCTGCGGCGCTCTCAGGGTTGGCGCAGATCGCGCATCAGTCTCAAGGCATCTTCCCGGCCGCTGTAGTAGCGGGGTACCCGGCCGGTCTCCAGGAATCCGAGTCGGCGATAAAAGAGCAGTGCCACCGGGTTGCGTGCGCGGACTTCCAGGCAGATCGTGAATGTGCCCGCCGTGATGGCTGTGCGCTCCAGCCAGCCGAGCAGCTGACGCCCAAGTCCAAGCCGCTGATGCGCTGACTCGACGGCCAGCAGGTTCAGGTGGGCGATATCGTCGCCGAAATGCATGATCGCAAACCCTGCCAGCACCGATGTACCGCAGCCGGCCGATCTGGCGGTGATCACCATCGAATCCGGATGCCGGTAATGTCGCATTATCCGCTCGGGCGTCCAGGTCCACGGCAACCCGACTTCGACGAGGCGCCGGGACATATCAGCAATGGTTTGTATGTCGGCACTGCGTGCCGGCGCAATTTCTGCGATGGACGTCATGCGGCTTCTCCGGCCACTTCATGATTCCAGCCTAACGCTTCAGGGGTCATGCGTGGTCGGCGATTTTGCAAAATACGGATATTTCCCGGCCTCGACGGCCCGCCGTTCAGATCCTGCGTGACCGGGTTGCTGCCGGTCGGCGCATTCTTCCGGCCGGAGCGGGCTTCGCACTGCCCCGCACAGATCGCTTGCCGGTTCCTGCTGGCTGCCAGCTCGGCACCAGATGTCGTTGTCCATTGCCGATCAGGTCGGCACGGCCCATACGCTGCAGGGCTTCGCGCAGCACCGGCCAGTTCTCCGCATCGTGATAGCGCAGGAAAGCCTTGTGCAGTCGCCTGATCTTGATGCCCTTCGGTATGAATACCGGTTCACTGCTGCGTGTCACACGGCGCAGCGGATTCTTGCCGGTGTGATACATCGCGGTGGCAGTCGACATCGGCGTGGGCAGGAAATTCTGTACCTGGTCGAGGCGCAGCTTGTTGCTCTTCAGCCAGAGCGCCAGATTCAGCATGTCCTGGTCGGTGGTCCCCGGGTGAGCGGAGATGAAGTAGGGGATCAAAAACTGTTTCTTTCCAGCAGCTTCCGAGTATTTTTCGAAAAGTTCCTTGAACCGGTGGTAGGTGCCGATACCGGGCTTCATCATCTTCGCGAGGGGGCCGGCTTCGGTGTGCTCCGGAGCGATCTTCAGGTAGCCACCCACATGATGGGTGACCAGTTCTTTCACATATTCGGGGGACTCGACTGCGAGGTCGTAGCGGACGCCTGAAGCGATCAGCACCTTCTTCACGCCAGGCAGTGTTCTGGCCCGGCGGTAAAGGCTGATCAGTGCCGAGTGGTCAGTGCCCATGTTGGGGCACACGGCAGGGAATACGCAGGACGGACGGCGACAAGCAGCCTCGATCTCGCGGCTCTTGCAGGCCAGCCGGTACATGTTGGCAGTCGGACCGCCCAGATCTGAAATCACGCCGGTAAAGCCGGGTGTTCCGTCGCGGATCGATTCGATCTCGCGAATGACGGAATCCTCGGAGCGGTTCTGGATGATGCGGCCCTCGTGTTCGGTGATCGAGCAGAAGGTGCAGCCACCGAAACAGCCGCGCTGGATGATGATCGAGAAGCGGATCATCTCCCAGGAGGGAATCTTTGCCTCGCCGTAGGCCGGGTGGGGGAAGCGTGTATAGGGCAATTCATATACCCGATCAAACTCGGCCGTTGTGAGCGGAATTGGCGGCGGATTCAGCCAGATATCGCGATCACCGTGGCGCTGGACCAGCGCCCGCGCGTTGCCGGGGTTGGTTTCCAGATGCAGGACGCGAGAAGCATGTGCGTACAGCACCGGGTCGGCGTGCACGCTTTCGTAGGCTGGCAACCGCACGACGCTGCGGGAGCGATCCACCTTGAGTGCGGCACCGTGCGGTGCTTCCTCGACGCTGCTCGAATCGATTTCCGTCCAGCCCGCCGGCAACTCATTGCAGGCATAAGCGGTGCCGCGGATATCAGTGAGTTCGCTGATCTGTTCGCCACCCGCCAGGCGCTGTGCGATCTCGACAATCTGGCGTTCACCGTTGCCGTAGACGAGGAGGTCTGCCTTGCTGTCGAACAGGATCGACCGGCGCACGGTATCCGACCAGTAGTCGAAATGCGCAACACGCCGCAGGCTGGCTTCGATGCCGCCGATCACGATGGGTACGCCCTTGCAGGCTTCACGTACGCGCTGTGCGTAAACGATCACGGAATGATCCGGGCGACGGCCCGGTTCACCATTCGGCGTGTAGGCATCGTTGGAGCGGATGCGCCGGTCAGCGGTGAACCGGTTGACCATCGAATCCATGTTGCCGGCCGTGACGCCGAAAAAGAGGCGTGGTGTTCCGAGCACCTGGAACGCTTCGGGCGAAGTCCAGTCCGGCTGTGAAATGATGCCGACACGAAAGCCCTGCGCCTCGAGCAGGCGGCCGACTACGGCCATGCCGAAGCTCGGATGATCCACGTAGGCATCGCCCGTAACGATGATGATGTCGCATTCGTCCCAGCCGAGTTCGTCCATCTCGGCGCGCGACATAGGCAATACCGGTGCCGGTGTCAGCCGGCTGGCCCAGTATTTCTTGTAGCTGAACAGGTCGCGGGCGGCTTGCATGGCGGGTCGGTTACCGAAGTTGCTGACGGGAAGGGCGATGGAATCCCGCTATTCTAGACGGGAACCAACCGCGCGCAGGGAAAAAGGTGTTCGACGGCTGCTCAGGGTTGCGTCGACAGCAGCGCCCTGATCGCAGCAGCCAACTTCGGGTGTGCATCGAGCAGGCGTACGAAATCGCGCTCGTGCTGCCCGCCCTTCGCGCGCAGTGCGGCGATGGCGGACTCCTTCTGCGCCGGCGTCCAGGAGCCGAGTCCTTGCAGCGCAGCGATCAGGGGTGCCAGGCGGTAGAGACCGAGCATTTCTGCGCGACTCCAGCCGGCGAGGGAACGCAGGCCGAGGCGGCGCCCGACGATTTCACCAGCGCTTTGGTCGGAGAGTACCGGGAGCCGCAGCCCGGCAGGTGGCACCAGCGGCAGCCAGGAGCGACAGCCGCGGAATGGTGCCCAGTACAGGTGTCTGCGTGCGAGCCCGGTCAGTGTTGTGGCACTGGAGCGATGTCGATGATTGCGTCCCATGCGCGCCAGTTCCTTGCTGACCATTCGCTTGATTGCGGGGTCATGCGGCCGGAAACCAAGCTTGAAATAGAACCACCAGGCGCCCGAGGCGATGGCTTCCTTGTTGTGATGGCCAAGCTGATAGGGCTCCAGCGAGAAGGCCGCACTGCCGAGCAGGGCTCGTGTGGCGGCGAGCAGTCGTGCAAAGAGGAACGCGGACTCACCGCTGCGGAAAGTCTCGAAAGTGTTGAAGGCGATCTCCGCGCCACCGAGCAGTGCATCAACCTGTCCGTAGCCAAGCGGAACGCCGTTGCGCAGTATCAGGAATCCGTATGCAGTGGCCAGCGGCAGTCGCCGCTCCGGTACAGTGCCGATGAAGGCGTAGGCCAGGCCTTCACCGTCATCGACGACATGGATATCTTCCGGATTGCCCCAGCTAAACGTGTCGAGATCGCGGCCGCGGGTGACCATCGCCGCGCGCGCGAGATCCAGCAGTTCCGCGGCATCACCCGGTGTGGCCGCGTTCACTGCCTGCGGTGGCCGCTCCAGTTCCTTGCGCAGGTTTAGCTGTCCACGTTGCAGCGATGCCGTGATGAAAGCGATCGAGGCTCCCGACCAGCGTGCCTGCGTGCGCGAGGGTGAGTCATCCCCCGGTTCCAGCACGTACGCCGGTTGCAGCACGTCGTGCAGGGTTTCGCGTGCGAGCGTATCGCCTGCGGTCCGGTCGATGCCCTGCACGAAGAACACTGCGTCACTCGTCGACCCGCGCAGCGAGTCGAGAATGCTGAAGGGTGACTCTTCCGAGCGTTTGGCGGCCTCGGCCTGCAGCGATGGCAGCGCGACGGGCCACGCGCTCCGCAGCCAGTCCTCGCCCTCACCGCAGTCGCGGTCGAAGTGCAGGAGCGCTGGCCAGCGTGAACCGAGCCAGAGGGCCATGGGCCAGAAAAAATGATAGTGGATGGCTGTACCAGCGATGCCGGTGTCGGCGAGTTTTGCCTGAAAGCGGCGCAGGTCCTTGCGCGCGGAAAATGTCCGGAGCGCGGCGTCCGCAGCGGCCAGCACGCTCTCATCATCGGGATAGGCGCGCATCCAGCACAGTATCTCGTGCAGGCGTTGCACGGCTGATGCCGATGGCAGTTGTGCTTTCCGGAGAATGCCAATCAGGCGGAGTTTGTCAGGGGCTGCCGCCGGAGAGAAGTCCAGGCGGAGTTTTTCCAGTCGGGTCAGTGCCGAAATGCTCGCCATGCGCACAGGATACGCTGCCACGGCTGCTGCAGCATCCCGCTGACCGGGCTGTGGTCGCGATGTCCGTGGGGGTTCGTGTCGACACGCGGTAGCGCGGTGAGCATGCCATGATCGGCCTGCTGTTCTCTGCCGAACGGGAAGGATGCCGGCATGAAGGAAACCAGAATCGGTCCGCTGCGGATGCAGCCGGGCGTTGAACTGCGTCATGTGCTGACGCTGTTCTTTGCCTCCTTCTTCGGGATCGCGACGATGAGCTTTATCAATGCGAGCCAGCCCTATGTGCTGACCGAGATCATCGGCATTCCCTTTGCAGAGCAAGGTTCGCTGTCGGGACGTCTGACGATCATCCAGGAACTCGCACTGCTTGCGATGCTGGCGCCGGTTGGTGCGATATCCGACAAGTTCGGGCGCAAGCCGGTCTACGCCACCGCGTTCTTCATCATGGGCATCGCCTATTTCCTGTACCCGATGGCGGGCGCGATCTGGATGCTGGTGGTGTTCCGGCTGGTGTTTGCGGTCGGCGTGGCCGGCAATGCCGTGATGCTGCCGGCGGTTGCCAATGACTATCCGCAGGAAGCCAGCCGGGCGCGAATGCTGGCGGCCTGTTTCATCTTCAACGGCCTGGGGTTGGTACTCATTCTTTCCGTGATGCGCGGTTTGCCGGTGCGCTTTGCAGATCTGGGAATTGATCCGGTCACGGTGGGCCGTTATTGGCTCTGGACCATGACAGCGGTCTGCTTTCTCGCTGGTACCGTCGTTCTGATTGGTTTGAAGCCCGGTGCGCCCCGGCAGCTGAGTCGGCGTGAGCCGATGCTGGCCACTTTCAGGGTCGGTCTTGAAGCGGCGCGCAATCCGCGGATCGCACTGGCCTACCTGGCGGCCAGCGTATCGCGTGGCGACATGGCCGTGCTCAGTACTTTTTTTGTACTCTGGCTGACGCAGACTGGTGTGGAAACGGGTCTGACGACCGGTGCAGCGAGCCAGAAGGCGCTGACCTTTTATATCGTCATCCAGGCTTGTGCCCTGCCGGCTGCGGTGGTCATGGGCTGGCTGCTGGATCGTATCGACCGGGTGATCGGCCTTGCCATCGCGATGGCCATCGCCGGCCTGGGTTATGGCTCCCTGTGGTTTGTGCCCGATCCCCTGGGTCCGCTCATGTACGGGTCTGCAGCCCTGATCGGTGTCGGCGAAATGAGTGCGAACCTGTCGGCCACCTCCCTGATCGGTCGCGAGGCACCGGAGCGCGGTCGTGGTGCCGTACTCGGCATGTGGAGCTGGTTTGGTGCCGCCGGTATCCTCGGTATTGCGCTGGTCGGCGGCTGGTTGTTCGATAACGTGAGCAAGATCGGTCCGTTCATGTTTATCGCTGCCGCCAACCTTGCCTTGCTGCTGTGGGCGCTGCTGTTGCTTCGCCGCGCCCGGAGGATTGCAGCATGAAATCCGGAATTCGCCGGCAGATTCGCCGCCTGTGGTTGGCCGCGTTGGCCCTGATCATGAGCTGTGAGGTACTTGTGACCGGATGTGCGCAACTCCCGGCGGATTCGGCAGAACCGTCAGCGACCATCGACACCGGCCAGTTGCGCGGCGCCCGCATCGACGGCGTGCTGGCTTTCCGCGGCGTTCCCTATGCCCGGCCACCGGTCGGCGCGTTGCGCTGGCGGGCGCCGCAGCCGGCAGCCGCCTGGGATGGCATCCGACCTGCAACCGACTACGGCGCAAGCTGCGCCCAGCCGCGCACCGCGACTTTCTCCCTGCCGCTGGCCGATCTCAGCGAGGATTGCCTGACCCTCAATGTCTGGACACCGTCGCTTCGGCCGGAGCAGAAGATGCCGGTGATGGTCTGGATTCACGGTGGCGGGTTTTCAGCCGGCAGCGGCAACCTGCCGCAGCTAAACGGTACGGCGATCCCCCGGCAAGGTGTGGTCGTGGTGACGATCAACTACCGGCTGGCGATGTTCGGCTTTCTCGCCCATCCGGCACTGGCGACTGGCGGTGAGACCGCGGGCAATTACGGACTGCTGGATGCCGTGGCAGCGCTGCAGTGGGTGCAGCGAAATATCCATGCCCTCGGCGGCGACCCCGCACGCGTCACGATCTTCGGCGAGTCGGCCGGTGCCGATATGGTGAATTACCTGATGGTGTCACCAGTTGCGCAGGGCCTGTTCAGCCAGGCCATCAGCCAGAGCTCATCGGTGGGCATGGCCCCGATTCCTCGTCTCGATCAGCGGGTCGGATTCAATCCACCGGCGGCAGAGCTGGCGAATAGCTACATCAAGAAGCTTGCTCTGCCAGAGACCGCGGATCTTGCAGCGACACTGCGTGCGCTCACCACCGGGCAGTTGCTCGCGGCGATGGGTGAACGCGACCGTTTCACGCCGATCGTCGATGGTCAGATCCTGCCCGACCAGCCTGGTCGCCTGTTCGCGACGGGCAGGCAGAAAAACGTGCCGTATATGACGGGTGGCAACAGCTGGGAGGCGAGCCTTGGACGCCTGATCGGTGGCGGTTTTTCGCCGGCTTTCGCGGCAAAGCTGGTACCCGCTGCGGACAAGGCCCGCCTCTATCCGGGCCTGGCCGGCGAAACGCTGGATGATGCGGTGTTCGGCGATCTGGTCATCCTTTCGCACTCGCGCTATGTGGCGAACCAGATGCGCGCCCTGCAGGCACCCGTCCATGCCTACTATCTTTCATATGTCGCAGATGACCGTCGCACACGTCAGCCGGGTGCCGCACACTCCGACGATATTGCTTTCGTGATGGGTACCCTGGATGCCGAAACCGATCTGACCCGCGTGACCGAGCAAGACCGCAACGTCAGTCGCCTGATGATGGATTACTGGGTCGAGTTCGCACGACGCGGAGACCCCAACAAGGCAGGCCTGCCCGAGTGGCCCGCTTACGAACGCCGGTCAGCACGGGTGCTGGAGATCGGTGATGAGATTGCGGTACGCAGCGGTTTTCTGGGCGAGCGTATGCAGTATCACATGAAGCGCGGGCAGGAAATGCTGGAGCGTTCGCCCTGATCATTGGCGATCAGGCGACGAACACCAGCCAGGAACCGTAGCCGAGCACGGCGAGCGTGAAGGCCTCGAAAAACATCGAAGCGTAGTGCTTGTGCATGATGTGCAGGGGCACGGTGGCGATGAACGAGCCGCCGAACAGCGCCGCCCAGATGGCCCATGGCGTGCCGATACCGTCGGCCATGACCGTGATGCCGAGCAGCAGCGACAGGCCGAGAAAGCCCCGGCGGGCGGCAAAAATCCTGCTCGTGTACGGGTCCGTCTTGTCCAGCGTCAGTTCCACGCCGCCGGCGATCTCGATATGCCGGAAGCGGGCGAACATGAACAATGCACCGAACAACAGGGACGCAATCAGGATCTCCACATGGTACGGCACGATCCGCGCACTGATGCCGCCCGGGTCGATTGCGGCGATGACGAATGCGCCGGCCATTGTCGTGAACGGAATGCCAAAGCACAGCGCGCTGAAATTGATCCGCGCATACCAGAGCAGGAACCGTCGGTGTCTGCCGAAATGCAGGCCGAGAATATGGCTGAGAAAATCAGAGGCGGTGCCGAAAGCCACCCAGCCGAGGAGCAACAGCGCGATTTCGTCTGTCTGTGCGTACCAGGCGAAGCAAAGGGCTGACAAGAGGTAAGTGCCCAGCGTCGTGCAGTACAAGAAGGCGATGTGCGCGAACCGGCCGGCGGGCCTGATCGCGCCGGTGATACCGGCCGGTTGAGTCATGACGTCCCTGTCGTGGTGCGGAAATTCAGTGTCCTGGAGGCCGATATGACTGATGAGCACGGCGGCCGGGATGAAATTATTGTCGCCCTGCCGTGTGGGTGCAAGCGAAACGGAAGCTGTCCCATATGATGCGCGGCAACAGCCGGAGCGAGTCTCGGGCATATGACCGGTCTGGAGGCGGATGATCCAGTCTCACATACAATGCAGCTCTCGCCCTCTGCAGGAGTATCGCGATGATGAATGAATCGACGGGCATGCGCACAGCGTTCAACGGGCTGCTTCTCGTCATGCTGGTGATGGGTCTGGTCGCTTGTGCCTCTGGTCCGGATATCCGGGTGGATAGCGATCCGAATGTCAGTATCCCCGGCTATCGGACCTTCGGATTCTTCAGTCCCATGGCGACCGACAAGGCGGGTTATTCCACGATACTCACCGCCAGGCTCAAGAACGCTACCCGTCGCGAGCTGGAGAAGCGCGGCTACACCTATGTGGACCGCGACGCGGAGTTGCTGCTCAACTTCAATCTCAACGTGGTGGACAAGTCGGAGATCTATAGCACACCGAGCGTCGGCATGGGCTATGGCTACTATGGTTACCGGACTGGAATGTATGGTGCCTGGGCCGGCTATCCTTATGACATCGAGACGCGCAATTACCGGCAGGGCACCTTGAACATCGATGTCGTCGATGCGGCAAGAAAAGCGCTGGTCTGGGAGGGTGTTGCTGAAGCACGTGTCACGAAAAAGATGCGCGAAAATCCGGGCGACGCAATCGACAGCGCTGTCGCTGAAATGCTGGCCGGTTTCCCGGCCAGGAATTCCGCAGCTGCGGAGCCGGTGAGCCCCTAGACATCAACGTCTGGTGCGCCCCGCATCCTTTGGGGGCGCGCCGGTGGCCGGCGGTGCTTCGGCTGTGTAGGCCTTGTGCAGCTCGACCGGAGCGGCGGCCCTTTTCCGCAGCCGCAGGTTGAGCATCTCGACGCTTACCGAGAAGGCCATCGCGAAGTAGATATAGCCGCGTGGCACATGGGTGCCGAGCCCGTCGGCGATGAGTGCGACACCGACCACCAGCAGGAAGGCCAGTGCGAGCATCTTGATGGTCGGGTGTGCCGAAACGAAATTGCCGATCGTCGTGGCAAACACCATCATCAGTACTACCGAGATAACCACTGCTGCGATCATGATGGGGACTTCGCTGACCATACCAACGGCGGTGATGATCGAGTCCAGGGAAAAGACCAGATCGATGATGATGATCTGCATGATGATTCCGCTGAAGGTGGCCACCACGACGCTTGAGCGACTGCCGGCTTCGCCTTCGAGCAGCTGATGAATCTCGCCGGTGCTCTTCCAGAGCAGGAACAGGCCGCCGCCGATCAGGATCAGGTCCCGGCCTGAAACCGGCTGTTCAAGCACGGTGAATACCGGTTCGGTGAGGCCCACGATCCAGGCGAGCAGCAGCAGCATGCCGATGCGCATGAACATGGCGAGGCCGAGTCCGATGCGGCGGGCAAGTTCGCGGCTCTGTGGCGGCAGCTTGTCGACCAGGATCGAGATGAAGATGATGTTGTCGATGCCTAGTACCAGCTCGAGCGCAGTCAGCGTCAGCAGGGCGATCCATGTTTCGGGCTGGGTAAAGAGTTCGATCATCGCGGGTCCCCGGTTCGGTTAAATCAGCGGGTGGCGGCCCGCATTGTCGGCCAGTATCATGCATGTGTCTGTATGTTGTCAGCTGGCCGCGGGAGTGTTCATGCGACTCATCGTTGCGATTACCGGAGCCAGCGGTGCCATTTACGGCATCCGCCTGCTGGAGGCGCTGCGCGAAGTGCCGGATGTCGAGACGCATCTGGTGCTGAGCAATGGCGGCAAGCTGAATATCGCGCTGGAAACCGACCGGGATCCACGGGATGTGGAAGCCCTCGCCCACGAGGTGCACAACGACCAGAACCTGGCGGCAACCATTGCCAGTGGATCATTTGCCACAGGCGGCATGATCGTCGCGCCGTGCTCGATGAAGACCCTTTCGGGCATCGTCAATTCCTATGCCGACAACCTGGTTGTGCGGGCTGCAGATGTGATTCTCAAGGAACAGCGCAAGCTGGTGCTGATGCCGCGCGAGATGCCGCTGCATGTCGGTCACTGCCGGCTGCTGCTGCAGGCTGCCGAGATGGGCGCAGTGATTGCACCCCCGATGCCGGCTTTCTACAACGAGCCGCAGACGCTTGACGACATCGTCAACCACAGTGTGGGGCGCGTGCTGGACCTGTTCGGCATAGAGAGTGGCCTGGTCAAACGCTGGCAGGGTGCGAAAGCGGCCGGCCGGAACGCAGCGAAGAAATGACCGCGCCGGATGGCGATGCTGATTTTGCCCGCGTGCGTGAGTTGCTGGCCGGGCACAACACGCTGACGCTGGCGACTTCCGGCGAAGGCGGCGCCTGGGCGGCCAGCGTGTTCTATGCGAGCGACGAGCGCTGCAACCTTTATTTCGTATCGGATCTGAAGACGCGTCACGGGCGCGACATGGATCGCGAGCCACGCGTGGTCGCCGCGATCAACCGCGATGTTGCAGGCTGGGATGAGGTGATCGGCCTGCAGGTCGAGGGGCGGGCCGAGGTCCTGAGCGGCGTTGCCCGGGCCGCTGCATTGGCAAGCTATCTGGCCAAGTTCATCCAGGTGCGACGGATATTCGAGTCGCCGCGTGAAGCCAGCGAAAAGCTGATCGCCACGCGGCTGCAGAGCACGGCATTCTGGCGCCTGACACCCGAATGGATACGCCTCATCGACAGCACGCGCGGTTTCGGCTGGAAGCGTGAATTCCGTCTCTGAGTCCGCCCTTCAGTAGGAGTCGCCGCTGGAGTAGGGCGGCAGCGTCCCGATATGGATACCGCTGTCGACGATCAGGGTCTCGCCGGTGATCAGGTGCGGGCCTTCAAGGAACCATACCAGCACGCCGGCGATGTCTTCGGCGGTGGCCACCTTCTTCAGCGGCAGCTGATCGCCCATCGTCTTGATCATCGCCGCATATTGCTCGTCGCCCATGCCGCCTTTCAGCCAGCGGGTCTGGATCATGCCTGGTACCACGGTGTTGATGCGGATTTCCGGCGCCAGTACGTGCGCCAGCGACTTGGCCATCAGGTTGAGTGCCGCTTTCGATGCAGCGTAGGGAATCGACGAGGCGATGCCGGTTACGCCGCCGATCGAGGAGTCATTGACGATGGCACCAAAGCCCTGCTTCTTCATGATCGGTGTGACGGCCCGGATCATCTGGTAGGCGCCGACCACGTTGACGGCATAGATGTCGAGAAAGTCCTGCTTGGTTACCCCATCGAGCTTGGGGTAGGGATTGAACTTGGTACGCGCCGCATTGTTGATCAGGTAGTCGATGCGGCCCCACTTGTCGACGGCGGCCTTTGCCATCGCGCGGCAGGCGTCGTCGTCAGACACGTCGGCCTGGAAGACGATGGTTTCTGCACCCCTGGCGCTGCAGGTCGCTGCGGTCTCGTCGGCCTCGGCCTTGCTGCGCGTGTAATTGATCACCACGTTGCAGCCGTGTTCAGCCAGCAGGATGGCTGCTGCTGCACCCACTCCGGTAGCTGAACCGGTAACGATTGCGACTTTCTTCTGGCTCTTTGTCATGTCCGTCTTCCTGTTTACAGAATGGCCGTTGGCCCGCAGGGCGCATAGCCTACCGGATATCGCCGCCATTCGTGCTCGCCCCTGTCGATATGGAGCATCTGCCGGGCTGCTCCGGTCCGGCCGTCATGCTATGGTTTGCGGATTACGGTTCAGGGCTGCGAATCAAGGGAGCGACGGGCGATGGCGTTCAAGGACATGCGGGAATTTCTGGCCAGTCTGAAAAAGATCGGCCAGCTCAAGGACGTGGATGTGGCCCTGGATTGCGGCCAGGGCACCAATGAGCTTCAGGCGCTGATGCGTTATCTCGCCGAGATCAATGGTCCCGGACTGATGCTGAAAAACCTGCAGGGTTACAACACGCCTGGCGTACCCGTGATCTTCAATCCCTTTGGTACCCGCGAGCGCACCGGTCTCACCATCGGGACCGCGGATGTCATCGAAGCCAAGATGAAACATGCCAGCATCCTCAACGACCGCTCCACCTGGCACAAGCCGACCATGGTCGAGCGCAGCAAGGCACCCTGCAAGGATGTGGTGATTGGCAAGGACGATATTTCTGTCGACAAGCAGTTGCCGCATGTCTGGATCGGCAAGGAAGGTGCTTCCTACATCACCGGTGGTGTGGTCGTCACCAAGGATCCGGAAACAGGCGTGCGCAACGTCGGCTGGTATCGCCTGACGCAGCTGTGGAACTGCAAGCATCCGCAGGGTGGCAGCTATGCGGAGAAGGAACAGAAGAAGCAGCTGTCGATCTTCGCCTTCTGGAATCCGCCGATGAACCACATCGGCCTGCATCTGGCCAAGGCACAGCGCATGGGCAAGCCGCTGGAGATCGCGGTGGCCTGTCAGTGTGATCCGGCCGTGCACATGGCTGCGGCGACCGGCGTGCCCTACGGGCTGGACGAATACGAGTATGCGGGCGGATTGCGCGGTTCGCCGGTGGAACTGGTGAAGTGCGAGACGGTCGATCTGGAGGTGCCGGCGACTGCCGAATACGTGATCGAAGGCGTATTCCAGCCCGACGTGCCGCAGCAGATCATCGGCTGGCATTCGAACTCGGTCGGTTACTACGACAAGCACCAGGTCTTCCCGCTGTTCGATGTCACCTGCATCACCCATCGCAAGAATCCGCTCTGGTACGCGACCATCGAGATGATGCCGCCCTTCGATCACAACTACCTGGCGCTGATCCCGATCGAGGGCGAAATGCTCTCCGACCTGCAGCGCAAGATTCCCGAAGTGAAAGACTGCGTGGTCACGCCGAACATGACTTACATCGTGCAGCTCAATGTCGATGGTGCGCACAAGCCGCATCCGGAATTCGGCAAGTATGTGCTGCACGCGCTGTGGGGCGCCGCCGGCCGCTGGCCGCGAACCGCCAAGATCGCCGTGGTTGTCGGGCCGGACGTGAACCCTTACGACCTGTCGGCAGTCGAGTGGGCGATACAGACCCGCGTGCAGCCTTACAGCGACATCATCATCAACCGCTCGGGTCAGGCCTTCGTGCTCGATCCCTCGGCGCCGAAGGGCCCGCAGGGCTTCCCGATGGTCGGTGAGCAGATGGGCATCGACGCGACGATCAAGATTCCGGAGCGCTTCACCGAGTATGCGGACGTCAGCCAGGCTGATCCGGCAGATGTGGCGAAGATCGCCGAGAAGCTGAAGGGGATCCTCTAGCCGCTGGCTGAGCCCAGGCGATTGCTGGCGGTGTCGGGAAAGATGATGGTCGGCTTGAAGGCCTTGGCCGCGGAGAAATCCATTCCGGCATAGGACAGGACCAGGACGATATCGCCGACCGAGAACAGCAGTGCGGCGGGCCCGTTCATGCAGATGACGCCCGAGCCGCGCTCGCCCTTGATGACGTAAGTGATAATGCGTTCGCCGTTGCGCTGGTTGAGCACGTGTACCTGCTCGTTTTCGATCAGGTTGGCGGCATCCATCAGGTCTTCGTCGATGGTGATGCTGCCGATGTAATTGATGTCGGCTGCGGTAACCGTGACCCGGTGAATTTTGGACTTCAGAACCTGTATCAGCATGGTACGGTGCCGGGCGTTCGCCTTGAAAGGGAGCGACATTGTCCGGACTGTAAACACGGCAGGTCAAGCGCGACCAGCATCGGATGAGCCATCGGGCCATGGGACAGACGCTTAGCGAGAAGATTCTGGCGCGCGCTGCGGGGCAGCCGGTGGCCCGGCCGGGCGAAATCCTGACCTGCAGGGTGGATCTGGCCCTGCTGCTCGACTCCGGCGGCCCGCGGCGCATCTGGCCCCGGCTTAAAGAGCTGGGAACCGGCGTCTGGGATGCGGACCGTATCGTGCTCTGCACCGATCATTTCACGCCCGCCGTGGACGCCGAGTCGGCGGCCATCCTGCAGCTGACACGCGACTTCGCGGCCGGGTTCGGCATCCGTAATTTCTTCGATATGCGCGGTATCGGCCACGTGCTGCTCGCCGAGCAGGGCCTGCTGCAACCCGGAATGTTTGCCTGTGGTGGTGATTCCCATTCCAGCATGGGCGGGGCCTTCGGCTGCTTCATGGCCGGTTTCGGTGCCATCGAAATGACCGGCGTGGTGGTGACCGGCGAGATCTGGATCCAGGTGCCGGGGACCGTTCAGGTGAACTGGTCGGGTCGCTTCAGGCATGGCGTTGTCGCCAAGGACATCGCCCTGTTCCTGTGCCGCGAGCTCGGAATGGAGAATGGCGGCCGGGTGATCGAGTATGGCGGCGAGACGGTGCGTGCCATGTCGGTCTGGGAGCGTATGGTGCTGACCAACATGGCGGCCGAGCTGGGTGCGGAAACCGGCATTGTCGCGGCCGATGAAGTCACGCTGGCGGCGATCTGCGCGGCAGGCCGGGAACCGGCCACCGATGCCCTGCAGTGGCGTGGCGATGCCGATGCCGCATACCTTGATGTGCGCAGCTACGTTGCCGATGATCTGGTGCCGCAGGTGGCGGCGCCGCACTCACCGGCCAACAGCGGGCCGGTGGACGGCTGCGACCGCGTGCATATCGACCAGGCCTACATCGGTGCCTGCGTCGGCGCCAAGCTCACCGATCTGCATATGGTCGCTGAAGTGCTCAAGGACCGGAAAGTGGCGAAGGGTACCCGGCTGCTGGTTGCGCCCTCGTCATCAGCCGTGATGGCACAGGCGGCTGCCGACGGTACGCTGGCGACGATCTCCGCGGCGGGCGCATACCTGCTGCCCACCGGCTGCGGCGCCTGTGCCGCTCTCGGTGCGGGCGTGCTGGCGGAAAACGAGGTGTGCATCTCGTCGACCAACCGGAATTTCAAGGGCCGCATGGGTGCCAATTCTGCGGAGGTCTACCTTGCATCTCCCTATACCGTGGCGGCATCGGCGGTAGCCGGGCGGATCACCGATCCGCGAGAGTTTCTCGCATGAAGCCCATCAGTGGACGCGCCTTCGTATTCGGTGACGACATCAACACCGATGTCATGGCACCGGGTTTGTATTTCAAGGCACCGATGGCGGAGATGGCGCGGCATTGCCTGGAGGCCGTGAATCCCGATTTTCCCCGACAGGTGCAGCCCGGCGACCTCATCGTCGCCGGCCGCAATTTTGGTATCGGCTCCGCACGCGAGCAGGCGGCCATGGCACTCACGCATCTGGGCGTCGGCGCAGTGCTCGCCGTGTCCTTCGGCCGGATCTTTTATCGCAATGCCCTCAACTTTGGCCTGCCCGCGCTGGTTTTTCCGGACGCAGGCCAGATCCGCGCCGGCGATGCCCTGCAGCTGGATCCGGTGACGGGCCGTATCGAGCGGCCGGCGACCGGGGAGAGCTGGACGGTCCAGGGTCTGCCCGTGCATCTGATGGCGATGATCGAGGCGGGTGGACTGATGCCCTGGCTGAAACTGCGTTTGGCAAAAGAGAAAACCTGAATGTCACACACGACGCGTTTACGCGAACTGCTGGTCGGGCAGCCCTTCATTGCGCCGGGCTGCTACGACGCCTTTACGGCGCTGCTCATCGAACAGGCGGGCTTCGGTTGTGCCTATGTGAGCGGGGCGAGCATCGCCTTCACCCGGCTCGGTCGTCCCGATATCGGCCTGACCACCCTGACGGAAGTCGCCGAAACCGTCGGCAGTATCCGTGACCGTGTCAGCCTGCCGTTGATCGTGGACGGCGACAATGGCTTCGGCAATGCGCTGAACGTGCAGCGTACCGTGCGCCTGCTGGAGAAGATGGGCGCCTCCGCGATCCAGCTCGAAGACCAGACCTTGCCAAAGCGCTGCGGTCACCTGGACGGCAAGACGCTGGTCAGCACAGCGGAGATGATCGGCAAGTTGCGGGCGGCGCAGGATGCGCGCATGGATCCGGCCACTGCAATCGTCGCGCGCACCGATGCGATCGCGGTCGACGGTTTCGAGGCCGGGCTGGAGCGGGCGCACCGCTATGCCGAGGCCGGCGCAGATGTGCTGTTTGTCGAAGCACTGCGTACGCCGGAGCAGATGGCGCGGGTGGGCCGTGAGCTGGGTGGGCGTGTGGCGCTGCTTGCGAACATGGTTGAGGGCGGCAAGACACCGCTGTTGTCCATCCGGGAACTTGGTGAGATCGGCTTCCGCCTGGCCATTTTCCCCGGTGCGATGGTCCGCGTCGTGGGTTTCGCGGCCAGCCAGTACCTCGCGACGCTGAAGGCCGACGGTACGACGCGTGGAATGCTCGACCGGATGTTCGATTTCTCCCGACTCAATGCCACCGTCGGCACCGATGTGATGCTGCAGACGGGCGAGCGCTACTCTGCCGAGACCATGGCGAAGAAATAGCGCCGTGATACCGTCGGATTGGCTGCGTCCGGTACACTAAGGGCTGTAAATTGCGCTGGAGGCGGGCAGGACGCACCGCGACCGGGAATGCAACTGAAAAAAACCACCCGGTTCCGGCAACTGCTGGCCAGCCCGGAGCTTGAATTCCTCATCGAGGCCCATAACGGCATCAGCGCCAGGATCGGCGAGGAGGCCGGTTTTCGCGGCATCTGGGCGGGTGGCCTGTGCATGTCGGCACAGTACGGGGTGCGCGATTCAAACGAGGCGAGCTGGACGCAGGTCCTCGAGATGCTCGAGTTCATGGCCGATGCGACCAGCATCCCGATCCTGCTCGACGGCGATACCGGCTACGGGAACTTCAACAATGTGCGTCGCCTGGTGCGCAAGCTGGAACAGCGCGGCATCGCGGCGGTCTGCATCGAGGACAAGCTCTATCCCAAGACCAACAGCTTTATCGACGGTGACAAGCAGCAGCTGGCTGATGTCGACGAGTTCTGCAGCCGCATCAAGGCCGGCAAGGATGCGCAGACTGACGACGAGTTTGCGATCATCACGCGGGTCGAGGCATTCATTGCGGGCTGGGGGCTCGACGAGGCGATGCGCCGTGCCGAGGCCTATCATGCGGCCGGTTCGGACGGCATCCTGATTCACAGTGCGCTCGGCAGCGCGACGGAGGTGCTTGCCTTCCAGAAGGAATGGGCGGGCCGTTCGCCGGTCGTCATCGTACCGACCAAATATCATGCCACGCCCACGGACGTGTTCCGCGAAGCCGGCTTTTCGATCGCGATCTGGGCCAACCAGCTGTTGCGCGCGGCAGTGGTCGCCATGCAGGAAACCGCGCGGACCATTCATCGGGAACAGAACCTGCGCTCGGTCGAGGACCGTATCGCGCCGGTCAAGGAGCTGTTCCGGCTGCAGGGCGCATCGGAGCTGCAGGAGGCCGAAGAGCGTTATCTGCCGAAGCGCCAGGCACGCTCGCGTGCCTTGATCCTGGCCGCGTCGCGTGGCTCGGCGCTCGGCGAACTGACCGAGCACCGGCCGAAGACCATGGTGAAAATCCGCGGCCGTCCGCTGCTCTCGCATATCGTGTCGGCCTACAACGCGGCGGGCATCAAACGCATCAATGTGGTGCGCGGCTATCTGCCGGAAGCTGTCGACCTGCCGGCGATCAGCTATGCCGACAATGCCGACTATGCGGATACCAGTGAGCTGGTTTCGCTCGCCTGCGGTCTGGCCGGCGATCCCGATGACTCGATGGACCTGTACCTTTCCTATGGCGATGTGATTTTCAAGCGATACATACTCGACGCGCTGGCCGAAACCGATGACGATTTTGCGATCGTGGTGGATACCGAATGGCACGAGTCGGTAAACCGCGGCAGGGCCGCCGATTACGTCAGTTGCACCCAGCCGCATTCGCGACGCGCCTTCTATCAGCAGACATTCCTGGAGCGTGCAGCAGAGGATTTGCCCGAGAGCGCGATCCACGGCGAGTGGATGGGCTTCATGAAGATCTCTGCGGCCGCGCTGCCGCGATTTCGCAACACCGTGGCTGCGCTGGCCGCGGAGCCGGGGAACCGCAAAGCCAAGCTGCATGAACTGCTCACGGAGCTGGTACGCGGTGGCGAGCGGATCCGCGTGATCTACACCACCGGGCACTGGCTGGATATCGACAGCCTGGAAGACGTGGTTGCAGCGGGCAGCTTTGCATGATTGAGGCCGGCAGTTTTGTTGCGGCCGCGGCGAAGCGCGGTTTCAGTGTCTACAGCGGCGTGCCCTGTTCTTATCTGACGCCATTCATCAACTACACGATCGGTTCGGACCGGCTGCGCTATGTTGCTGCTGCAAACGAGGGCGATGCGGTGGCGATCGCTGCCGGCGCGGAGCTCGGCGGCTGCGGTGGTGTGGCGATGTTCCAGAACTCCGGTCTCGGCAATGCGGTCAATCCGCTCACCTCGCTGACCTGGACGTTCCGCATTCCGATACTGCTGATCGTCACCTGGCGCGGTGAACCGGGCGGTCATGCCGATGAGCCCCAGCATGAACTGATGGGGCAGATCACGCCGCGCATGCTGGAGCTGATGGATATTCCGTGGACGCTGTTTCCGGCCAGCGACGCGGCGATTGCACCGACGCTCGATGTCGCAGTCGCACGCATGCAGACCGAACAGAGACCCTATGCGCTGGTCATGCGCAAGGGAAGTGTCGCCGACAGCGCGTTGAGCGGAGCACTCAGGGCACCGGTGCCGCTCAAGGCCGCATCTGTTCTGCGCCGGCCGGCCGTCGCCCGGCGACAGGCGATGCTCGCAGCAATCCGGGCCGCAGACTCCGGGCGCGATGTGCTGGTGGCAACCACGGGTTACATGGGCCGCGAACTCTACGCGCTCGGTGACCGGGCCAATCAGCTCTACATGGTGGGTTCGATGGGCTGTGCGGTCAGCCTTGCTCTTGGTATCGCACTCGCGCAGCCACGCCGACGGGTAATCGCCATCGACGGTGACGGCGCTGCGCTGATGAGGCTTGGTGCGTTGAGCACGGTGGCTTATGAACGGCCGGATAACCTGGTGCACATCGTGATCGACAATGGGCAACACGAGTCCACCGGTGGCCAGAGTACGGTGTCGCCGCACGTGGACTTCTGTGCGATCGCGGCGGCCTGCGGCTATCCGGTCGTCGCGACGGCCAGCGAGCCGGGGGAACTCTCCGCACTCCTCGCCGCGAATTCGTCCGGGCCGCTGTTCATTCATGTGCCGGTGCTGCCCGGTGTGCCGGCAAAGCTGCCGCGTCCGGTCATCACGCCTGCCGAAGTCGCAGCGCGTTTGCGGCAGCATCTCAGGGACTGATTCATGCAGCAGCGGCCAACGGAAAACCAGCGTCTGATCCTGCTCAATCCGGGACCTGTGACACTCACCGCACGGGTACGCAACGCGCTCGCCGCCGGTGACTGGTGCCATCGGGAACCTGAATTCGCTGCGCTGATTCGCGATATCAATTTGCGGCTGGCGCAGGTGCATGGCAGCCTCGTGCAGGACTACTGCGCCGTCACGCTGGCCGGTTCGGGTACCAGCGCCGTGGAAGCAATGCTTTCGAGTTTTGCCCCCGACCACGGTGCGACGCTGGTGGTTGCCAACGGCGTGTACGGTGAACGCATGCAGCGCATGCTGGCGGCGCATGGCAAACCGCACCGCGTGGCAGAACACGACTGGACGGCAGGCATCGACCTGGCGGCGATGGAGAAATGCCTGCAGAGCGACCCCTCCATCAGTCATCTGGCCATCGTGCATCACGAGACGACGACCGGGCGGCTCAACGATATCGCCGCCGTCGGGCGGTTATGCCAGGCGCGTGGCCTGACCATGCTGCTCGATGCAGTGAGCAGTTTCGGCGCGGAACAGATCGATGCTGCTGCCTTGAATCTCGGTGCGCTGGCAGGTACTGCAAACAAGTGTCTGCACGGTGCGCCCGGCCTGTCTTTCGTGCTGGCTCGCAATGATCTGTGGGCCGGGCCGGCCCCGAACGCCGGCAGCATCTATCTGGACCTGCGCGCCTACTACGCGGCCCAGCACCGCGACGGCTACTCGCCATTTACGCTGCCGGTACAGATTGCATTCGCACTGCATGAGGCGCTGCTCGAGCATGCCGGGGAGGGTGGTGCCGAGGCGCGCCGCCAGCTCTATCTGGCCCGCGCGCAGCGTATCCACGCCGCGTTGTCGGTCTGCGGTATTGCGACCTTGCTGCCCCCGGACGAGTACTCCAGTGTGCTCTGGTCATACCGGTTGCCGGCGCATCGCAGTTATGCGGAGTTGCACGCGGCACTGAAAGCCGAGGGCTTTATCATCTACGCCGGACAGGGTGATCTGGGCCGGCAAATCTTCCGCATTGCGCATATGGGCGATATCCAGGAAGAAGACCTGATCCGCCTGTGTACGGCGCTGACCGGAAATCTGGGCGCCCGTCCATGAGTGCCACCGTGATTGATACGGCCGTCATCCTTGCTGCCGGGCGAGGTACGCGGCTCGCCGGCCACGTGCAGGACTGTCCGAAAGGCTTCCTGCGACTTGGTGAGAAACCGATCATCGAGGAGTCCATCGACCGCCTGGTCGCTGCAGGTATCGGGGAGGTGATCATCGTGACCGGCCACTGCGCAGGGCATTACAATGATCTTGCCAGGGCTCGTGCCGGCCTGGTGCGCGTGGTACACAACGAACGCTATGCCGATTCCGGCAGCATGTATTCGCTCTGGTGTGCGCGGGATATGGTGCAGGGACCGTTTCTGCTGCTCGAATCCGACCTGGTTTATGAGCCGCGTGCGTTGCGCTGCCTGCTCGATGAGCCGGCGACTGATGCCGTGCTGCTGTCCGGTCCGACGGGCGCCGGCGACGAGGTGTATGTCGAGGTGCGGGATGGCCGTTTGCTCGCCATGTCCAAGCAACCGGCGGCCCTGGGTGGCCCGCCGGCGGGTGAACTGGTCGGCATCTCGAAGATTTCCGCAGAACTGTTCCGGCTGATGTGCGAGATTGCCGGCCGCGCCTTTGCAACGACGCTGCGCTTCGACTACGAAACCGACTGCCTGGTCGCAGCCGCGCGCAAGCGAGCCATCGTCTGCCCGGTAATGTCCGACCTGGTCTGGGGCGAGATCGACGATCCTTCGCATCTGGCGCGTGTGCGGGACACCGTATATGCAGAGGTGATGCGTCGTTCCGCCGCCAGCGTTGCAGTGCCTGCCCAATGATTGTATACAGCCAGCAGTTTTCGCTCCCGACCCAGGACATTACAAGGCCATGAAACGGAAACCCGATGCCGCCATCATGACGGTCGCGCTGCTCAGTCTGCTGGGCTTTGCGCCGCTCGCGCAGGCCTATCTGGATCCGAGTACCGGCAGCATGATCCTGTCGGCCATCGTCGGTTTGTTTGCCACGGCGGCTCTTGCGGTCAAGACCTGGTGGTACAAGCTGAAGTCGCTGTTCCGTGGCGGACCGGACAAAAAGCCGGCCGGGCGCACCGATGCGGAAAAGTCGCAACCACCGGCCTCCGGAGATGAGGGTTCCCGTCGCAGCTGAGCAGCTGCCGGACCCGCCCGCTGCGCATGGCCGTGACGTTCTTCCGGGACTGGAGCGGTTATCGTGCATTCCGTCGCATACCGCGCGACGAGCGCCGTATCGTTTTTCTCGCCGAGAGCGGGCAGGACTGGCATCACTTCGAGCCGGTCGTCCGCCACCTGACCGACGTCCTCGGCGAACCGGTACTCTATGTGTCGTCGGATCCGGGTGATCCGGGCCTGCATCAGGCGTCGCCACTGATCCGCTCCTTCTGCATCGGCACAGGGCTCTGGCGGATCTGGTTCTGCCAGTTCCTGGATGCGGATGTGCTGGTCACGCAGATTCTCGATTTCGGCAACCTGGATCTCAAGCGTTCGGTGCATCCGGTGCACGTGGTCTACATGTTTCATTCGCTGATCAGCACGCACATGGCTGACTACGCCAACTCCTTTGACAGGTACGACACCATCCTCTGCGCCGGTCCGCACCAGATGCGGGAAATCCGCCGCCGTGAAGAACTGCACAAGCTGCCAGCCAAACAGCTGATCCCGCACGGCTACGGACGCCTGGAAGAACTGCTGGCCAACCGCCGCGAAGCGCCGCCGATCAGCAGCGATGGCGACATACATGTGCTCCTCGCGCCGTCCTGGGGCGAGGAGACGATCCTGCCGGTATGCGGTAGCGAGCTGGCGGACTTGCTGATGTCAGCCGGATTCCGGCTGACTTTGCGGCCGCACTACCAGACGCGCTGGAAGATGCCCGAAGTCATCGACCGCATCGTGGCCCGGCATGGCGCCAATCCACGCTTCAGGCTGGTGGAGCAGATGGGTGAGAGTGATTCGCTCCACGATTCCCATGTAATGATCACCGACTGGTCGGGCGCCGGGCAGGACTACGGCATGGGACTTGAAAAGCCGGTGCTCTATATCGATGTACCGCCCAAGGCGCGCAACGACACCTGGCCGGAACTCGGCATGGAGCCTTTCGAGTCATATGTACGGAACAGGCTGGGTGCGCTGCTCAAACCGGAGCGTCTGGCAGAAGCGCCGCAGCTGATTCGCGAACTGGTGCGCGACCCGGCGCGCTTCAGGCGCGAAGTCGCGAAGCTGCGTGAAGAATCGGTATACAACCTCGGCAATAGCGGTCCGGCCGGGGCGCAGGCCATTGCACGGATCGCCGCGGAGTGCAGACGCTGATGCGCAGCTGCGTCATGGTGATTCTCGCCGTGCTGCTTGCCGGGGCGGCGCATGCCCAGGCCATTCGTCTGGATGGCGACCAGCAGAAGCTGCTGATCAATCCCTACGGAGGCTTGCCCGGCCGCTGGCTCGGTTGCATGGAGCGTTGCGCGGGCACCGACGAGCCAGGTGCCGGACAGACCGCCCTGTTGCGCGTTGGGGCCGGCGGCAGCCGCTTCGCCTGGCATGTGCCGGGCGACCCCGAGGCGGGCCGGAAGCTCAATGCGCTGACCTACCGTGCCGAATATCGGCAGACGGATACCCACACAACGGTCATCCTGACTTCGCTGGAACCATTCCGCGGCATGCGCCTTGTTCACCGTTATGCACTTGCGCGTGATGGCCGGACGCTGTCGGCGTCGCTGCAGATGCCACCGGGGGCGGTACTGGAACTGACGGGCGGTGCAGACCTGGTCGGCACACCTTTGCCGGGCTTCGGCAGTTTTTACAGCTATGCCCGGGCCATAAGCGTCGATGCGGATGGTCAACAGAACCTGAGCGGCGATGAGGACGCGAGCGCAGCCGAGCGCCAGTCTGTTCCCGGTACATGGGTGGGCCTGCGCGGTCGCTTCTGGACGGTCCTGCTGCAGCCAAAGGATGCGGTACGGGTTTCAGCCGCCGACATCGCCCCGGACCAGCCGAAGCTCGGCATCCGACGCGATGGCGCGGGCGGCGGCAATCTGGATCTGCAGATCTATGCCGGTCCGGTGCAGGCCACGGAGCTTGGGGCGGTGGCGCCTGAACTGCGCGGCATGATGTACGCCTCGCTGTGGGACTGGTTGCGCGCGCTGGCATTTGCGATGCATTGGCTGCTTGGCCAGATACAGCAGCTGGTCGGCAACTGGGGCCTCGCGATCATGCTCCTCTCCTTGTCGGTCAAGCTGCTGATGTGGCCGCTGACCTTTGTCGCCGAACGCTGGCAGGCTGAGGTCAACCGCACGCAAAGCCTGCTGCAACCGCAACTCACCGCCATCAGGCGCGAGTTCAGGGGCGAGGAGGCGCACCACCGTACGCTGGCAGTTTATGCGGAGCATGGTGTCAGCCAGTTTTATACGCTGAAGAGTCTCGCCGGTTTCCTGATCCAGATCCCGGTCTTCATCGCTGCATTCGACATGCTCGGTGAGAACTTCGGTCTCGGCGGTGCCGGTTTTCTCTGGGTACAGGATTTGTCGCTGCCCGACCGGGTGATGGCCCTGCCGGGCGTGCTGCCGTTTTTTGGCGGATACCTCAATTTCCTGCCGGTGCTGATGACCCTGTTTACCATCGCATCAGCGCGCGTGCAGGAAGAAGCCTCGCTGTCCGCGGAATTGCTGGCCAGCCAGCGCCTGCGGCTGTATGCGATGGCTGCACTGTTTTTCGTGCTGCTCTACACCTTTCCGGCGGGCATGGTGCTGTACTGGACCAGCAACAATCTGCTGCATCTCTGCAAGATCCTGCCGGGAAAGTTGCTGCGCCGCTAAGTCAGCAGATCGCTGATTTTCAGCACCAGCTTGCCCTGCGTCTGGCCGCTTTCCGATTGCCGGTGCGCTTCCTGTGCCGCGTCGAGGTCCAGGACCTTGATGCGCGGTATCGGGAATGTTCCACGCGCGAAGTGGGCGACCAGTTCGGCGAGCATCGCGCCATCGGGGCGGTGGTGCAAAAATGCCGTCTTGATGTTCCGCTCTGCGATTTCCGGCATGTCCGGTGGTTCGTTGTTCATGTAGGCCACGACGCCGCCGGTCTTTGCGAGGCGGATCGCCGCTTCTGCGATGCCATCCCCGAGCAGTGACTCGAGTATCACATCCAGACCATCCGGCTCCTGCACCCTGAGTACCTGCTCATAATCGGAAGTGCTGTAGTCGATGACATGGTCGGCACCGAGACCGCGCACATAGTTGAAGTTCCTGTGCCGCGCAGTCGTGTGGACGATTGCGCCGAGTCGTTTGGCCATCGGTATGGCGACACTGCCGAGACCACCGGCGCCGGCCTGGATGAGCACCGTCTGTCCCGGTTGCAGATTCGCGTACTCGGCGAGCGCCTGCCAGGCGGTCAGGCTGACCAGTGGCAGGGCGGCGGCTTCGATGAACGACATCGTTGCCGGCTTGGCTGCAATTGCGGAGGCGTCGATCGGTGCGTATTCCGCGTAAGTGCCGTGCTGTACAGACCAGCTGAATGCCAGCCCCAGTACCTCATCGCCGGGCTTCCAGTCGCGGACATTTTTTCCCGTGGCGACGATGCGGCCGGCCAGATCCCAGCCCGGTACGACAGGAAAGGTGCGCGTGATGTATTCCTGCAGTTCTCCGCCGCGCAAACGCCGGTCGATGGGATTGACGCCAGCGGCGGCGACCTGCACCAGTACCTGGTCATCGCCAGGCACCGGTATCGGCAGTTCGCCGATCTGCAGAACCTCCGGACCACCGTGTGCTGCGTAAAATGCTGCTTTCATGACTGCAAATGCCCTTATCATTCCCGATCATGATGTTCACCCCCGATACTGTAAAGCCTGCAGCGCGAGGCCCTCGCCGGACTGGCGGCCACCCGATCTAGTGTCTCGTACCGTACCGCAATATCTGGGGCTTGCCGTGCTTCTCGCCGGCCTGTCGATGGTGAGCCCGTTCTCCATCGATACCTTCTTCCCGTCATTTCGTGCCATGGAAGCGGACCTGAACGTTTCCCGCTGGCAGATGCAGCAGACGCTCACGGCCTACATGCTGCCCTATGCGGTCACTGCCCTGTTTCACGGGCCGCTGTCAGATGCGCTCGGCAGGCGGCCGGTGATCATCTGGGGCCTCGGTCTCTACACGCTTGGCTCACTCGCCTGTGTGCTGGCACCAAACTTCGGCTCGCTGCTCGCATTCCGGGCCGTGCAGGGGGCGACCGCCGGCGCCGGCATGGTGGTGGGACGGGCGATCGTCCGCGATCTGTACGAGGGTCCGCAGGCGCAGCGTCTGATGAGTCTGGTCACGCTGATCTTTGGCGTCGCACCGGCTCTCGCACCGGTCATCGGCGGCTGGATTCACGTCGCGCTGGGCTGGCGTGCGGTGTTTGCCTTCCTCGCGCTGTTTGGCCTGGTCATGGTGATCTCGTCCCATATCCGGCTGCCGGAAACCCATGCACCGGAACATCGTGTCCCGTTTTCGTTGCGTGCGCTGGCGGCAGCGGCATTTCGCGTTATCCGCGACCGGCAGTTCCTGCTGCTGGCACTGGCCGCGAGTTTCAATTTCCTCGGCGTGTTCTGCTACGTGGGTGCGGCGCCGTCACTGATTCTCGATCACTGGAAGCTCAGTGAAACACAGTTCATCTGGCTGTTTCTGCCAATAATTGCCGGTTTCACGCTGGGTGCGACGCTTTCGGGTCGGCTGGCCGGACGGATTCCGCCGATGCGGCAGGCTGGCTTCGGCTTCGCGCTGATCGTCACCACCTGTACGCTGCGGCTGCTGTTGCACTGGCAATTTGGCGAACTGCCTGTCTGGCTCCAGCAGATCGCGCTGTTCCTGTCGGGTATCGCAACCCAGCTCGTGTTCCCGGTGCTGACGCTGCGGATGCTCGATCTGTTTCCGCAGGCGAGGGGGTCTGCCGCCTCGACGCAGTCCTTCGTGTCGCTGGCTGTAGCGAGCCTGACGGTTGGTATCCTCGTGCCGCTCGTACAGGCGAGCCTCATGCACCTTGCGCTGCTGTCGGCGTTCAGCGTCTGGTTCGGGCTGGCGCTGTGGCGCGTCGAGTGCCGGTTGTCCGCACAGGTGATTTGACCTCGGCCGTCAGAGCGGACACCTGCTCGTACAGTTCTTCCAGTGTCTGTGTCGCGAGCGCTATGCGTTTGCCGGGAATGCGGTCCGCGGCCTGTTGAATTGACTCTCCGCCGACCCGTACCCATTCGCGCATCACCTCGGAGCCATGGTCGGTCAGCTGGACCAGTTTTGCCCGGCGATGATTCGGATTGGGCAGGTACCCGACCAGGCCCTCCCTGACGAGAGCATCCGTTGCCCGCTGAACATTCTGCCGGCTCATGGCCATTTTCCGCGCTACCGCGGAGACGGTCACCGGTCCGAGGGATATGGTGCTCAGAACCATGATCCGGGATCCGGTGGTGCCGAGCCTGGCAGCCGTGCGGTCGGTGAAGGCCATCAGCTGTACGTAGGTCTTCTGGATTTCGGAAAACAGGCGATACAGCGCCAGCGCTTCCGCCGAGGGTCTGGTCTGGTCGATGAAGCTCATGGGCATCACTCAGGGCTCAGTTGGCAGCGTTGACAGCATGATGACAGACTGACACCATGCTGCGAAATTGACAACATGGTGTCAATGTTCGGCAGGCGTCACAAGTGGAGAGCCGCGACCGGTGGGTATGTCCTTGTTCGATTTCTTCTCGGTATTCGACCGCTTCCGTCGCCCGGCAAATACCCGTGATGAGGCCTTTCATCGCGTGCACCCCAGGGACAACTTCTATCAGTCGGCCGGGTTTTTTCCGATGCCCTTTGCGATGGTGACGACGGTCAACGAGCAAGGCGTTACTTCAATCGGTCCACATTCACTGGCCTTTCCCTTCGACATCATCGAACAGCCCTCGATGATGCTGATCTCGAGGGCGAGTTCGAATACCTCGACGAACCTCCAGCGCGGCAGCAAGGCCGCGCTGCATTTCATCGAATACAGGGAGAGCTGGTTGCGGCCCATCGTGGCGCTGGGTTTTCCGGGTGTGGAACCGGAAGAGAAGATGAAGGGCATTCCCTTCGAGATGGTCAGGACACCATCTGCCGAATATGCCGGAGATCCCGACTTTCCGCTGCTGATGAAGGATGCGTTCCAGGTTTTCGAGTGTGAGCTGGACGGAGAATTCCACTACCAGCCCGGCAGGGAGACCGATCCCTCCGGCTGCGAGAAGTTCTGGTGCCTCAAGGTCAGGAACATTCTCCTCAAAGAGACCTTCCATGAACGGCTGCTGGCGCAGAAGGAATTTCCCAGCATGCCCATTTCATACGGCTTCCGGCATAACGAAGCGGGTGACCGGCGTTTCTTCTTTTGCTCCCATAACCGGCCAAAGCCGGTGCCCATACCGGTTGCCAAAGGGCTCGAGGCAAATTCCATCTATTACACGGCCAACAAGCTCGATCCGGAGGTCCGCTTCGAGCTTGAGGCCTGCAAGCTCCTGATCGACGCGCCGAAGGCGCTCCTCACTGTTGCCTTGAAGGGGATCATCCGTGAGGCAAAGAAGCAGGGCGTGACCATGGTCGATGCGGACTTCGTGCGCCAGGTCAACGCAAAGCGCCGGGCGTAGCCGGGGGAGGCCGGCCCCTCCTCGGGGGGGGGCAGCGAGTTGCGCGGACTAGCGCCCGGGATCTCTGAGCGGCTGGTACGATGCCGGACCATGCAGGAACCGCGCTTCGAAGCCAGCGAACTTGCCGGGTACCGACCGGTCCTGTTGCGCTATGCACGGCTGCACCTGCGCGATGCGGCCGCCGCTGAAGATGCCGTTCAGGACACGCTGCTGGCTGCCCTGCAGTCGGCGGCTGCCTTTCGCGGCGGGTCTTCGCTGCAGACCTGGCTGATTGCCATTCTGCGTCGCAAGCTGATCGATCAGCTGCGGAGGGGGAAACGCGAGGTCGCCGAAGCGGATGCCGGTCTCGAAACCGGGGACGACGATGGCGGGCTGCTGAACCGCCTTTTCGAGCGCAACGGTCACTGGGCCGTACCGCCGGCGGTCTGGGCTGATCCCGACGCCGCGCTTGAGCAGGCCGATTTCTACGCCGCCTTCGATGAATGTGTACAGGGGCTGCCTGAGCGCACGGCACAGGCTTTCGTGCTGCGCGAGGTCAGCGGCTTCGAAGCGGCGGAAATCTGCAAGGAACTGGCGATCTCGACGTCCAACTACTGGGTACTCATGCATCGTGCGCGACTGCGCCTGCGTGAGTGCCTCGAAAAGCGCTGGTTTGGCTCACGCTCCTAGGTGTTCACTATGCTTTCCTGCAAAGACACATCGACACTGGTTTCACGCAGCATGGATGAGACGCTGTCGTGGCGGCAGCGCCTGGCGGTACGGCTGCATCTGATGATGTGCGGCGCGTGCCGGCGTTTTGTGGGGCAGATGGGCTTTCTCAGGCGGGCGGCACGCCGCTACCCGGGTAGAGCGAACCGGCCGGACGGGGACTCGCGCTGAAGCGACAGTTTGCCGGGGCCGAATATCACCACGGTGAGCAGCATCAGTCCCCACAGGAAATGCTGGGCGAGCGCTGCTTCAAAACCACTGCTGAGCAACACGTGTGCATAGGAAACAACGGCCAGCACGTTGACTGCCGACAGTCCGATCGCAGCGACGCGGCTCAGCACACCGAAAGCCAGCAGCAGCGAAAAAAACAGTTCGCCGAAGGTTCCGGCGAATGCAGCGAGTTCCGGCGACAGCAGGGGGACCCGGTACTCTTCCTGAAAGAGAAACAGCGTACTGTCCCAGTCCGTCAGCTTCAGCCAGCCGGATTTCAGGAACTGCCAGCTCACCCAAAGACGCAGCGCGAGCAGAAACAGCGGCTGCAGGTGGTTCAGTAGCCGGGCCGCCACGGTCTCGGTCGTCCACAGCATGACCGGCAGTTTCACGATATGAGACCCGTGATGACACCTGCGGATACCCAGCGGGCCAGCACCTCGCCGTGATTCAGCGAAGTATCGCCGGGCGCAGCTGCCTGCTCGATGGCCCTCTGCAGGCACTCACCCCGCAACAGCGCTTCGAGAAAGCGGAATTCGCCTGGCTCCAGGCGATGCAGCTCCACCCCGTCGCCGCTGCGGCGGATGAGCAGATCGTCCCTTGTCTTGCTGGCAGTCGGGGGCATCCCGGCAAGCTTCCCACGGCGCTGATATTCACTCCAGAGGACAAACAGCGGCAGTGCCGAACTGTACAGGCGTGTCGCCGGATGCAAACGAAAGCACAGCGATCCATGCCCTGCTTCAGGCAGTGTGGCCAGTTTGCCGAAGTCGAAGCGCGCGGACTCATCGGGAGCGACCAGTACCTGCTGGATCAGCCACTCGAAACGCGAAATGTCGGCCAGCGGTGCGTCAGGCGTGCCGGCCAGATGTGCGGCAAGAAAGTCACCGAGTCCGGCACCGCAATAAAACAGGTTTCCGGAGCGTGACGGACAGGCCCGCTGGTACGCCCATGCCATCGCGCGAAATTCATCGTGACCCATCAGTCCGTGCAGAAGGGGGAACGCAGCCTCGAGTGCGGCCGCAAAGTTTTCCCGCGTGTTGCTTCGGTAAACGGCCAGGCGGCGATGTGGCCACCTTGCCGTGTGGGCTGGATCGCGGCCCAGTATGGCGGCGAGAAAGCCGGCCTGGGCGTCACGCAACGCGGACATGAGGTACTCCGGCAATGGCATCGGCATGCCGTGCTTCGGCGACCAGCCTGTCCAGCGCGGGTAGTTGCGAGTCCCACTCGATCAGGGTTGGCAGCGGGCCGGTCCGCGCAATCGTGCGCCGGTAAAGATCCCAGACCGGATCGGCAACGGGCGCGTCGTGGGTATCGATCAGCAACCGTCCGTCATCATCGTCCACGGCAGTGTGACCGGCGAGATGGATCTCCTGGATCAACGCGATGGGCAGCGCGGCGATATAGGCGTCGGCATCGTAGCCATGATTCTGCGCGCTGACGTAGACATTGTTGACGTCGAGCAGGATGCCGCAGCCGCTGCGCCGTGCCAGTTCGGCAAGGAACTGCCATTCCGTCACGGAGTCTTCGGGAAAGCGCAGGTAGCTGGAGACATTCTCGATGAGGATCTGTCGCTGGAGAAAATCCTGTATCTGGCTCACACGCGTTGAAAAATGGGTGAGTGCTTCACCGGTATGTGGCATCGGCAGCAGGTCATTGCTGAACACATCGCCGACCGAACTCCACGACAAGTGTTCGGAAACGAGTGCCGGCTGTATGCGGTCGACGAGCCGCTTCAGGCTTTTCAGGTGTTGTCCGGACAGCGCATCGGTCGAGCCTATGGACAGCCCGACCCCATGCAGGCTGATGCCGTAGTTGCGCCGTACGGCATCGAGCACATCGATCTGCCGGCCGCCTTCAGCAAAGAAATTCTCGCTGTGCACTTCGACCCAGGGAATCCCGGGCTGTCGCTCGAGAAATTCGCGATGGTGGGGGGCGCGAAGACCGATCCCGGCGCAAGCCGGGATCGGGTGCGCGGCACCGGTCATCGAGGCCGATGCCGTGGCCATTACATCGCCGATCCGGGTGCGCTGGTCTTGCCACCGGCCGCTTCGCATTCACCCTTGGGGACGTACTTCCATTCCGCCGGATCATTGTCTGCCTTGGCCTGGCCCTGGCAGGAATGACCATTGGCGGCGCAGCTGTTCTGCCCCGCTTTTGCAATGCCATAGCACTTTTCCTTGGCGCCATCCTGCGCGGCATTGGCGCTGGCGGTAAGTCCGAGTGCGCCGAGCGCCAGCAGGCCGCTGATGGCCGTGGATGCGATGAGTGATCTGTTATTCATGGTATTTGCTCTCCATTGTGGAATGACGGCATTAGCCGCTGATGGCCCCGGCTGCCGGCTCGCGCCGGCCTTGCAGGTGGCCTGACCGTTGGTCGTGTGGCAGGGCGAATCCTTACACAGGACGGCCGGGTTTGCTGTCCGGCATATGGTTCCGCTCCCGTCCCGATTGACGCTAGACTGGCCCCGAAGTTCCTGGCAGCGGTCGGATGGCGAAGAAAAAGACGACGCAGACCAGGTCGGGCATGGTGCGTGGAAAGAAGCGTGCCGGGCGGCGGCCGGCAGTCGAGCGGCGACGTAATCTGGCGATGCGCCGGCAGTTCTCGTGGGCTGATCTGCCTGACGAGGACTTGCTCGATGTGCGCCTCTGCGATCTCGGTCTCGATACATCCCATGGCCGGATCCCGGCTGCACTGGCGCGTCTCGACGACGAGCTGGCACGGCGCGGTATCCGCTTTCGCCCGCACTGCTGGCTTTCCGAGGACTGGTTTTCGCCAGATGGCGTCCCCGGTATTGCCATCCCGTTCTATCTCGCCCATCCGCGCCTGACGCGCCTCGAACGCCGGATGATGCACGAAGTGGAGGGTGGCAACCTGCGCTGGCTGCGCCGCATCCTGCGCCACGAAGCCGGACATGCCATTGATACGGCCTACCGGCTGCGCCGGCGCAAGGGCTGGCGGGAGATCTTTGGTCCGGCCTCGGTGCCGTATCCCGTCAGCTATGTGCCACGACCCGGCAGCCGCCGATATGTCATGCATCTCGGCCACTGGTATGCGCAGAGCCATCCAACGGAAGACTTCGCCGAAACCTTTGCTGTGTGGCTGGCGCCAAATTCAACCTGGCGCAAGGACTATGCCGAATGGCCTGCACTGCGCAAGCTGCTCTATGTCGATGAACTGATGGCAGAGATCCATGATCAGGTGCCGCCGGTGCGCAGCCGGAAGCATATCGAGCCGCTGCGCGAGAACCGCAGCACGCTGCGGCAGTACTATGAGGAGAAGCGTGCCTATTACGACACTTCGGAAACCGACCGCTACGATCAACGCCTGAAGCGCGTGTTTGGCTCGCGCGCCCGTCATCCGGGCCGCCCCCTGGCCTCTGCGTTTATCCGGCAGGTACGCCCGCAACTGCAGCGCCTGCTGATCCGCCGTTCGCGGTTACATCCTTACCTGGTACATAACGTCATGCGCATCGTCATACAGCGGACGCGGGATCTCGATCTCTGCGTGCATCGGCCTCTTCGCCAGACAAAGCGCGAAACATTCCGCTTGCTTGAGCGTATCCTTTTCGATTCGATACGCCGTGGCCGGGAGCGTTACGCATTATGAGAAAGAAGTGGCGTGTGCTGGTACTGATGCACGAGAGTCTCGTTCCGCCGGATGATCTGGACGGATACACCGAGCAGCAGATCGATGCGTTTCGTACCGAGTATGACGTGATGACCTTTCTGGAAAATGCCGGTCACGAAGTACGCGCACTGGGCCTGTACGACAAGCTGTCGGAGTTGCGGCAGACGGTTCGGGACTGGAAGCCGCATATCGCCTTCAACCTGCTGCAGGAATTCCAGGGCATCGGCGCCTACGACCAGTACATCGTGGCCTACCTCGAGCTGATGCGGCAGCCCTACACCGGTTGCAACCCGCGCGGCATGATGCTGTCCAGGGACAAGGTGCTGTCGAAGCAGATTCTCGCCTATCATCGTATCCCCACACCGCATTTCCAGGTTTTTCGCCGCGGCATGCGCCTGCGCCTGTCGCGGCGGCTGTCATTTCCCCTGTTCGTCAAGTCGGCGGTTGAAGATGCCTCGCTGGGCATTGCCCAGGCTTCGATCGTCGACGATCTGGCGCATCTTGAAGAACGTGTGGCTTTCATTCATGAGAATGTCGGTACCGATGCGCTGGTCGAGGAATACATCGCCGGACGTGAGCTCTATGTGGGTGTGCTGGGAAACACGAGGCTGACGACGCTGCCGGTGTGGGAGATGCACTTCGGTACCTTGCCTGGTGTGCAGGCCGGGATCGCCACACGCAAGGTGAAGTGGGACGGCAACTACCAGCGCAAGCACGGCATACACACCGACCGTGCTGCCGACCTCCCGGATGGCGTGACCGAAAAGCTCAATCGCCTGAGTCGCCGTGTATACCGTGCGCTGCACATGAGCGGCTATGCGCGCATGGATTTCCGCCTGGCGGCCGATGGCACTCCTTACTTGCTGGAGGCGAACTGCAACCCGAACCTCAGCTACGGTGAGGATTTTGCGGAGTCGGCAGAAACGGCCGGTATCAGTTATGAGCAACTGATGCACCGGCTGATAAAGCTGGGTCTCGGCTACCAGGCTGAATGGCGGACGATGGAGCCCTGAGGTGACGAAGCGGCGGCGCGTGGCAGTCAGCGACCTCATGCAGCGCGACTACGTCTATTACCTGACCGAGCCGGTCGGCAGGAATTTCGATCCCGCCTTCAAGCCTGAGCTGACACCTGCGCAAATGCTTGCGCTCGGTGTGTTCGGTGGCAAGTACATGACGGACTGTGTCCGGGAGTTTCCGGCCAGCTGGTTCCGGAGGGCAAAGCTCTCGCCGACACGCTACGACGCCTCACTCAATTTTTTCGGGGTTCGCGCCTCCCAGTCATTGGCCGTCTGGCGAGCAAAAGGCTGGATATGGGAGGCGGACCCGCGCGGCTGGTTCCAGTGGTACTGCCGTTACTACATGGGCCGGCGCAGCGAGGATGATGCACGGCAGATCAGTCGCTGGCGGGCGATACGCCGGCACGTCACCCAGTTGCAGCGCTCCTGCCTGCGCGGTGATCTGGGCTGTCGCCCGCGCCAGCGGCAGGCTCTGCTGCACTGGGCTTATGACTCGCGGGTGCTGTGAGGTGCAGCAGGCGGATTCATTTACCCGATACGAAGGGTTCCCAGCCGCCGCCCAGCGACTTGTAGACGGCGACGGCGGCAAGCGAGGCATCGGTCTCGGCGGCGGCAAGCAGGTCTTCCGCTTCGAGCAGCCGCCGTTCCGAATCCAGCACGGTGAGGAAGCTGTCAGCACCATAGCGGTAGCGCAGCCGCGCCAGGTCAGCGGCCTTTGCACTGGAGCTCGCCGCAATACGCAGGCGCGCTGCACTCTCGCGGGTTCTCGAGTAACGATTCAATGCCGATTCGGTTTCCTGCAGCGCCGTCTGGACGGTCTTTTCCCAGTTCGCCAATGCGGCTTCGGCGCGGGCATCGTTGGCCGCTACCCGGGCACGGACCCGGCCCATGTCCAGTGCTGCCCAGCTGATGGTGGGCCCGAAGCTGTACCGCTCTGCCGCAGCATCGCCGAGATCCGCGAGCGAGGTGGCGTTCCGGCCGACCGAACCGCTGAGCGTAACGCGGGGAAAATAATCAGCAACAGCCATGCCGGTGCGTGCGGTTGCGGCCGCCAGCTGCCGTTCCACGGCGCGGATGTCTGGCCGGCGTCGCAGCATGCCGGCCGGGTCATCCACCGCAATCAGCTCCGGCGGATGCGGCAGTTCCTGGCGTGAACCGGCCAGCGCGAGCAGTTCCGCGGAGTCTCCGCCGAGCAGGACTTTCAGGCGGTTGATGGCCTCGGTCTCCGCGGCCTGCAGCGGTCCGATGCTGGCGCGTGTCGTTTCCAGCTGGGCGAGGGCCCGTGCGATATCGAGGTCGCTTCCGCGACCTCCTTCCAGAAGTGCGAGCGTCAGCTGGTAGGTTTCTTCCTGGTTGACGATATTGCGTTCAGCAACGGCAAAGCGGTACTGGACGCCGCGCAGCTCGACATAGGTCCGGGCGACTTCGCCGACCACGCTACGCAGCGTATCGCGCCAGGCGGCTTCTTCGGATTCGTAGTCGGCCCGCAGTGCCTCCACGGAGCGGCGCACGCGACCGAAGATATCGATTTCCCAGCTGGCATCGAAGCCGGCATCGTAGTAGTCACCGTCGATGTCGTAGGCAATGCCGGCAGCGTCGCTGGTCTTTTCCCGGGTGGCGCTGCCTTGTGCCGTGACGATGGGGCCGAGTTCCAGCCGGCCGCCCCGCAACAGGGCGCGGGAGGCGCGCAGATTGGCGATGGCGATACGCACATCGTAATTTGATGCTGCGGCCTGTTCGATCAGCTTGTCGAGGGTGGGGTCTTTGAATTCTCGCCACCAGTCCGCATCGGGGATCTCCTGCGTCAGGCCCGCGCCCTCGGCGGTCGCGAATCTTGCCGCAGTCTCCGGAACCTTCGGGTGGTAGTCCGGACCGGCGGCACAGCCGGCGACCACCACTGCGAACGCAAGCGCCGCCGGAAACTTCATGGCTGGCTCTCTCCGGCCGGCGCATCCGGCACCGGGGCCTCGCGCAGCCGGCCGCGGATCACCGTGTAGAAAACCGGTGTCAACAACAGGCCGATGAGGGTGACGCCAAGCATGCCGCCAAACACGACGGTGCCCAGCACCTGCCGCATCTCGGCACCGGCACCTGAAGCGAGCATCAGCGGCAGCACGCCGGCAATGAATGCAAATGAGGTCATCAGGATGGGCCGCAGCCGCAACTGGGCGGCATCCGTTGCAGCGCTGAAGCGATCCTTGCCTTCGCTTTCCTGCTGGCGGGCAAACTCGACGATCAGGATGGCATTCTTGCTGGCCAGCCCGATCAGCACGATGAAGCCGATCTGCGCCAGGATGTTGATATCGAGACCACGCAGCAGCAGGGCAATGATGGCGAACAGCAGGCAAAGCGGAACGATGAGGACAATCGTCAGTGGCAGGGACCAGCTTTCGTATTGCGCCGTCAGCACGAGAAATACAAACAGCACGCTGAGCGGGAACATCAACAGGCCGAGATTTGATGTGTGTGTCTGCTGATAGGCCAGCTCCGTCCACTCGTGGTCGATCCCGGGAGGAAGGGTCTGTGCGGCAATGCGCTCGACGGCTGCCAGGGTCTGGCCGCTGCTCCGGCCTGGCAGTGTTCCCATCTGTACTTCGGCCGCAGGGTACAGGTTGTAGCGCACGACGCGGTCGGGGCCCGACGAGGGGCGCAGCGCGACCAGCGAGCCGAGCGGCACCATCTCGCCATCGGCATTGCGGGTACGCAGCCGGCTGATGTCCTCGGGTGTCAGGCGCCAGGGCGCATCGGCCTGGGCGGTTACGCGATAGTTGCGGCCGAAAAGTGTCAGGTCATTCACATATGACGAGCCCAGGTAGATCTGCAGGGTTTCAAACACGTTCTCTATCGGCACGTTCATCATCTCGGCCCTGGTCCGGTCGATATCCAGGAAGTACTGCGGCGCTGTCGTCGTAAAGGTACTGTAGGGTCGTGCCACTTCACCGGACTGGGCGAGCGCGCCCACCAGGTCCCATGCCGCTTTCTCGAGTGGCCGCAGACCCTGTCCGCTGCGGTCCTGCACCATCAGCTTGAAATCACCGCCACTGCCGATGCCGCGCACCGGTGGCGGTGCAACTACGAACAGACTGGCTTCCTGGATTTCGCTGAACGCAGCATTCAGCCTGGCGGCAATCTCCGGGCCTGACTCGCCCGCCCGCCGGTCGCCGAAATCCCTGAGCCCCGTGAACACCGTGCCGGAGTGGCTGGCATTGGAACCGGTAACCACTGAAAAACCCGCGAAGGCCACAACGCGCTCGACGCCCTGCGTCTTTAACGCGATCTCTGTTGCCCGCTTAATGACCGCTGTGGTCCGGTCCAGCGAAGCGCCCTTTGGCAACTCGACGATCGTGATCAGATAGCCCTGGTCCTGCTGCGGAATAAAGCCCGTTGGCACCAGCAGGAAGCCGACCGCCGTCAGTCCCAGCATGAGTGCAAAAGCCGACAGTGCCAGGCCGGGCCGGCGCACTGTCCGGCAAACGACCCGTCCGTATCCTTCCCGCAGTCGGTCAAATCCGCGGTTGAAAGCGCGAAACACGCCGCCAAGCAGGCGCTCGAGCCACCGGTCGATACGGTCGGGTGGTGCATCGTGATGCCGGAGGAGAATGGCGCCGAGTGCCGGGCTGAGCGTGAGCGATACCAGTGCCGAGATCGCGGTGGCAGCAGCGATGGTCACGGCAAACTGCCGGAAGAACTGTCCGGTGATGCCGCCGAGGAAGGCAGTCGGCAGGAATACAGCGACCAGCACCAGCGCGATGGAGACCAGTGCCGTGCCCACTTCCGTCATCGTCCGGCGTGCCGCCTCCCGCGCTTCAAGCCCCTTTTCCAGGTTCCGTTCGATGCTTTCGACCACCACGATCGCGTCATCCACGACGATGCCGATCGCCAGCACCAGGCCGAACAGCGTCAGGTTGTTGAGCGAATAACCGAGTGCAGCCATGACGCCGAACGTGCCGATCAGGGACACCGGGATGGCGGTGACCGGAATGATCGCGGCGCGCCAGTTCTGCAGGAACAGCAGGATCACGACGATTACGAGGGCCGTGGCTTCGAACAGCGTGATGTAGACGGCCTTCACGGACTGGGCGATGAAGTCGGTCGGGTTGTAGACAATGCGATAGACCAGGCCCTTGGGAAATCCCGGTGCGAGAGCAGCCATGGTCCGTTTGACTTCCTCGGCGGTCTCCAGCGCGTTGCTGCCAGGCCGCTGGAACATGACCAGTGCCACGGCCGGCCGGCCATCGAGGAGGCTGTTGGTAAGGTAGTCACGCGCACCGAGTTCGACGCGGGCAACATCGGCGACGCGGGTGAGACGGCCATCCTCGCCGCTTTTCACGATGACCTGCCCGAACTGTTCCGTATCCGCCAGGCGTCCCTGGCTGCTGACCGTCACCTGAAAGGCATTGCTGCCCGGTGACGGCTGCTCGCCCAGTGCGCCGCCCGCTACCTGCACGTTCTGGGCACGCAGGGCGTTGACCACATCGCTGGCCGTCACCTTGAGCCCGGCCATGCGATCCGGATCCAGCCAGACACGCATGCTGTATTCGCGCGCACCCACCACGTTGATCTGGCCGACACCGTTGATGCGTGCCAGCACATCGCGGACATTCAGCAGCGCGTAATTGGAGATATACAGCTGATCGAGACTGTCGTCTGGCGATTCCAGATGGACGACGATCATCAGGTCCGGTGAACTCTTGGCTGTCACCACGCCGATGCGACGGACCTCTTCCGGCAGTCGCGGTTCCGCGATGGCAACCCGGTTCTGGACCAGTACCTGTGCCGCGTCGAGGTTCGTGCCGAGTTCGAAGGTGACGGTCAGGGTTACCCGGCCATCGCTGGTCGAAGAGGAGGTGAGATAGAGCATCCCTTCCACACCGTTGATTTCCTGCTCGAGCGGCGCAGCAACGGTGTCGGCGATGACCTCGGGCGTGGCACCCGGGTAGCTGGCCGAGACGATGATTGTCGGCGGGACGACGTTCGGATACTGGGTCACGGGCAGGCCGAAGTAGGCGATCGCACCGATGATCGTGATGAGAATCGAAACAACCGCGGCAAAGCGCGGCCGGTCGATGAAGAAGTGGCTGAATCTCATGGGCTGACGGCTGCCGCGGCCCCGTCCGCAGGCTCCGGAATGCTGCCTTCAACCGGTGCTACCGTAATGCCTGGCCTGACACGCTGAATGCCGTTGATCACCACCCGGTCAGTGGCGCTGAGGCCATCGCGGATTATCCGCAGCTCGCCCAGCGAGCGTCCCAGCGTGACGGGGCGCGCCGCAACCACGTTGTCGGGACCAAGCACATAGACCAGTCGCTGGCCCTGGTCGGTGGCGATGGCCTGATCCGGCAGGATCAGTGCCTTGTAGGGACCTTCACCGAGCAGCTTGACCCGCGCGAAGAGCCCGGGTGTGAGATCGCCGTCCGGGTTGTCGAAAACTGCGCGCCCCTGCATGGTGCCGGTGGCCTGGTCGATCTGGTTGTCGACGAAGTCCATGTGCCCCAGGTGCGGGAAGCCCTGTTCGTCGGCGAGCTGCAGGCGGACCGGATTTGGTGTGGTGCGCGAACTCGGCCGGATGCCTTTCTCATCGAGGCGTGTATAGCGCAGAAAGGCGCGCTCGTCGGCCGTGAAATACACGTGAACCGGATCGACCGATACGATCGTGGTCAGCAAGGTGGGCTGGTCGCCTGAACTGCTGACCAGATTGCCGACGGTTACCAGCTTGCGGCTGATGCGTCCGCTGATCGGCGCCCTGATGCGTGCAAACTCGAGGTTCAGCGCCGAGCCTTTCTCGGCAGCCTGCGCTGCCTCCAGGAAAGCTTCCGCTTCACGATGCGCCTTGGTGCGCGCGTCCAGCTCTTCTTCGGAGATTGCCCGTGCGGTGAAAAGTCGCTTGGCGCGGTCCAGATCGTTGCTTGCAAGTTCGAGGCGCACTTTCGCCTGCGTCAGGTCAGCCCGCGCTTCGTCCAGGGCCGCTTCATAGGGACGGGGATCGATGGTGAAGAGCAGGTCGCCGCGCTTCACCAGCGCGCCGTCCTCGAAATGTACGGACTTCAGGTAGCCGCTGACCCGTGGCCTGATCTCCACGGAATCCACGGCGGCCAGCCGTCCTGTGTACTCGTCCCAGTCGGTGATCCGGCGGACCAGCGGCGTCGCCACTGTGACCTGCGGCGGACCCATCGACGGCGGTGGCTTGCCACCACAGCCAGCCAGGCCAAGCAAGACAAGAAATAAAATCAGGGTCCGTGCGGACATGGACTGCTCCTCGATCACGACCGCCATTCTACGGAATTCCTGAAGCGTCCTGCTTGCCTGAAGCGTTGATGCCCGGCAACATGTCGGCACATCCGATTTCCAGTCTGTTTTATGGCCAAAAGACATCCGGCACTGATCCCCGTTGCCCGCGATCACCACGAATGCCTGATTCTCGCGCAACGCCTGATGCACGGAACAACGGCATCGGAGCGCGACTGGCCGCGCGAGCCGGCACCGCAGGCGGCGCTGCTCGCCGGGTTCTTTGCCCGGCATCTGCAGGCGCATTTTACCGTCGAGGAGGATCTCGTATTCCCGGCTGCCCGCAGTGCCGGCCGCGAGGCCGAAAGCCTGGTCGTGCAGCTCATGGCCGAGCATCGGGAAATGGCCAGCCTGGTCGAGCGCCTGGCCGCGAACCCGCAGGTCACGGCAGCTGAACTCGCGGCATTCGGGAAGCTGCTGAACGACCACATCCGGCTCGAAGACCGACAGCTTTTTCCGCTGATGGAAACGCAGATGCAGGGCGATGCGCTGCTGGACCTGCAGCAGCGTGTAGAAGCACGTTACGGCTGATCCTCCGGACCAGTTGCGCTCTAGCGGCGGCGCGTATTTGGAGTGAGGCGCGGCGTCCTGCGCTTGAGGGAAGGCGCCTTGCTCTTGCCGGTCGTCTTCCTCGCCGCTTGCAGTTCGCGTCGGGTCGCGGGACCGACGGGCGCCATCAGGCCACTCGCGACCACATCGATCAGGTTGCTAACGAACAGCGCATGTCCGGACTGGCCGGCGTTCTCGCGCAGCAGGTCCTGGTCGGCCAGCGCATGAATAACCTGCTCCCACATCAGCCCGATGCGCAGGCTGCCGAGCGGTGCCGGGAGTTCCGGCAGGCTGCGGCGCAGATGCGCGACGATGCGTGAAAGGCCATCGGCGTGGCGGCTGGTCCAGAGCTTGTCGAGGCGCAGCTGCGGGTGGCCGATGACCTGGGCCAGAAAGCGAATGTAGTGCGTGCCGCCATCGCTGGTGGTCACTTCCTCGACGATGGGCATCACCACGCCTTCGACCAGCGCGTGTATATCACCCTGCCGGTCTGCTGCCTCGATACTCGCCAGCAGTTCCATCCGCCGCCGGTTCACGCGCTCCATGCGGAAGTCATAGATGATGTCGATGAGCGCTTCCTTGGAACCGAAGTGATAGAGCGTTGCCGAGAGGTTGCGCTGGCCGGCTTCGGTATTGATCTGCCGCAGCGATACCGCGTCGATGCCCTGTTCTGCGAACAGCCGCTCTGCCGTGAGGATGAGCCGTTCCCTGGTGTTCTGCGCGGCGACAGTGTCGAGATGCCCGGTCATTTGCAGGTGGCGTTCCGGGCACTCAGCCGGCCGTCGTGCCGGTGGTGTGGCCGTAAGCCAGTTCCGGCCTGGTGTCGAAAAGCTCCTCGGTATTCACGAAAGGGACATCGCCGAACTGCAAGACCTTTTCCGTCTCCGGGTGGAAGGATGGGCGCTGGTCCTCTACCACCGGAATACGCTGCATCAGCCGAAAAGCCGGGAAGAAGTCATTGATGCCGCGATGCTGGGTGCAGCGGTTGTCCCACATGGCCACTGAATTGTTTTCCCAGCGGAAGCGGCATTCAAACTCCGGGCTGTAGCTGTGCCGGTACAGGAACTGCAGCAGGTTCTCGCTTTCTTTTGCGCTGAGTTCAATGACCCGGTCGGTGAGCAGTTCGCTGGCATAGATGGACTTGCGGCCGGTCTCCGGATGTACGCGGATCAGCGGGTGGATGGTCGGTGGGTTCCGCTTCATCATGTTGCCGAGAGCCTGGACGCCATACTGGCGGAGTATGCCCATGCCGAAGGACTTCATCAGGCTGTGCTCGGTGGTGAGGCCATCGAGGAATGCCTGCATGGGCGCGGAAAGGGCGGCGTAGGCCTTTTCCATGTCGGCCCAGATGGTGTCACCCCCGGCCTTCGGCATGTCGATGCCGTGCAGGATGGAAAACTTCGAGGGGTAGGTCCTAAAGGAATCATCGGCGTGAAAGTTCACGTCGGAGCCGATCTTCGAGAACTGGTCGTACTGCTGGCGCCGGATCATCGGGTAGCCCTCGGGCTGCGGTATCGCCCCCGGTCCCTGCGGCGTGCCGAAGCGGCGTGCGAAAGCCAGGTGGCGATCGTTGTCGAGCGGCTGGTCGCGGAAAAAGATCACCTTGAACTCGAGCAGCGCCTGGTGCAGTTCGTCGATCACCGCTTGCGGCAGGTCGCCGGCGATACTGATGCCGTGTATCTCGGCGCCGAGCGCGCCGCTGACCGGCCGGATGCCGAAGTGGCGGAAAGTCGGCAAGGTGCGCTGTGAGACGAATTCGTAGGTCATCGGCATGCTCCCGGATCAGGATGATCCGGGAGCACGATGCCACGAGCACACGGCTAAAGCAATTGCTTCAGGTGGCGGAGCATTCGATGATCTGATCAAGGATTGAAGGGCTGGCGGGACTGCCCTCTGCAGCCGCCGGTTCCGTCGCTCAGCCGAGTTGCTTCTCCATCGCCGCCCACGACGGGTTGGGGCCCAGGTCTTTCGGTGCAACGTAGCCCTGTCGCTGGTAAAACTGTATGGCCGGGCCGGTCGCCTGCAAGCTGATGCTTGACAGCCCGGCGTCTCTCGCGATTTCCTCGATACGAATCAGCAGCTGTCGTCCGATTCCTTGCCGCCACCGCTCCGGTGCGACATAGACTGCATCGATATTGGCTTTTGCCGTATCCAGCGCGGCGAAGCCCAGCAGGTCGCCATCTTCTTCAGCAAGGATGACCGCCCATTTGCCGATCTCGGCAGCGCAGACCGCCGGGCTGCGTGTCGCCAGCCACTGCTCCAGACCCTTGCCGCCGAAAAACCGCTGGTAGACTGCGGTGGAAGAGGCGACGTGCAAAACATGCATCCTCTCCGCGTCGCTGACGGTTGCTCTCCTGATGCTGATCATGAACGCAATTCCGGAGATCAATTGGCGAACGGACAGGAGGAGCGATACTGGTACCAGCTTCTGACAAAGCTCATGGTGGCGCCGGAATCTTCCCCGTGGGAGCCCCCGCAGCTGCTGTTGCAGAGGCGGCATGTGCTTCGGCCGCGGCCAGCGGTTTCGGCAGCGGCAGGCGATCGCCGGCTTTTGCCACGCGCAGGCCGGCTGCCGCCAGTGCCGCGCCATCGGCGGGTGATGCATAGTGATACACCAGCATCTGCCGGATGTGCTCTGCGGAGTATTCGCGCAGCAGGTCCGGCAGGCCGGTGTGGGACGGATTGCCGTGCAGGTCGCAGTCGTGGATCAGCGGCATGCGGCCGTCGGCGTACTGTGCGATGACTTCCGGAATCGGTCGCGTGTCGCCGCTGTAAAGGAATGCCCCGCGCAGGCAGAGCCCGTAAGCGGTACCGGGTACGTGGTGGCGGACCGGAAACACATCAAACCAGCGGCCCTCGTGCCAGAAGCCGCGACTGACCGGAATCAGCCGGAAGGCGTCCCAGAAATTTGCCGCACCTTCGGCAACCACGTTCGGGTAATCGGCGATGCGGCCCTGGAGCAGCGGCACGAGCAGGGCCGGCACATAGAGACGCGTGTAGGCATCCTGCCCGGTGCCGAAATAATTGCTGACGAACAGTCGCTCGAAGCCAGCGACATGATCCAGATGCAGGTGCGTGATGAATACGGCAGGTGGCGGTTGTCCGTATGCGGCCAGATAGGCACTCAGCGCTTCCTGGCCGCAGTCCACCATCAGCAGCGGCTGGCCGTCGCGTTCAAGTACCACGCTTGCCGAGCCCAGTTCCGGTGCAGCCGCATTGCCGACGCCCAGGAAATTCAGGATCCATTCGGAGGTATCGGCAGGCATGTCTGGCATGGGATGGCTGCTCCGGTCGCGGTGCAGGGCTGAGCAGCGCTAGCATCAGGGATCTGCTGATCAACTGCAAACCTGATGCATAACATCGGCTTATGTTGTATTGGGACGAAAGCATGTCAGAATCCGCGGCAGACATGGATCATCGGCTCACAATCACCGGCATGCAGGATGCGGTCGGCTCCCGTACCGCGGGTGGCCTCGACATCCTGTATACGAAGCTGGCAGTCGATCTGCAGAACATGGTGGCCGGGCAGGCAGACGCGGTTCTGGCCACCGCGCTGGAAACGCTGCGCGACGAACTCGGATGCGACGCGACCTGCGTTGCGTTGTTCAGCGAGAACGGCCGGCGTATCGAACGCGTGGTCGCGGCACGCAGCACTTTCGCGATCTGCAATCCCGAGGTGCTGACGGACGTCGCCATGGATGAATTTCCATGGCTCGACCGGTGCCTGCAACACCTGCGGGTCCGGGGTTTCGCCGATACGGCGGTGCCGCCGGCGTACCAGGCGGCGGACGCTGCGCGCCTGGCCGTGCTGGGCTGTGGCGCAGTCCTGTTGATTGCTTTCGATATACAGGGTCGCCGGGCCGGGTTCATGGCGCTGTTTTTCGGCCAGCCCCAAGCCAGCTGGAACGCCGAGCACACCCTGTTGCTGAAGTTGCTCGGCTCGAGCTTTGCTACCGGGCTTGAGCGCCTGCGGTCGGCTCAGCGCATTGCCGAGCGCGATGAGCGCGAGGGCCTGCTGGAGCAGACGGCCAACGACGGCAGCTGGGATTTCGATGCGGTGAACAACCGCGTCGAATACTCGCCGCGCTGGAAAGCGATGATGGGTTACAGCGATGAAGACCTGGCCCGTTCCGCGCCGGACTGGCGGCGGATCGTGCACGTTGACGATCTCGCACGCCTGCAGGCAAAGCTGCGTGAACATCTGGCTGGCCATACCGCGATTTTCGAGAACACGCACCGCATGCGCCGCAGGGATGGCGAGTGGCGCTGGATTCTCTGTCGTGCCAAGGCACTGCTCGATGAGCAGGGGCGGTTGCGGCGTCTGGTCGGTGTGGAAACCGACATCACCGAACAGAAGGTTTATGAAGAGGCGCTGTTCCGCGAGAAGGAGAGCGCGCAGATCACCCTGCAGTCGATTGGCGACGGTGTGGTCACGACCGATGGCGAAGGGGTGGTCGAGTACGTGAATCCCGTCGCCGAAGAACTGACCGGCTGGAAGCTGGATGACGCGAGTGGCCGGCACGTAGACGAAATTTTCCGCGGCTTCCACGAGGAGACCTGCGAGCCGCTCGAGAATCCGGTGATGAGTTCGATCAAACGCAATCGCTCGGTCAAGTCGGTGCGGCCGTCGCTGCTGATCCGCCGGGACGGCAATGAACTCTATATAGAGAGCACGGCTTCACCGATCCGCAACGATCGCGGCAACGTCACGGGCGGTGTGCTGGTGTTCCATGACGTCAGCGAATCCCGCGAACTCAATCGGCGGCTGTCCTTCCACGCGAGCCACGACCTGCTCACCGGCCTGGTGAATCGCCGCGAATTCGAGAGCCGGCTGGAGCGCTCGCTGAAGAGTGCCAAGGCCCGTGAAACTTCCTATGCCCTGCTTTATCTGGATCTGGACCAGTTCAAGATCATCAACGACTCCTGCGGGCACGGTGCGGGCGATACGCTGCTGACGCAGATCAGTGCGCTGCTGACGGCCAAGATCCGCTGGCGCGATACCCTGGCACGCCTCGGTGGTGACGAGTTTGGCCTGCTGCTCGAGGCCTGCAGCGCCGAGGAGGCGATGCGCACCGCCGAGATGTTGCGCGAGGCGATCCGCGAGCACAAGTTCAGCTGGGACGACCGGAGTTTCCGGCTCGGCGTCAGCATCGGCGTGGTGCCGATCAACGGCGAAGACGAAAGCGTGGCAACCCTCATTGCTGCCGGCGACAGCGCCTGTCAGGCGGCGAAGGAGGCCGGTCGCAACCGCATTCACTGCTTCCGGCAGAACGATATCGACCTGATGCGGCGGCGGCGCGAGATGCAGTGGGCGGCGCGGATCAACAATGCATTGGAGGAAGACCGCTTCGAGCTGTATCGCATGACGATACAGCCGCTGCAGTCTGAAGAGACAGGCTCCCATTACGAGATCCTGTTGCGCATGCGCGATGAGGCCGGTGCGCTGGTATCGCCGGACCTGTTTATTTCCGCCGCCGAACGTTACGGGCTGATTTCCAACATCGACCGCTGGGTCGTCGAGCATGCCTTTCTGTGGCTGGTGTCCGAAGCCGATGAGCGTGAGCGGCTGGCACTGTGCTCGATCAACCTTTCGGGATCGAGCCTGGCCGACAACGAGTTCCTGCCCTTTGTGATCCGCCAGTTCCAGCGCAGCGGGCTCGATGCCAGCAAGATCTGTTTCGAGATCACCGAGACGGCGGCCATCGCCAGCTTTGCGCAGGCGAGCCGCTTCATCAATGCGCTCAAGGAACTGGGCTGCAAGTTTGCGCTCGATGACTTCGGTACCGGGCTGTCATCCTTCGGCTATCTGAAACATTTTCCGGTCGACTACCTCAAGATCGACGGCAGTTTCGTCAAGGAGATGCTGCATGACCCGATCGACCGGGAAATGGTCCGCTCGATCAACGAGATCGGTCATCTCACCGGCAAGAAAGTCATCGCCGAGTGGGCGGAGAACCAGGAAATCATCACCATGCTGCGGGGCATGGGCATCGACTACGCCCAGGGTTACGGAATCTCCGAGCCCAAGCGCGTGCTGATGTCGTCGGTGGTCAACGGCTGACCCGCATCGCGGGCACGCTGCAACAGGGTGCGCAGCAGGCGGCGCAGGCTCGTGCGCAGTTGCTCTGATTCCCCCAAAGCCGGCAGTGTGTCGGCTATTGCCTCCAGCGTGGAGACAAGATCCCGCCTGGGTTCGTTGCGCAGCCGGCCGTACATCGACGGCTCACGGGGCGTGAGCACGATCCGCGGCAGTTTGAGCAGCCAGGCATTCCGCCACCACAGTGTCTTGGCCTGGCTCCAGGTGCCGTCGAGTACGATGATCCCGTCGAGCCCGTGACGCTTGAGATCACGCATGCGGCCCTTGCGGTCGATTACCACAACCGGCTGCTTGCGGGCCTCATCGGGTAACGCGACCCCGAGTTTCACACCGGCCAGTACGGCCCAGCGTTCGCGATTGGCATCGGTGAGGCCCGTGGCGTGATCGAGCGATGCCCATGACAGGCCGACGCGGATCTCGGCCTTCGGCAGCGTCAGCGTGACCAGCCTTGCCGTGCCGAGGACGGCATCGTTCTCCTGCGGGTGCTGCAGGATCACGACGCGCAGTCGGGTATCGGCAGGTTCCACGCGATCACAGATGCACAGGGCGGTTGGTTTGCCACAGTCGGGGCACGGCGGTACGGGTTCGGGTGTCTGGCTGTTCACGCGCTGGAGCGCTCCCGGACATGCGATGGCGCACTGAAGCTGAAGCGCATCGACAGATCGACGGCACGGATGTTCTTGGTCAGATCGCCGACCGAGATGAAATCGATACCGGTTTCCGCAACGCTGCGGATGGTTTGCAGCTCGATGCCGCCCGAGGCCTCAAGCCCGGTGCCAGGGGCGAGCGCATCGCGCAGCGCGACCGCTTCACGCATCAGCGCGGTCGTGAAATTGTCCAGCAGCAGCCGGTCAGCACCGGCGCGCAATGCTTCCTCGGCCTGCGCGAGCGTCTCCACCTCGACTTCCAGCAGCTCGGTTGAACCCTGGTCACGCGCGCGTCGTACGGCCGGCGTGATACCGCCTGCCGCAACGATATGGTTTTCCTTGATCAGGATGCCGTCGTACAGCCCGATACGGTGATTGCTGCCGCCACCGACCCGCACCGCATATTTCTGCGCCAGCCGAAGTCCCGGGATCGTCTTGCGCGTGTCGAGAATCGTGGCGCGGGTACCCGCGATGGCGTCGACGTAGCGACGGGTTGCGGTGGCAACAGCCGACAGGGTCTGCAGGAAGTTGAGCGCGGTACGTTCGCCGGTCAGGATGCTGCGCGCCGAGCCACGGAGTTCGCAGAGCTTTTGCCCCGGTGTCACGGCAGCGCCGTCGCGGCAATGCCAGTCAATGGCAACTGCCGGATCGAGTTCGGTGAAAACTGCATCGACCCAGGTCTGCCCGCAGAGCACCGCGGCCTCACGCGTGATGACCGTGGCCATTGCCTGCTGTGCATCCGGAACCAGTGCGGCGGTCAGATCGCCGCTGCCGATATCTTCAGCCAGCGCAGCGCGCACGGCTGCGCTTATCGCAGCTGTCGGCGGCGGTGTCGGTTGTGGAGTGTTCAGGGGCATAAGGTGCAGAGCGCGCCGCTCACCGGCAGCTTCAGAAAGGCAGGCCGTGCGACTGGCCCGTCATGCACATCAGCATCGGCAGCGACAGTATGAAATTGGTGCGCGAGGCGAGAAAAGCCACATTGCGTGCTGCGGCTTTCTGCTCCTCGGTGGCAGCGGTGATGCCGAGAATCTTTTTCTGGTTTGGCCAGATCAGCACCCAGACATTGAACAGCATGATCAGGCCGAGCCAGGCACCGATGCCGATGATCCGGAAGCCTTCCTTCAGTGCCATGACCTGCATGAAGCCGCCACCGGCCGGCCTGAACGCAAATTCGATCAGAATGATGCCGGACAGGACAGTCACCACGCCTGCCCAGCGAAACCAGAAAAGGGCGCGCGGCGTGATGTATTTGTTGATGCCTGCACCACCGGGACCGCTCTTGTCAGCAACGGCTTCTGCAAGTGCCGGTACCTGGACGACATTGAAGTAATAAAGGAATCCCACCCAGGCGATGCCGGCAACGATGTGCAGCCACCGGTCGAGGTTATGGAGGCTGAATCCGGCGCCACCGAGCGCAAAACCGATAATCGCCGTCAGGAGCAAACTGCCCAGAACTGCGCCATTGACCGATTTCAGGGGATTCATGTTGTTTCCAGACTGGCCGGCTGAAGTTTGCGGAAGGCGAGGCCGGCAGAATAGGAGAGTGCCCGGCTTTATTCAATTCACTGCCGGCGTGAGCGGTCAGGTCTCCGGCGGCAGCGGTTCATCATCTGCGCTTTCCGCGACAACCGGGGGTAGCGGCAGTGCGGCAGCGTAAATCGGCTTGAAGCGGTTGACGATCTCGCAGAACAGGTCGGCGGTCATTTCCGCGTCGTAGGCCGCTGCATGGGCGGCATCGCTGTCCCACTCCATGCCCGCGGCAAGCGCGGCCTGGGCCAGTACCGTCTGACCAAAGGCGACGCCACACAGCGTTGCAGTATCGAGCACGCTGAAGGGATGAAAGGGACTGCGCTTGACGGCGGTACGGGCGATCGCCTCGTTCAGGAAGCCGAGATCGAAATGGGCATTGTGCGCAACGAGAATCGCGCGCTTGCAGCCCGCATTCCGGACAGCCTGACGCACTTCGCGGAAGATGTTTTGCAGGGCTTCGCGTTCGGGAATCGCAGGTCGCAGCGGGTGGAAGGGATCGATTCCGGTGACCTGGAGTGAGGCCGCTTCGATATTGGCACCGTCAAACGGCTGCACATGGAATGACACCGTCTCGCCCCTGCGCAGCGTGCCGTCCTCGTCCATGGTCAGCAGCACCGCGGCAATTTCCAGCAGCGCATCGGTCCGCGCGTTGAAACCGCCGGTTTCAAGGTCGACGACGACCGGCAAAAAGCCGCGAAAGCGGGTGCTGATCATCAGCGGTGGCGTGGCTGCGTGACGGGCATGGCCAGTTCATGCAGGTCGGCAGCGTGATCGAGCAGCAGTGCCAGGCTGTAACGTACGCCGAAACCGGTAAACCCGCCCGGCATCTGTCCGAGGCCTTCCTTGCGGGTCACGGAGGACAGGTCCATATGAATCCAGGTCGTCGCTTCCGGCACGAAACGCTGCAGGAATCGCGCGGCCAGGATCTGGTCTGCCTCACCGCCGGTGCTGCACTGGCTGACATCGGCGACTTTCGATTTGAGGTCATCGTCGAAATCGTCGTCCATCGGGAAGGGCCACACGCGTTCGCCTGAATCCCGCCCGGTGCGTACAAGCAATTCGTTGAGCGATTCGCGGTTGCTGAATACACCGCTGTAGCGTTCGGACAGCGCGTGGACACAGGCGCCGGTCAGGGTGGCGTAGTCGATCATGAGTCGCGGCTTTTCACGTCCCGCCAGTGCCAGCGTGTCAGCCAGCACCATGCGGCCCTCTGCATCCGTGTGCATGACCTCGATGGTCACGCCGTTGCTGGCGGTGATCACATCGCGCTGCTTGTAGGCGGCAGGCCCGCTGCGGTTCTCGGTGATGGCGAGCCAGCAGTCGATGGACAGTGGAGAACGGAGTGCAGTCAGTGCCTGCAGCACGGCAAGCGACACGGCACTGCCCGACATGTCCAGATGCATGTCGAGCATGTACTTGGCGCTCTTGGTATTGGTACCACCGGTGTCGAAGATGATGCCCTTGCCGACGAGTGCCAGATCAGGCTGGCGGGCGATGCCCGCCGGCCGGTAACGCAGGCGGGCGATGCCCGCGTCGCGACTGGCGTTTCCCTGGGAGACCGCGAGGAAGGCACCGGCGCCGAGTCTTGCAAGTGCGGGTTCATCCAGCCACTCGAATTCCCAACCGTTCTGCCTGGCCAGCTCGCCCAGCAGCCCGCGATACGCGCTTGCGTTCAGCTTGTTGGCGGGCAATGCGGTAAGCCCACGCACCAGATTTGCGCTTTCTGCCTCTGCCAGCACGCGCTCCAGGTCGATCTCCGCCGGCAGGCCGAGCAGCTGGATCTTCTTGAGCTGTGCGGGCCGGTTGTCCTTGCGGAACGCGGGCGGCTGCCAGGCGCGCGCGCCAAGTGCGAGCAGCAGTGCAGTGACGATGCGTTCAGCGTCCTCGGCCGCAAAGCCGTGTGCGAGCAGACCAATCGAGCGCGGTTCGTCGCCGATCGCGTCCGCGACCAGATCGCCGGCAAACCTGAGCAGACTGAAAGCCGGCAAGGGGCCGCTGCCTTTTTTTTGCGGCGGAAGCAGTCCGAGTGTTGCAGCCGTCGTGCTGCTGCCGACCATACTGCGCAACGGGCGGCCGGCAGAGGCCTTGCCGAGGCGCCTGATCCGTGGCTGCAGCGATTTGAGTCCGGGTACGTCACGCCACAGCGAAGCTTTGGGCCGGGTTGGCGCTACGACGATGAGGTGATCGAAGGTCGTGAGCATGCTTTTGCGCAGGCGCCCCGGTGTCTGCGTTACCTTGAACGGAATACCGGCAGGAAGCAGGCTGTCCGCTGTTGCTTGCTTGACCTGTTTTCGCGAAACGCCGATCATTGTTTTTCTGCCAGCTCAGCCTCAGTCCATCCAGCCCGCAGTATAGGGCAAGTCGCACAACGTCAGCGGAGCCACAGTGTCGGATTCAGTCAACCCGAGTATTCAGCCTGATGATTTCGATCCGGACGAGACTCACGAATGGATCGAGTCGATCGACTCCGTGCTGCGCGTACATGGGGCCGAGCGTGCGCAGTTCCTGCTCAACCAGATGGTCGATCACGCACGGCGTTCCGGCGCCTATCTGCCATTTCGTCCCAATACCGCCTACCTGAACACGATTCCGCTCTGGCTGCAGCCCGAGTATCCCGGCGATCGCGCCATCGAGCGGCGAATCGAGGCCTATCTGCGCTGGAACGCGATGGCCATGGTGGTGCAGGCCAACCGGCGGAGCACCGAGTATGGCGGCCACATCGCGACCTATGCTTCAGCGACGACCCTGTATGAGGTCGGTTTCAATCACTTCTGGCGGGCGGCCAACGCCGAGTCCGGCGGTGACCTGATCTACATCCAGGGTCATTCGTCACCGGGAATCTATGCCCGTGCCTATCTCGAGGGCAGGCTGAGCGAAGAACAGCTCGACTATTTTCGCCAGGAAGTGGCCGGCAAGGGCAAGGGACTTTCTTCCTATCCGCACCCATGGCTGATGCCGGACTTCTGGCAGTTCCCGACCGTATCGATGGGCCTCGGCCCGATGATGGGCATCTATCAGGCCCGCTTCATGAAGTATCTGGAGCATCGCGGCCTTGCCGACACCAGCGGGCGCAAGGTCTGGTGTTTCCTCGGCGATGGCGAGATGGACGAGCCGGAGTCGATGGGCGCAATCACGATGCCGGTGCGCGAGAAGCTCGACAACCTGATCTTCGTGATCAACTGCAATCTGCAGCGTCTCGATGGCCCGGTACGCGGCAACGGCAAGATCATCCAGGAACTCGAAGCAGCGTTTCGCGGTGCCGGCTGGGCAGTCATCAAGGTACTCTGGGGCTCGCGCTGGGATCCGCTGCTGGCGGAAGACCACCAGGGCTTCCTGCATCGACGGATGGAAGAAGCGGTCGATGGCGAATACCAGAATTTCAAGGCTGCCGGTGGCGCCTATACCCGGGAGCACTTTTTCGGCAAGTATCCCGAACTGAAGGCTATGGTCGCCCACATGTCGGATGACGAGATCTGGCGGCTCAATCGCGGTGGTCTCGATGCCATCAAGGTACACGCCGCTTATGCGCGTGCCATGCAGCAGGACGGTCGTCCGGTGGTCATTCTGGCGAAGACCATCAAGGGTTATGGTCTCGGTCAGGCGGGCGAAGGGCGCATGACAGCGCACCAGACCAAGAAGCTCGACGTCGACGATCTGAAGGCGCTGCGCGACCGCTTTCACATCCCCATTTCTGATGCCGACATCGACAAGGTTCCGTTTTACCGACCAGCGCCGGACAGCGAGGAGATGCGCTACCTGCAGGAGCGCCGCAAGCAGCTCGGTGGTTATCTCCCCGCGCGCAAGCGGCAGATCGAGCCGCTCGTGGTGCCCGGCCTGGACTTGTTCAAGACCCAGCTGGAAGGCACGGGTGACCGGGCTGCATCGACGACGATGGTATTTGTCCGCCTGCTAAACAGCCTGCTGCGCGATCCGGCCATCGGCAAGAACGTCGTACCGATCGTGCCCGATGAGGCACGCACCTTCGGCATGGAAGGCATGTTCCGGCAGATCGGCATCTATTCCTCGGTAGGGCAGCTCTACACGCCGCAGGATGCCGAGCAGCTCATGTACTACCGCGAGGACAAGGAGGGCCAGATCCTCCAGGAAGGCATCAACGAAGGCGGCGCCTTCTGCTCCTGGCTCGCGGCGGCAACCTCTTATGCGAATCATGGCGTGTACATGATTCCCTTCTACATCTTCTATTCGATGTTCGGCTTTCAGCGCATCGGCGACTTCATCTGGGCGGCGGGCGACTCGCAGGCCAAGGGCTTCCTGCTCGGTGCAACGGCTGGCCGCACCACGCTGGCCGGTGAAGGTTTGCAGCACCAGGACGGACACAGCCATCTGGCTGCATCCACGATCCCGAACTGCGTGGCCTACGATCCGGCATACGGCTACGAACTTGCCGTGATCATGCACGACGGAATGCGGCGGATGTACGAGAGACAGGAGCGTGTCTTCTACTACATCACCGTCATGAACGAGAACTATGTCCAGCCCGCCATGCCCGAGGGCGTCGAAGAAGGCATCCTGCGCGGCATGTACCGGCTGCGGAGCGGAGCGCGTAAGAAGCTGCATGTGCAGTTGATGGGGTCCGGCACCATCCTGCGGGAAGTGATCGCGGCAGCGGAGATGCTCGAGAAAGACTTCCAGGTGTCGTCAGACGTCTGGAGCGTGACCAGTTTTACCGAGCTGCGGCGCGATGGCATCGACTGCGACCGCTGGAACATGCTGCATCCCGCAGAGGCGCCCCGGCGGTCCTTTGTGGCGAGCAATCTGGCAGACCAGGCCGGACCCTGCATAGCGGCCACCGACTACATGCGCATCGTCGCTGACCAGATCCGGCCCTGGATGCCCGGTCGCTATGTGGTGCTGGGTACAGACGGCTTTGGCCGCAGCGATTCCCGGGCTGCGCTGCGCGAGTTCTTCGAGGTGGATTCCCGGTATGTCGTGATCGCCGCGCTCAAGGCGCTTGCCGATGAAGGCAGTATCGATGCGAAAACGGTTGCGAAAGCGATTGCAACGCTCGGCGTTGATCCCGCCAGACCGAATCCTGTGACTGTCTGATTTTTCCGGGTTGAGAGCAATTCATGGCACGACGTGAGATAAGAGTCCCGGATCTCGGCGACTTCAAGGACGTCGAGATCGTCGAGGTTGTGGTCAAGCCGGGCGATCAGGTGCGTGCCGAGCAGACGCTGATCACGCTGGAGACCGACAAGGCGGCGATGGAAGTGCCATCGCCCGTGGCCGGCAAGGTCATCGAACTGAAAGTCGCCCAGGGTGGCCGCGTGTCCACCGGTGACCTGATCGCCTTCCTTGAAGCAGACGAGGCGGAAACGGCAGCGGCGACACAGCCGCCGGAAGCGAAATCGGCCGCACCGGCTCCCGCGCGAACCGAAGCGCCTGCGGCGCCGCCCGCACGTCGTACCCTGGAGCCCTCGCGACCCGCCGCTGCGCAGGCCTTGCCGCCGATCGATGAGTCCACGTTCTCGCGCGCCCATGCCAGTCCTTCGGTGCGCAAGTTCGCCCGCGAACTCGGTGTGGATCTCGGCCGGGTAAGAGGCTCGGGCCAGAAGGGCCGTGTGCTGCTCGACGACGTCAAGCAGTTCGTGAAGTCGGTGATGAGCGGCGCAGTCAGCTCCGGCCCTTCGCTGCCGAAGGTTCCGGCGGTGGACTTTGCGAAATACGGCCCGGTCGAGGTCTCGCCGCTGTCACGCGTGCGCAGGATTTCCGGTCCGCGCCTGCAGGCAGCCTGGCTCAACATTCCGCATGTCACACAGCAGGACGAGGCCGATATCACCGCACTCGAAGAGCGGCGCAAGGCGCTCAGGGACAAGGCTGCCGCAGAGGGAGTAAAGCTCACGCCACTGGCTTTCTTCGTCCGTGCGGCCGTGCTCGGGCTGCGGGAGTTTCCGGACTTCAACAGTTCGCTGACCGAAGACGGTACCGGTCTCGTACACAAGAAGTACTGGCATATCGGCTTTGCCGCCGATACGCCGCAGGGCCTGGTGGTGCCGGTGATCCGCGATGCCGACCAGAAAGACCTGTTCACGATCGCCCGCGAACTCGGTGTACTGAGTGAGAAGGCACGCAGCGGCAAGCTCACGGCTGGGGAGATGCAGGGTGGCACCTTCACGATTTCGAGCCTCGGTGGAATCGGCGGCACCTACTTCAGTCCGATCGTGAACGCGCCGGAAGTGGCGATACTCGGCGTTGGCCGCGCCAGCATCAAACCGGTCTGGGCAAAGGACAAGTTTGTGCCACGCATGGTCCTGCCGCTGTCGCTGGCTTACGACCATCGCGTCATCGACGGTGCGACCGGCGCCCGCTTTTCCACCTTCCTCGTCAGCCTGCTGGGCGACGTGGATCGTCTGCTGGCGGACTGAGCGGCGATGGCAGTAATCGAGGTCAAGGTTCCCAATCTCGGCGACTTCAAGGACGTCGAGATCATCGAAGTGCATGTGGCGATTGGCGATACCGTCAAGCCCGAAGGCACGCTGATCACGCTGGAAACAGACAAGGCTGCGATGGAAGTGCCATCGACTGCCGGTGGCGTGGTCGAAGAGCTGCTGGTGAAAAAGGGCGACCGGGTTTCGGAAGGACAGCTGATCGTCAGGCTGGACGGCGAAGCGATCGCTGTGCCGGCCAGTTCCCCGGCCAAGGCGCCGGCCAGCGCTGCGGCCAGCGGTCCGGCCAGCGCTGCGGCCAGCGGTCCGGCCACCAGTCCGGCCAGCGCTGCGGCCAGCGCTGCGGCGGGCGCAGCGGCGGGCCGGTCGGCTGGCAGTGCGGGTGCGGCGCCGGCAGCCGGTGCACCGGCGCCGTCTGCCAGGGCGATACCGGATACCGCAGCGACCTATAGCGGCCCGGTTGATCTGGAAACAGAATTGCTGGTGCTGGGTGCGGGCCCCGGTGGTTATCCGGCGGCTTTTCGCGCGGCCGATCTCGGCCTCAAGGTCACGCTGGTCGAACGCTGGGCCACGCTCGGTGGTGTCTGCCTGAATGTCGGCTGCATTCCATCGAAAGCGCTGCTGCATGCGGCCAAGGTCATCGACGACGTCGAGGGCATGGCCGACTGCGGGCTGCGCTTTGGCGAGCCGCAGATCGATATGGCTGCACTGCGCGGCTGGAAGGACCGCACCGTCGGCAAACTGACCGGCGGCCTGGCGATGCTGGCGCAGAAACGCAAGGTCGATATCGTGCGCGGTACGGGCAGTTTCCTGTCGCCGTACCATCTGGAAGTCGTCGATGGCGGGCAGCGCAAAGTCATCGCCTTCAGGCAATGCGTGATCGCGGCGGGTTCCGAGTCCGTGCGTCTGCCGGGATTTCCGGATGACCCGCGCATCATCGATTCCACCGGTGCGCTGGAGCTGCGCAGCGTGCCGAAGACCATGCTGGTGGTGGGCGGCGGCATCATCGGACTGGAAATGGCTACCGTCTACAGCGCGCTCGGCACGAAGATCTCGGTGGTCGAACTCACCGATGGCCTGATGCCGGGCTGTGATCCGGACCTGGTCCGCCCCTTGCAGCGGCGCATCGCCAAACGCTACGCACAGATCATGACCGGCACAAAGGTGACCAGGATCGTGCCGGCTGCTGATGGCCTGCAGGTTACTTTTGAAGGCAAGACCTCAGCGACCGAGACCTACGACCAGGTCTTGATGGCGGTGGGCCGTGCGCCTAACGGCAAGCGTCTGTCGGCGGAGAAGGCCGGGGTAACGGTAGACCAGCGCGGCTTCATTCCGGTCGACAAACAGATGCGTACCAATTTGCCGCACATCTTTGCGGTCGGCGACATCGTCGGCCAGCCGATGCTCGCCCACAAGGCCAATCACGAAGGCCGCGTGGCCGCTGAAGTTGCGGCGGGCCACAAGGCGGCGTTCGATGCGCGGGTGATACCCTCAGTCGCTTATACCGATCCGGAGATCGCCTGGGTCGGCATCACGGAGAGCGAAGCGAAAGCGCAGGGCGTCGACTACGGCAAGGGCCAGTTCCCCTGGGCCGCGAGTGGCCGGGCGCTCGGCCTCAATCGCGACGAGGGCATGACCAAGCTGCTCTTCGATGCAAAGACCCACCGCGTGATCGGCGCCGGCATCGTCGGTCCGAACGCCGGCGATCTCATCTCCGAAGTCGCTCTCGCCATCGAGATGGGCTGCGATGCTGCCGATATCGGGCTCACCATCCATCCGCACCCGACCCTGTCGGAAACCGTGGCCTTCGCGGCGGAGGCCTTCGAAGGCACGCTGGTCGATCTGTACCTGCCGAAGAAATAGCTCGCCAACGGCTAGCGATGGCCAGCTTCTGGCTTGCCTTCATTCGGGAAAAAAGTTCCGGGCCATCCATGGCCCGGAACTTTCCTAATCACCGTACTGCAAGCAGGGGCTCGCAGTACGGGAATCGATTGACGCCTACGGTGCCGCGATCTTTTGCCAGACCTTGGTACCGACATAGGCGCCAACCAGCGGGCTGTCGCTTGGTGGCGTCCACAGGGCCCACGTACCGGTGTACTGGTTCTGTACCGGTGCATTCACGTCTGGTGCGCCCTGGTTCGGGTCATAGCCCAGATGGCCATACTCCGATACGGCATAGGCGAGGTTGGGATCAAGCGCACTGATGGGCGAAGTGGCCGAGGACTGGCGCAGCGGCGGGTAGGGCTGGGTCGTGGCAGGGCAGCCACTCATCACGAAACAGCAGCCTTCAGTGCCGGTGCCGCCGGGTATCTTGCACTGCGTGTTTGCCCAGTTGCCCCAGTAGGCAGCGAAGGGATGGCCGACACCCGGATAGGTGTCGTAGTCCTTGGTGTTCCAGTACAGCCAGTTCTTGAAGCCGATTTCCTTGGCAATCTGGTTGGGAATCTCGACCAGATTGAGTACCGATTCCGACATGATCTGCGGAAACGCGATGATGATGTGCTTGATGCCGCGGTTCTTCAGCTCTTCCAGGGCATCCCAGTACAGGTAGCCATCCAGGCCGGTCGGCAGCACATCATGGCTTTCATACAGCCATGCTTCGCCCAGATTTTCGCCGCGCATCGCGCGCGTGCGTTCCATCTGCGAAAAGGTTGGTGGCTTCGGGATGATGTTCGGATTGATTTCCGACCGTCCGAACCATGCGCCGATGATGTTCTGTTCCGCAATCTGCGGGAACAGGGTGCGCAGCGACTGCCGGATCTTCTGGTTGAGCGCCACCGTGTCATCGATCTTCGGGTCGAACCACTGTTTGTTGGCGCCCACATGGTGATTCATCAGCACCACCGCCGTTTCGTTGAGCGGAACATTGCTGTTGATTGCGCGGACAATGCCCACCACCTGGATCCAGGCCAGGGCCGGATCCTCGGTGAACGGGTTGGGTCGGCCGGTCAACGGCACTGCTGCATCCGTGACGGGTGCGCCGAGTGAGGAGGTCCAGTTCGCCGGGGCGGTCGGGTAGGAGTCGGTCATCAGGTTCGACGGATCATTGACCCACTCGACCGTCACGCTTTTCCCGTTTGCAGTGTTGTAGGCGTTGACCAACTTGCGGGTTTCGCTGATCTGCTCAAAGGTTTTCCAGAAACGTACACCGCTGGTGGTGGTGTCAACGACGATCAGCCGGCTGATGTCGTTGGCGAGCATGCGCTCAACGGCCCCATCGACGTTGTAACGCTGTGGATCACAACCTGCCCAGGGGCCACCGTCGGTCGGGCCGCCACAGTAGGTCAGGGGCGCACCGCCAGCGACCTGCGGGTTGTACATGCCGCGTGGATTCGGCAAGTCGGCCGGGTTGTCGCTGATCCAGCTCATTTTCCCCGTGAAAATGGTTACAGGGGTCTTTTTGTTGATCTTGTTGTAGCTGGCAGCCCGGATGTTCAGCGCGGAGGTCATGTGCGCCAGTTGGGTATCGGTGATCGAGTTGTAGCGGTCCTGCCCACCCAGCCGCGCATATTCGAAATCATATTTTTTCGACTGGGCCTGGCCGGTCGGATCAAGCAGCATCAGTGGCCAGAATGTGGGATTCCAGATGATGTTCTTGTAACCGAATGAATTTGCATCGTAATAAAACATCTGTGCGCTGGAGTCCCAGGCGTTTTGCGGGCCCCAGCTTGTCGCTCCACCGTGGATCGCGTAGAGCACGCCAATACGTTGCGGTGGACTTGGCGGTGCAGCACCAGCCTGGCTGGCCAGTGTCAGACACAGGGCGGCCAGCAAACCGGCCCGGATCGTTTTCTTGCGTAGCATTGTTCTCTCCCCGGATATACATGAATGACGGTTTCCCCCGTCCGCGTCCCGAGTAATCGCATCGCCGGCGATCCCTCGCAAGCGGAAAGTCTTGAATCCACGGGTATTTGTCCTGAGTGGAGATTCATGTCAGGGGCTCTGGCATGAAATGCAGCCGGAATGACCGGCTTGTGGACGGTGAGGAGGCTGGTTTGCCCGATCCGGGCTTGCCGGTTGCCACTGCTCGTGGCATTAATTGGACAGGCCCATGATCAACAAGAACAGGCTTGGAATCGGCGAAACACGGTGATTGCCCAACCACTATCTGCCGTCTGGAACGGTGCTGGTCGATCGCCGCGCGGTCAGCCCGGTAATCTGCGTGACCGAAAACCCGGCCGCAGGGATCATGTTTTCTTCCTGCTGGTGACGCCGCTGCTGATTTCCCTGTGGATTGCCGCACTGGGTATCCGGCCGATCGGTGAACTCGGCTTTGCGGCCGGCTGGTTTTATCTGGGGAGCCGGGTTCTCATCGCGTGGTGGGGCGGGCATCTGGGTGCGCTGGCAGCTGCGCACCTTGTGCGTGATCGTGGTTGGGCATTGTGGCGGATCCTGCTGCTGGGTTTCCTGATTGCCTGGTTGCCGCTCACGGTGCTTCTGTATTGCCACCTGCTGATATTTTCATGGCTGTACCCGGATCACGCGGCCAGCCTGTCACCACAGGCGGTGACATTTACCAGTGATTACCTGCTGCGGTTGTTCAGCCGGTCCACAGTGTTTTTTCTGCCTCTCTGGATGGCTGCCGTCCATGGTTACCGGCGTCAGTTCGGCGTCGGCTGGTACACGCAGCGCGAGGCGAAGCCAGCCGCACGACTGGCTGGTCGTGAAGTAATGACCACCGATGCCTCCGCGTCCCCCGCTGCGACTGCTGTCATTGTCGACCCTGAACGGCCGGGTTTTCTGCAGCAGTCGAAGCTGCCGCCTGAATCCAGGGTTCAGACGCTGAAGGCGGCCGAGCACTACATCGAGGTGGTGAGCGACTGCGGAAGTGACCTGGTGCGCTATCGCTTCAACGATGCGATACGGGAAATGGTTGCACTGGATACTGGTAGCCAGGTGCATCGGTCCTGGTGGGTCTGCTGGGACAGCGTTGCACGGATGGTTCAGCGGGGCAGCGGGCTGGATCTCATACTGCATGACGGGCGCACAATTCCGGTCAGCCATGCCTGGAAAAACGAGGTGCGACGGCGTTGCTCTGACCGCAACCAGAGCCAGCCCTGAGCGCTACGGTTGCGCCTGCATCAATTGCTGCCAGTGTGCGAAACGCGAGTGCAGACCCGGATTTCGTGCCGGCGTCAGCGTTGATGTGCTTGGCAAGGGCCAGTCGCGAGCCTCATCAGCGGCAATCAGCCGCGCCAGTCCGCGCGCGGTCGCTTCGGGCTCATCGCTGCGCACGACCGGCATCCCGCAGAGATCGGCCAGGCACTGGCACAGGTAGTCGTTCGCGGTCAGGCCGCCGGTCAGAAGCAGCCGAGTGAAGCGCGGCCCGTGCGCTTCCAGTTCGCGGTAGTTGGTGTACAGCAGGAAGGCGACGCTCTCGAGTACGGCGAGCAGGCGTGTGCCGGGAGTCCCTGTACCTGCGAAGCGTGATTCGAAATCGCTGCGCCAGAAAGGTGAGCCGAGTCCGCCGATGCCGTTCAGAAACAGGGGTGGCTCCAGACCGGCAGCAATCGCCGATTGTCCCGCCTCCAGCAGTTCGCCCAGTGTCAGCTTCTCGCTCTTGGCCAGCCAGTCGAGCGCACTGCCGGCCCCGTTGACCGTGCCTTCAAGCATGTAGTCGACGCGTTCAGCATCGGACCAGACGACGCTGACCAGCAGCTGCTCTGCCGCCGGCATGCGGTCGCGCAATGCGCGCTGGATGAAGGCACCCGTGCCGATGTTCACGTAAGCCGTGCGGGGATCGAGCGGGCCGAAGGCAAAGGGCACGGCCGATTGGTCGCCGGTGACAACTGTCAGGGGGACAGCGCCGGATGGTGTGCCCAGCTGACCCCAGGTGTAGCGGCTGGTGACCGGCAGGGGCAAATCTTCGCGGGCGATGCCAAAGAGGCGCAGCAGCTCGGCCGACCAGTCTCGTGTAGCCGGATCCCAGAGCTGGGTGCGTGCAGCATTGGCCGGATCGGCGAGGCAGGGCTGGTTGTCGAGCAGACGACTGCAGATAAAGCTCGCCAGCGGTCCCATCACGAGGTTGCCGGCCGCGTGGGCAGCCTGCACCGCCGGCAGATGGTCCAGGCACCAGCGCATCTTGCTGGCACCGTAGTGCGGGGTCAGCACCAGGCCGGTCCGATGCCGGATCATGCCGGCGTGCGTGCCGAGTGTCTCCAGCCAGGCTGCGTTGCGCCGGTCCTGCCAGGAAATCACCGGGCTGAGCGCGGTGCCGCTTCGACGTTGCCAGCAGCACATGCTCGAACGCTGGGTGGCGAGTCCCGCCGCAACGATCCGGCCGTGCGCAGGAAGCCCCTTGCAGGCAATTGAGATCGCTCTGTTCAGCGAGGCGATCAGTGCCTCGGGCTCGTGCTCGACATGGCCGCTGGCATTGCGGAGCGTGTCGATGGGCATGGAGCCGGTCGCCACAAGCTGACCGTTATCGTCAAAGACCAGTGCCCGGCTGGTATGACCGCCCTGATCGAGCGCGAGGTAGAGTCGCTGCTCAGTCCTCATCGGGCGGCGGGGTCTTGTGGGGATACTCGCAGTAAGCGGCGATCACGCAGTTCGGGCAGTCGGGCTTGCGTGCCTTGCAGACATGCCTGCCGTGCAGGATCAGCCAGTGGTGTGCATCAAGCTTGAAGGCTTCCGGTGTACAGGCGACCAGACGGTCCTCGACAGCACGCGGCGTCTTGCCGGGGGCGAGCCCGGTGCGGTTGCAGACCCGGAACACATGGGTATCGACCGCGATGGTGGGTACACCGAAGGCGATGTTCATCACGATATTGGCGGTCTTGCGGCCTACCCCGGGCAGAGCCTCGAGCGCCTTGCGGTCCGCAGGCACCTCGCCGCCATATTCGTCCAGCAGGATGCGGCAGGTGCGGAGGATGTTCTTCGCCTTGGTGTTGTAGAGACCGATGGTGCGGATGTATTTCTTGAGTCCCGCTTCACCGAGTTTCAGCAGTCCTTCCGGTGTGTTGGCGACCTTGAACAGGGGTTTGGTTGCCTTGTTGACGCTGACGTCAGTGGCCTGGGCAGACAGGATCACCGTGACCAGCAGCTGGAATGTCGAGCGGTAGACGAGTTCGGTCTTCGGCCGCGGATTGGCCTTCTGCAGACGGCGGAAGATCGCCAGGCGGCTCGCGGGCGTCATCGGGATGCGACCTTCCTGTTCCGCAGGACATTGCGCAGGGCGATCAGTCCGGCCAGTGCGAAGAAGCCGCCCGGCGGCAGGCTGGCGATCAACAGGCCCTGGCTGAACAGCTCGCGAGCCGCGCCAAGTGCCGTGAGCACCAGCAGAAAGCCCAGCCCGTGGCCGAGGCCATCGAGCAGTGCGGGCAGCAGCGGATTGCGGATCGCGAAGGCCTCGGCGCGGCTGAGGATCACGCAGTTGGTGACGATCAGCGGAATGAACAGGCCGATCTCGCCGTACATGTCGAACCAGAAGGCCTTGAAGACCAGGTCTACGCTGGTCACGAAAGCGGCGATGATCAGCACCAGGGCGGGCAGTCGTACGCGGGCGTCGATCCAGCGACGGGAAACCGAGACCAGTACGTTTGTGGCGCAGATCACCAGCAGCGTCGCGATGCCGAGCGCCAGTCCGGCAAGCAGCGTGCGGCTGACGGCGAGCAGCGGGCACAGGCCGAGCAGCTGGGCCATGCCCGGATTGTTCGACCAGATGCCGGTACTGAAGATTTCCCGATAGCTGCCCGTCGTCGAGGTCTGCGCCGTCATCCTTCCCGCTGACTCCGGAGTCATTGCCGTGCCTTGCCTTCAGTCGCTGTCGCCGGTGCTGCAAAGATCTGCTCGCGATGCAGGCCGAAGTATTGCATGGCGCGGCGGGTTGCCGCGACGACCGCGCGGCTGCTGATCGTTGCGCCGCTGATCGCGTCGAAGTCGCCGCCGTCCTTGCGCAGCCGCCAGCGGCTTTCTTCCGGATCAGTCAGCGAGTGCCCGGAAAAATTGCCGATCCATGCGGATTTTCGTGCCTCGATCGCGTCACCGATGCCAGGCGTTTCACTGTGACTTGCCACGCGCACGCCGAGCAGCTTTCCATCGATGGCAATTGCAACCAGCAGCCTGATCTGGCCGGAATAGCCATCGGGCGCCAGACTGGTGAGCACTGCGGCCACAGGCTCGCCGTTGCGCCGGGCGCGCCAGACCTGGCGCGGCTCGTCGCCAGGCAGATCCAGTGCGATGACGTCCAGCTGCGGTTCATTGTCATAGAGCGCCGGGGGGAGAATCGTGGTCAGTTCGTCCAGCACGCGCCGCGCTTCATTGTCGGCGATGCGCTCGTGTGTGGTGTCCCAGGCAAGACCAACGACCAGCCCGACCAGCGCCGCGAAACCGGCAAGACTGAGTGCAGCGCGCCAGCCCGCACGCCGCGCGGATGCCGGAGGGCTGATTTCCGTCTCCTGTTGTGCCATCACGCAGACCTGCCGTAGATGCGCGGCCGCGTCCAGCGCTCGATCAACGGTACCGTCATGTTCATGAGCAGCACCGCGAAGGCGATGCCATCGGCATAGCTGCCCCAGGTACGGATGATGTAGGTGAGCATGCCGATGCCCGCGCCATGGATGAGCCGCCCGCGCGCAGTGGTCGGCGAGGAGACCGGATCGGTGGCGATGAAAAAGGCACCGAGTATCGCGCCGCCGCTGAACAGGTGGAAGGCAGGGGATGGACTGATTTCCGGATCGAGCAGCCACACGAAGCTCGCCATGCCCAGCAGGCCGCCGAGCACGCCAGCCGGTATATGCCAGCGGATGATCCCGAGCAGCAGCAGGGCGCCGCCGCCCATGGCGACGAAATTGTTCACCCATTCCCAGCCGGCACCGCCGAAATCGCCGAATACCGGATTCATGCGGATCTCGTCCATCGTGCGCATGGCACCGAGCCCTGCGCGCACGCTGTCGAGCGTGGTTGCGCGCGCGATGGCATCGAGCGTCAGCGCATCGGGGAACTGGCCGGTAAGACAGTATTGCAGCGTTGCGCCGATTCCCGGCCGCTGATAATCCAGATCGCCGATATCGGGCGCCGGCCAGCCGGTCATAAGGTCAGGAAAGGAAACCAGCACCAGCACGTAGCCCGCCATCGCCGGGTTGAACAGGTTGTAACCGAGCCCGCCATAGGCGTGTTTGACCAGGCCGATCGCAAAGACCATGCCGCTTGCCGTCACCCACCACGGGCAGAGCGGCGGCAGGGAGAAGGCGAACAGGAGCGCGGCGACGAGCGCACTGCCGTCGCCGAGTGTTGCGGTGACCGGTTTTTGCCGGAGGCGCAGTGCGATCGCCTCGGTACCCAGTGCGGCAATGACAGCGATGATGATGTTGAAGAACACGCCCGGCCCATAGAACCACGCGCTCACCATGATGGCTGGCAGCAGCGCGAGGATCACGATGCGCATCATGCCGCTCACGCTCGATGGCGACGGCCACTGGGGTGGCTGTGCGGTTGCAAAGCGCATCAGTCGGGCCTTTCGGGAGTGCGCGGGCGCGTGCGGGCCAGCAGGGTCTGGAGAGCATCGGCGTCCGGCGGATTTTCCGGCTGGGCGCGGTTCTCGTCAGCCAGCCGCCGGTTTCGCGCTTCGAATCGGGCGCGGGCGATGCTCGCCTGCCGGCGGGACAACTGCGCATTCGCCAGCAGGCGCTTGCCGGCATGGAACTGTGCCGTGAGTGGAATATGGCTGGGGCAGCTGTAATCACAGGCACCGCACTCGATGCACTCGCTGATGCCAAGGCTCTCCAGTCGCGCTGTATTCTCGTCGCGTACCGCCGTCAGCAGTTCCTGTGGCATCAGTGCCGCCGGACAAGCTTCAACGCAGAGTCCGCAGCGGATGCACGGCAGTTCGGCAGGCGCCTCGCCGAGTTCCCCGGCGGTCGCTGCGATCACGCAGTTGGTCGCGGCGCTGATTGGCAATTCGTCATCGGCGAGCGCAATGCCCATCATCGGGCCGCCCATGATCAGCCGTTCCGGTGCCCCGGCATAGCCACCGGCCAGCTGTACGAGATCGGCGACGGAAGTGCCGATGCGGGCCTCGATGTTGCAAGGCGTCGCGATACCGCCCCCGGTCACCGTGACGATGCGCGAGATCAGCGGTCGTCCATCCAGAAAGAAATCAGCGACCGCAGCAGCGGTGCCCACGTTCTGGCAGATGATGCCGATGTCGGCCGGCCGTCCGCCGGCCGGAACTTCGCGGCCGAAGACCAGCTCGATGAGCTGCCGTTCGCCGCCGGCCGGATACTTGGCCGTCACCGTCGATATGACCATGCGCGGATCAGCCGCTGCCTCCATTGCGTCCAGCAGTGCCCGGCGCGCTTCCGGCATGTCGGTCTTGATGGCGATGACGCAGAGTTCCGCACCGATCGCGGCAGAGAGGATGCGTCCGCCGGCGACCACGCGCTCGGCACGCTCGCGCAGCAGCATGTCGTCACAACTGATATAGGCCTCGCATTCCGCGCCGTTCAGCAACAGCAGCGGCGCCTGGCCGGCGGAGTCCAGCTTCGCGGCGGTCGGAAACAGCGCGCCACCGAGGCCGACGATGCCGGCCGCAGCGATTTGGCGGCGGATTTCCGCTGTGGGCAGCGAGCTGGCCTCAGGCTGTACAGGATAGCCATCCCAGAATGTTTCGCGCTCACTGCGCTCGATGACGATGCAGGGCACGGGCTGTGCGCTGCCGGCCACCGGATACAGACCGATGTCTTTGACCCGACCGGCGATGCTGGCGTGGATGCAGGGGTGGCCTGCAGCCGTCGGCGTGGCGACGGGTTGGCCACAGTGCAGGCTTTGTCCGGGGACCACGACCGGCTGCGCACTGGTGCCGGCACCGCCGACCAGCGGGATGGTCACGCGGGCCGGCGGCGGCGCGCGCAGGATCGGTGCCTGAGTCGCCAGCGTCTTGCGCCGTGGCGTGCGCACGCCCCAGGCCGGACGACGCGGTTGCGCATTCCAGACGACGGGATCGCTCATGCCGGAGCGGGCTGCGTCGAATGACCGGGAAGTGGATCGAGCCGGATGCAATCCACCGGGCAGACCGGTATACAGAGTTCGCAGCCGGTGCAGTCGGCAGCGATCACCGTGTGGCTGAACTGCGCGGCGCCGATGATTGCATCCACCGGGCAAACCTCGATGCAGCGCGCGCAGCCGATGCAGGCAGGCTCATCGATGACGGCAATTCCGGCGGCCGGCGCCACTGGCATGCGTTGCGGGCCACGGCTGCCGAGCAAGCGGGCGAGCGCACGCGCCGTGGACTCGCCGCCGGGCGGACATTGATCGGTCCCGGCGGTGCCCTGGAGCAGGGCTTCGGCATAGGGCCGGCATCCGGGATAGCCGCACTGTCCGCACTGGGTCTGTGGCAGCAGGGCATTGATGCGTTCGATTCCGGATTCATCGTCGACTTGCAGAGCTGCCGAAGCGCGCGCCAGCAGGATGCCAATGACCATGGCGAGCGCAGTCAGCAGGCCAGCTCCGAGTACCATCGGCGGTCAGACGCGGATCAGCCCGGCGAAACCGAGAAAGGCCAGCGACATCATGCCGGCCGTGACCAGTGCGATGGCCGGACCCCGAAAGGCTTGTGGAACCTCCGCGCTTTCCAGGCGCTCGCGCAGGCTGGCAAACAGCAGCATGACCAGGGCAAAACCGAGCCCGGCGCCGAGACCCATGGCCAGCGCTGCAGCCAGACTGTCTGCGGTACCGGCATTCAGCAGGGCGACGCCCAGCACGGCGCAGTTGGTCGTGATCAGGGGCAGGTACATGCCGAGCAGGCGGTGCAGCAGGGCGTGCCGGCGGCGAATGACCAGTTCGGCCAGCTGCACGGTCCCCGCGATGAGCAGGATGAAGCTGATGATGCGCAGGTAGCCGAGATCGAGCGGCACCAGCACCCAATGGTCCAGCAGGTAACTGAGGCCCGCGGTGACGGTCAGCACGAAGCCCGTCGCGAGCGACATGCCGGCGGCGCTGTCGAGCCTCGAACCCACGCCGAGCAGCGGGCAGAGGCCGAGAAAACGAACCAGTACGAAATTGTTGACCGTCGCGGCGCCGACTGCGATGAGCAGCAGCTCGGCCATCAGCTCACGCGCATGCCCGCGGCTGCACCGCTGTCGGGGCCCACCAGGAACAGTCCGGCATCGCCGCTCGCAGCCAGCACCATGCCTTCGGAAATGCCGAAGCGCATCTTGCGCGGCTTCAGGTTGGCGACCAGGATCACCTGCCTGCCGACCAGGTCTGCCGGCGCATAGGCCGACTTGATGCCGGACAGCACGGTACGCTGTTCGCTGCCGACATCGAGAGTGAGGCGCACCAGCTTGTCGGCACCCTCGACGGCCTCGGCCGCGAGTACGGTCGCGATGCGCAGATCCACTTTCTGGAAATCGGCAAGCTCGATTTCGCCCGGTGAACCGGTGGCGGGTTTATCGGCTGTGCTCACCGTTGCAGGCGGCACGGCTTTGGTTGCCGGACTGTCCATGGAGCTTTTTACCATACGTGAGATCGCCTCCGGGTCAACCCGGACGAGCAGGGCTTCGTACGCTGCGATACGCGTGCCGAGCAGCGGCTGAAGACGTGTTTCCCAGTTGAGCGGGCCGCTGTCCAGGAAAGCCTCGGCGCGTGTGGCGACGCGGGGCAGTACCGGCTTCAGGTAGACCGTCAGCAGGCGAAACAGGTTGAGACCCTGTGTACACACCGCCTGAACGCGCGGCAGGCTGTGCGGATCCCTGGCCAATACCCACGGCTTGCGGTCGTCGATGTAGCGGTTGGCTTCGTCCGCCAGGGCCATCGTTTCGCGCATGGCGCGGCCGAATTCCCGGCTCTCGTACGCGGCGCCGATGCTGTTGCCCGCATCGATGAAGCGCTGCTGCAAATCGGGTGCATCGAGCATGTCGGCGAGCTGGCCATCGAAGCGCTGGCTGATGAAGCCCGCGCAGCGGCTGGCCAGGTTGACGTACTTGCCGACCAGATCGGCGTTGACGCGCGCGACAAAGTCCTCGAGGTTGAGGTCGATGTCATCGAGTCCGGCGCCGAGCTTGTAGGCGTAGTAGTAGCGCAGGTACTCCGGATCCAGATGTTCGAGATAGGTGGCAGCGGCGATGAACGTGCCGCGCGACTTCGACATCTTCTGGCCGTTTACGGTCAGGAATCCGTGTACGTGCACCGCTGTGGGCCGGCGAAAGCCCGCACCCTCCAGTAGTGCCGGCCAGAACAGCGTATGGAAATACAGGATGTCCTTGCCGATGAAGTGATACAGCTCCGCGCTGCTGTCCGGACTCCAGTAATCGTCGAAGGACAGGCCCCGGGCGCGTCCGGCCGGACTGGCGGCCAGATTGCTGAAGCTGGCCATGTAGCCGACCGGCGCATCGACCCAGACATAGAAGTACTTGTCGTCGGTGCCGGGAATGCGGAAGCCGAAATAGGGCGCGTCGCGCGAGATGTCCCAGTCCCGCAGGCCGGTGTCGAACCATTCCCGGAGCTTGCGGGCCACGTTCTCGTGTACATGTCCGCCGGCATGCCATTCCCGCAGGCTCTGCTCGAAGGCACCCAGCCGGAAGAAATAGTGTTCCGAGTCCTTCTGCACGGGCGCGGAACCGGAGACCACCGAGCGCGGATTCTTCAACTCGGAGGGCGAGTAGGTGGCGCCGCAGCTCTCGCAGCTGTCGCCGTACTGGTCGGCTGCCCCGCACACGGGGCACTCGCCGCGTACAAAGCGGTCCGGCAGGAACATCTGCGCTTCGGCGTCGTAGGCCTGCTGGATGGTGCGCCGTTCGATCAGGTCGCGCTGCTGAAGCCGGCTGTAGATCAGCTCGACAAATCCGCGGTTCTCTTCCGAGTGTGTCGTGTAGTAGTTGTCGAAACCGACGAAGAAGCGGGCAAAGTCGCGCTGGTGCTCCCTGCGGTAATTCTCCACCAGCACTTCAGGAGCGATGCCCGCGTCCCGTGCCTTGAGCATGATCGGCGTACCGTGGGCGTCACTCGCGCACACATAGGTGACCTCATGGCCACAGAGGCGCAGATAGCGCACCCAGATATCCGTCTGCACATATTCCACCAGGTGCCCGATGTGGATCGAGCCGTTGGCGTAGGGCAGGGCGCTGGTGACGAGAATCTTTCGCGGCGTGGTCAGTTGAGTTCCTTCACGTCCTCGAACTTGCGTTTTTCGAGAGCGGCTTCATAGGCGGTTTTTCCACTGATCCGGCCATGGTCCATGAGGTCCTTGAGGGCCGAATCCATTGTGCGCATGCCGATGCGCCCGCCGCCCTGCATGGCATTTTCAAGCTGGTCGAGCTTGCCCTGCCTGATGAGATTGGCGACGGCGGGAGTATTCACCAGAATCTCGAGCGCCGCCACCAGTCCCGGTTCGCCCTTGCGGGGGACCAGCTGCTGGGAAATCACGCCGCGCAGGGAAGTCGAGAGCATGGTGCGCACATGGGACTGCTTGTCCGTGGGGAAGGAATTGACGATCCGGTCCACCGTCTGGGCTGCACCGTTGGTATGCAGCGTGCCCATCACGAGGATGCCCATCTCGGCAGCAGTCACCGCGATGCTGACCGTTTCGAGATCGCGCATTTCGCCGATCAGGATCACGTCGGGGTCTTCGCGCAGGGCGGAGTGCAGCGCCGCGGCAAATCCGGGGCTGTGCACACCGATTTCACGCTGGCTGATCAGGCACTTCTGACGCTTGTGCACGAACTCGATCGGGTCCTCGATGGTGAGGATGTGCCCGGCCACATTCCGGTTGATCTCGTCGATCATCGCCGCGAGGGTGGTCGACTTGCCGGAACCCGTCTTGCCGGTCACGAGAATCATGCCCTGCGGCTGTTTGCAAAGCTGGGTGATGACTGGCGGCATCTTCAGGTCGGCGATGGTCCTGGCCTGGGAGGGAATGGCACGGAATACCGCACCGGTACCACCCACATGCCGGAACACATTCACGCGAAAGCGGGCCACGGATTCGAGCGCGTAGGCAAAATCGGCAGAGTCGCGGCGCTGAAACTCCTCGCGTGCCTTCTGCGCCATGATCTCCTGCAGCGCTGCCTCCACTTTCGATGCTGCCAGGGTTTCGGGCGCGAGGATTGCCAGCTCGCCGTAGATGCGTGCGCGCGGCGGTTCGCCGGCGATGAAATGCAGGTCAGAGCCGTTCCGCACGATGACCTGCTTCAGGTACTCGTCGACCTGGTTCATCAGTTGCCCACCTCGAACTTCGGCAGTACCGAGGTGTCGGTGACAAAGCGCTGGAACAGCCCCTTGTCGGTGGCAAAGCGGAAGGCATCGTCCGGATCGATCTGCTTGCGCTGGATCGCATCCAGCAGGGCCTGATCCATCATCTGCATGCCAAGCTCCTTGCCGGTCTGCAGCTGGGCCGGAATCTGGTGTGTCTGGTCGGTCATGATCAGCTTGGCGATGGCGCGGGTCATGACCATGATCTCGACGATTGCCTTGCGGCCCCGGCCATCCGGCGTCTTCACCAGGGTCTGGGTAATCACTGCATTCAGGCTCTGGGCCAGGAAGCTCTTCGATTGCTCGCGCATGTCGCCGGGCAGCGCATCGATGATCCGGTCGATGGTCTTCACCGCGCCGGTGGTGTGCAGGGTGCCGAGCACGAGGTGGCCGGTTTCGGCAGCGGTCATTGCCATCTGTATGGTCTCGGCGTCACGCAGCTCGCCGACCAGGATCACGTCGGGATCTTCACGCAGCGAAGCGCGGATGCCATCGGCGAAGGAGGGCAGATGGGTGCCGAGCTCGCGCTGGATGACCTGCGACTGCTTGCTGCGGTGGATGAACTCGATCGGGTCTTCGAGGCTGATGATGTTGGCATTCTGGGTGCTGTTGAGATGGTCGATCATCGCTGCCAGCGTGGTCGACTTGCCGGTACCCGTGGAGCCGGTGACGAGGATCATGCCCTGGTGGTGGTCGCAGAGCTTGCGCACCACGGCCGGCAGATCCAGGCTCTCCAGCGTCGGCACTTCGCCCGGGATGAAACGGAAGGTGGCACCGACGCCGGTTTCCTTGCGGAACACATTGACGCGAAAGCGGCCCTTGTCTTCCGAGACATAGGAAAAATCGAGGTCATGGCCCTCGTCGAAACGCTTGCGCTGGTTGGCGGTCAGGATCTCGGCGATATAGCCCTCGAGTTCCGTATCGCCGAGGTCGCGGAACTTGATGGGCATCAGGTCGCCGTGCATGCGCAGCATCGGCGGCACGCCGACAGCGAGGTGAATGTCCGAGCAGCCCTGCGCGAGCCCGAGCTTGAGGAATGCGTCGATGCGTGCCATCAGGCGGCCTGCTCCAGGGCAATGCGCAGTTCATCCATCGAGCCGTAGCGCTTCAGCTTGTCCACTTCCATCGCCTTGCGCACGATTGCGGCCAGCGCCGGCGGAATACCCGGGTTCAGTTCCTCGCAGGGTTTGGCCTTGCCCTGCACATGCTGGTACATGACGGCCATGTGGTCACCCTTTGTGTACGGCGGCGTGCCGGTCAGCATCTCGTAGAGGATGACGCCGACGCTGTAGATATCGGCGCGGTGATCGACCTTCTTGCCGAGGATCTGTTCCGGCGCCATGTATTTCGGCGAGCCGATCACGTAGCCGGTCTTGGTGAGCTGCGTGTCGCCGGAAGTCGCGGCCGCTGCCACGCCGAAGTCGACGATCTTGAGCAGGCCTTCGTCGTTGATCAGGATGTTGGCCGGCTTCAGGTCGCGATGGATGATGCCCACCTGGTGTGCCACAGCCATGCCGGTGGCGATGTCCTGCGCCCAGCCCCTGGATTTCTCGAAGGGCAGGGGCTTGTGCCTGGTCATTTCCGCGCCCAGCGTGTGCGAGGGGAAGTACTCCATGGAAATGGCGTAGTTCCCGCCGAGGCTGACGAAATCAAAGATGCGGATCACGTTGCGGTGGGTGATCTTGCGCGAATAACGCAGCTCGTGCACGAAGCGCTTCATCATTTCCTCGTCCGAACTGACGTTCGGATTGAGGAACTTGAGGATCAGCCGCTCATCGACGATCTCGTCATCGACGAGTACCACGGTACCGAAGGCGCCCTTGCCGATCTTCTCGATGTAGCGGTAGCGTCCCTCGATGAGGTCGCCGGTCTTGAGCGTGCTGACATCGAGCTGGATGGCCTGGTCGAAATTCTTGACCATCGCCTCGACCTGCGCATTGTCGACCAGCAGCGTCTTGACCGCCTCGCCAGGGGCGTTTGTCCCGACTTCGGGTGCCCGCTTGCCGGTGCCGGAAATGCTCTCGATGCGCGTCATGGCCTGCGCGGCGACCCGCGCGATGGTCTCGTCGGCGCCGGTGGCCAGCCGTTTCAGCCGCTCCTTGAGCGTGTCCGCGGATTCAGAATTTGCCAGCTGCCCGATGGCGTTGACCGCTTCGATGCGGATGTCTTTCTCGGGCCGATCGAGCATGGGCAGAAGTTTCGGCAGCACGTCCGCGCTGCCCAGCCGTCCGAGTGCGCGCAGCGCGGCAGGTACCGAGCGCGGGTCGCCGCCCAGCATCTCGAGCAGGGCCGGAGCCGCCTTGACGCTGCGGATCTCGGCAAGCGCATCGGCGGCGCGCTCGCGCACCCACCAGTCGTTGTCGCGGGTGGCACCGATCAGGTGATCCACGGCGCGCTCATCCTTGGTCTGGTTGAGGATCTCGATCGCCGAGCGGCGGATGTTGTCATTCTTGTCGCTGACCAGATGCAGAACGGCATCCATGACCTTGGGCCCGCCGATCTTGGCCAGCGCGTCGGAAGCCCGCGAGCGCACCCACCAGTCGCCGTCTTCAAGGGCGACCAGCAGGTACTTTATGGTGTCGGGTTCGGCGATTTCGTTCAGTACTTCGACGGCGGAACGTCGCGCAAACTCCGACTCATCCTTCAGTACCTCGACCAGGTGCTTCATGGTGTCGGGGTGCCGGAGCTTGACCACCAGGTCGATGGCGCGGGCCTGCACTTCGAGTTCGGGGTCGGCAAGCAGCGAGCAGATCAGGCCGATGTCACGGTCGCCGGGCATGGCGGCCAGTGCTTCGAGCGCCGCCTTGCGCACCATCTTGTTGCGGTCCTTCAGCTGGCGCTCCAGCGCCTGCGCCACATCCGGCCGGTTGAAGCGGCTGAGCAGCTCGATGATGTTGAGGCGTACGGAGGCATCCTTGCCCTCGACCCGGGCGATCAGGTCGGGAACGAGTTCTGCCGTGGCGACGTCGGCGAGGATGCGGAATACCGCCGCCTTTTCCTGCGGTTCCAGGTCATAGGCCCGGCGCAGCAGTTCGCGCGGGTTGATGCGCCGGCGCGATACGCTGAGGATCTCGATGACCGCCGGCTTGAAGATGTCGTCACGTCCGAGCAAATCCAGCAGCTTGTTGGTGTCATAACTCGTGGAGATCGCCAGTGCCTTGGCGACGCCGCTGACGCACTGCTGGTTGCTGTGGCCGAGGCCCTTGACGAACATCGGGAAGCTCTTGTCATCCAGGTACGATGCAAGGGTGGTGACCAGTGCGCCGGCCTGTTCCTTGTCGACGCTCGCCAGTGCTTCGATCACCGCCGGCGTGGCGTCCGGACCGATGGCGCGCAGGCTTTCCAGGGCCTTGTGGGCCTCGGGGCTGTCAGAGCCGTGCAGGGTCGAGAGTTGCGTAAGGCAACGCTCGGCCTTCAGTGTGCTGAAGAACTTCATACGCCCCTGGAAACCACTCCGCCCAACCCGCCAATTCCCTAACCCCGGGGCGCGTCAGGTCCCGCCGTCTGCCCGGATCAATCGGGTACACTCTCACGCCTTGAGGAGGGGGATTCTGTTAATCCCGTCACGAATTATGCCAGATGAAATAAGCGGGCAGGTCCGCAGCGAGAACCGGCCGGCAATCCATGCCGTTCAGGCCATGCTGACGCCCCTGCCGAATGTGCGCAACATCATCGCGATTGCCTCCGGCAAGGGCGGGGTGGGAAAGTCAACCACGGCGGTCAATCTCGCGCTTGCGCTGGCACGTGAAGGCGCCCGCGTCGGCATTCTCGATGCCGATATCTACGGACCCAGCCAGCCGCGCATGCTCGGTCTTTTGAACCGTACGCTGGAATCACACGACGGCAAGACCTTCGAGCCGCTGATGGCACACGGGCTGCAGGTCAGTTCCATCGGCTTCATGATCGACGAGGAAAAGCCGCTGGTCTGGCGCGGCCCGATGGTCACTCAGGCGCTGCAGCAGCTGGCTTTCCAGACACGCTGGAACGATCTGGACTATCTGCTGGTCGACCTGCCGCCCGGTACCGGCGATGCGCAGCTCACGCTGACGCAGAAAGTGCCGCTGGCGGGCGCAATCATCATCACCACGCCGCAGGACGTGGCACTGGCCGATGCCCGCAAGGGTCTGAAGATGTTCGAGGCGGTTGGCGTACCGGTACTTGGCGTCATCGAGAACATGAGCACATTCATCTGCCCCTGCTGCGACAAGGAAACCGAGATTTTCGGCAGTGGCGGCGGCGAAAAGCTGGCGCAGGAAAGCGGTGTGACCCTGCTCGGCAAGCTGCCGCTCGATGCCCGGATCCGCGCTGAAACGGATGGCGGCCGGCCCACCGTCGTGGCCGAACCGGACGGCGTACTCGCGAACCGTTATCGGGACATTGCCCGGCAGGCCGTCCATGCCCTGGCACAGCGGCCGAAGGACCAGCGCGGCAAGTTCGGCACCATCGTGGTCGAGGGACGCAAATGAGCATCAGACCAGATGCCTGGATCCGCCGCATGGCGGAACAGCACGGCATGATCGATCCCTTCGAGCCGGGACAGGTGCGCGAAGTGGACGGCAAGCGCGTGATTTCCTTCGGCACCTCGAGCTACGGCTACGACGTGCGCTGTGCGCGCCAGTTCAAGGTATTCACCAACATCAATTCCACGATCGTCGATCCCAAGGCCTTCGACAAGAACAGCTTCGTCGACATGGAAGGCGACGTCTGCATCATCCCGCCGAACTCCTTCGCGCTGGCCTCCACCGTCGAGTACTTCCGCATCCCGCGCACCGTGCTCACGGTGTGTCTGGGCAAATCGACCTATGCCCGTTGCGGCATCATCGTCAACGTCACGCCGCTGGAGCCCGAGTGGGAAGGGCACGTGACGCTGGAATTTTCCAACACCACGCCGCTGCCGGCACGCATCTATGCCAATGAAGGCGTTGCGCAGATGCTGTTCTTTGAGTCGGACGAGGCTTGTGAGACTTCGTATCGCGATCGGGGCGGGAAGTATCAGGGGCAGCGTGGGGTGACGTTGCCGCGGGCGTAGCGGTGAGAATGACCGCCGCTGGTTGCTCGCTGACCATCGGCACACTCGACACCGTAGCCTCAGGAGAGAACCGAATGTTCAGTCATGTGATGCTTGGGTCAAACGACATCGAAAGGTCCAGGCGCTTCTACGACGCGGTGCTCGGGGTGCTTGGCGCGGGCGAGCCCGTGCAGAGCATGAACGGCACCGGGCAGGTCCGTCTGTTCTATCGGCACGACGGTGGAACCTTCGGTGTCGGCGAACCGATCAACGGCGAGCCGGCCACTTTCGCGAACGGCGGGACCATCGGCTTCAAGTGCAGTTCGCCGGAGCAGGTGCGGCGCTTTCATGACACGGCGGTTGCCCACGGGGGCACGTCGATCGAGGATCCGCCGGGGCTCCGCGAGGGCAAGCAGGGTGCCATGCACCTGGCCTATGTGCGTGATCCGGACGGCAACAAGCTCTGTGCGCTGCACAGGCCGAAGTAGTTTCGCCGAGCCGTCAGCGGCATGGACGAAATGGTACCATAGTGGTACCATCAGACCGTGCCACCCAAGATCCGCGAACTCATGCGAACACTCACGCACGCCGGGTTTGAAGACTGTGGCGGCAAAGGCAGTCATCGAAACTTCAAGCATCCCAAAGGTATCCGGATCACCATCAGCGGCAACCCAGGTAGTGACGCAAAACCGTATCAAGAGAAGGCCGTGAAATCAGCTGTCGAGCAGGTGTCTGAATGAAAACGTCAGATCGTTATTTGAAGATCGTGGAATGGTCCGATGAGGATCGATGCTATGTGGGGCGGTGCCCGGAACTCATGCTCGGCGGAGTCCACGGAAAGAACGAGAAGCAGGTCTTTGCTGAGCTCTGCGAGGTAATCGACGAGTGGGTGGCGAAGGCGAAGTCCGACAACGAAGAGTTGCCGGAAGGCATGGCTGGCAAACAGTACTCCGGAAAATTCAATTTGCGGTTGAGCGCCCGACTGCATGAGCGACTGGCGCTGGCTGCCCTCAAGGAGGGCAAGAGCCTCAACAATTACGTTGCCGAGGTTCTGGAGAGGCGGCTTTCCCGCTAACCATGCACCTGGCCTATGTGCGTGATCCGGACGGCAACAAGCTCTGTGCGCTGCACAGGCCGAAGTAGTTTCGCCATCTGGCCGGGCGATGATCGCGCCGCGGTGACGCGCCGGCTAGGGGGGACGAATCCAGTCGTTTTATGGCCAATTGGCGATTGGCCAACGGGGCTTGGCAGAGTACTCTTCAACAATGGCCACAAGCCGAGATGACATATTTCGCGGCGCGCTTTCGTTAAGCGAGCAGGATCGTGCCGACTTGATCGCAGCGCTCATCGAAAGTCTCGATTCGGAGGTCGAAGAAGGCGTCGAGGAAGCTTGGCGCATGGAGATTGAGCGGCGCGCCAGGAATCTTGAGTCCGGCGCTGTCCAGAGCATTCCATGGGAGGTAGTGCGGGAGCGTCTCGGGCGCGCCGCAAGTGGCTGACTTTCCCGTCCGCTTCCATCCGAGTGCCGAGGAGGAAGCGAACAATGCGTGGTCGTGGTATGCCGAACACAGCGCCAGCGCTGCTGCGGCCTTTCTTGTTGAGCTTGATGCCGCCGTGTTCGCGATCTCGGAGGCTCCGTCACGCTGGCCACGGATCCATGGCCGGTATCGGCGGTTCCCGATGCGCAAGTTTCCCTTCAGCATCGTCTACGCAGTGCGTCGCGAATTCGTGGAAGTCATGGCTGTGGCCCATTATCGCCGCAAGCCAGGTTACTGGCGGGTTAGGTAGTATGCCATCGCACAAGTCGGCACCGTGAAGCCGTTATGAAGTGGGGGCGGTCCTTGCCAAATCAAAAGTGCCACTGGAGTATTACTCGCTATGCGCACCGAACTCGTCACCACCCTCAAGCGTCAAGCCACCGAACATCTTTCCGATATCGAACGGGACAGGGAACCGATTCTCATTACCCAGCACGGTCTGCCGAGTGCTTATCTCGTCGATGTGGAAAGCTACGAGTTCATGCAGCAGCGCATGGCTTTGCTTGAGGGCATTGCGCGAGGCGAAATGGTTGTTGCGGAGGGCCGGGTCGTGACCAACGCGCAAGCCAAGGCCCGTATGGTCCGATGGCTCAAGTAATCTGGACCGAGTCAGCGCTTAACGATCTGGACGCCATCGCCGACTATATTGCCGCTAACCCGACCTAACCTCATCGACGATCACCGGCTCCCTGAGCCGCTCGCCATCGAGCCAGGTACAGCCATCCTTCAGCGCCAGTCTTCCCGCGGCAAACCAGGCGATGGCGCGCGGGTAGATCAGGTACTCGCCCTGCTGCACACGGGCGCGCAGCGAGTCCTCGTTGTCGCCGGGTCTGATCTTGACGCGGTACTGCAGGATGCCGGGCCCGGCATCGAGTTCCGGAATCACGAAGTGCACGGTTGATCCGTGCACGCTGTCGCCGGCTTCCAGCGCGCGCCGGTAGGTGTGCAGGCCGGGATATTTGGGCAGCAGCGAGGGATGCACGTTGAGCATGCGTCCGGCCCAGGCACTGACCAGTTCGGCGCTGAGGATGCGCATGAATCCGGCCAGCACGATGAGTTCGGGCTTGAGTTCCGCCAGCACGCCACCGAGCTGCTGCTGGAAAGCCGTGCTGTTGCCGGCCTGCGCATGATCGACGGTCAGTGCGGGGATGCCGGCCTTTCTGGCCCGCTCCAGTGCAAGTACGCCTGGCCGGTCGCTGATCACGCCGGTCAGCGTGATGCCGAGGCTGCCGCTGGCGGCGTGATCGATGATGGCCTGGAGGTTGGTGCCGCTGCCGGACACCAGTACGACGGTTTGCAGCCGGGACGCTGAGGTCACGGGCGGATATCCACCCGCCCGGTGCCCGGGGTGATCTCGCCGATCCGGTAGACCGTTTCACCCGAGCGCTCGAGTATCTGCTGGACCTGGTCGGCTTCGTGGTGCGCGACGACCACCGTCATGCCGATGCCGCAGTTGAAGGTGCGCAGCAGGTCGTCCTCGGGGATGCCGCCATCCTGTTGCAGCCAACTGAAGAGCGCCGGGCGTGGCCAGCTGCTCTTGCGGATCACGGCATCGACGCCGGATGACAGGATCCGTTCCACATTGCCGGGCAGGCCGCCGCCGGTGATGTGCGCCAGACCGTGTACCTGCGTCTGTGCGAACAGTCCGAGCAGCGAGCGGACGTAGATGCGGGTCGGGGTCAGGAGGGCCGCACCCAAAGTGGTGCTTTCCCACGCGGAGTCGGCCTTGCGGTCACTCTGCTCGAGGACCCGCCGGATCAGCGAATAGCCGTTGGAGTGCGGCCCGGAGGAGGCGAGGCCGAGGATCACATCGCCAGCCGCGACCTGCGACCCATCGATCAGCTGATCCCGGTTGACGATGGCGACGCAGAAACCGGCCAGATCGAAGTCCTTGCCGGCATACATGCCGGGCAGTTCGGCCGTCTCGCCACCGAGCAGTGCGGCACCGGATTGCCGGCAGCCTTCGGCGATGCCGCTGATCACGGCTTCGGCAACCGGGACAGATAACTGCCCCGAGGCGTAGTAATCGAGGAAGAACAGCGGTTCGGCACCCTGGACGATGACGTCGTTGACGCACATGGCGACGAGGTCGATGCCGACCGTGTCGTAGCGATCGAGGTCGATGGCCAGTTTCAGTTTGGTGCCCACGCCGTCAGTGCCGGAAACCAGTACCGGACGCGGCCAGCGTGACAGGTCGATTTCAAACAGGCCGCCGAAGCCGCCGAGGCCGCCGAGTACCCCGGGCCGGTGGGTGGATTTCGCCAGCGGCTTGATGCGCTCGACGAGTTCATCGCCGGCATCGATATCGACACCGGCGTCTTTGTAGGTCAGGCTTCTCTTGTTCGTCATGGCGCGGAGCTCGGTCAAGGGGTGGCTATAATAGTGGAAATGACCCGCTCCCAGACCACGAGCTCATGCAAGTCCCTCGCCGGGTGTCTCCGTCTGCTGGCTGTTGTCGCCGGCCTTTTGCTGCAGGCTGATGGATTTGCAGCGACGGTCGCTGATCTCTACGCCGCGCAGGTTCCGGTTGAGGACACCAGCGGGGCAGCCCTTGACGATGCCTTTTCCCGTGCGCTTGCCGAGGTGACCGTGAAGCTGACCGGGAAGCGCAGTCCGCTCGCCGATCCGGCTGTGCGGGAGATGATCGGCAGCGCCACACCGCTGGTCAGTCAGTACCAGGTCGAAGGCGGCGGTCTGCTGCGCGTGCAGTTCGATCCGCTGGCGCTTCGCCGTCGACTGGATGCGGCCAATCTGCCCGTCTGGGCGGATGAGCGGCCAGAGACATTGATCATGCTGGTCGGCGAGGGCGCAGCGGAAAATGACGGGCAGCTCGTGCTCGACACGGCGGCCAGTCGCGGTTTGCCGGTCGCATTGTCGCTGTCGCCGGACGGGGCGCCCGGCTCCACCGCAGATCCGCTCGAGGTCGCACGGGCCGAGGCGGCCAGGGTCGGAGCCGACCTGATACTCATCGGGCGTCGTGCACCGGTTTCCGGTATCGCCGCCTGGCGCTGGACGTTGATCGACAGCGACGGACGGAGCGAGTGGCAGGGCGATGCCGCCGAGGGTGTGCACCACGTTGCCGACCAAGTCGCGGCCCGCTATGCCGTCGCGGCTGCAGACAGTCGCCGGCTGCGACTCGAAGTGCAGGGGGTCGGCAGTTTTGCCGGTTACGGGCGTCTGCAGGACTACCTGCGCAGCGTCGGCGTGATCGAGAGTCTGGCTATATCGAGCCTGCAGGGTGACACCATTCTGTACGATCTCATCGTGCGCGGTGGTGTGTCGCAGTTGCGCGATGCGCTGGCCCTGAAATCCGTGCTGGTACCGGTCGGGCCGCAGGCTGCGCCGGGCGACGGGATGTCCGTGAGTGCCGCGGATCTCGTCTACCGGATTGCAGACGCGCCCTGAGCGATATGTCTGATTCCACCGAGCGCAGGCAGTTCTTCCAGGCGGCCCATATTCCCAACCTGATCTGCGTGGTACGGATCATCCTCGTCTGGCCGATCGTCGTCGCGCTGCTCGATGGCCGCTATGCCCTGGCGCTCGGCCTGATCCTGGTGGCCGGCGCCTCGGATGGTCTGGACGGGTTTCTGGCCAAACGCTTCAACTGGCAGAGCCGGCTGGGCGGGTTGCTGGATCCGCTGGCCGACAAGTTGCTGCTGGTCTCGGTGTTCGTCGCCCTGTCGATGACCGGGCTGGTGCCCTTGTGGCTGACGGCGGTCGTCATCATCCGCGATCTGGTCATCGTCAGCGGTGGCGTCATGTATCAGTGGCTGGTCGAACCGGTGCAACCCGAGCCCTCGGTGGCGAGCAAGATCAATACCGGTATCCAGTTGCTGTATGTGCTGGCCGTGATCAGTCACCGCACTTCCGGCATGCCGCCGCCCGAATTCCTGACCATCTCCGGCGCCGCGGTCTTTGTGACCTCCACTGTCAGCGGACTCGACTACGTGGTGCGCTGGTCGGGTCGGGCGATCCGGTTGCGAGGCTGAGGCGGAGACATGCAGCAGTTGCCGCTCGACGTTCGCCTGGCTGATCACGCCGTGTTCGACAGCTTTCATGCCGCCGGCAACGAGCTGCTGGTGCACCAGTTGCGCACTGGTGCGACCACGCCGGGCCAGCCACCGCTCTGGTTGTGGGCACCGCCGGGACAGGGCAAGACGCACCTGTTGCAGGCGACGGTGGCGCTGGCCGCCGCGCAGGGGCGGCGGGCCGCTTATGTGCCGCTCGATGCATCCCCGGCCTTGCCGGCGGGTGTGCTGGACGGGATGGGCGCTCTCGATCTGGTCTGTCTCGATGATTTGCAGGCCGTGGCGGGACAGCGCGGGTGGGAGATCCCGCTGTTCCGCTTCTACGAAGCGTTGCGAAACACCGGTGGCAACCTCGTGCTGGCGGCCGACGGGCCGCCCGCTGAACTGGTGTTCGGTCTGCCCGATCTCGCTTCACGCCTGAAGTCCGGCGCGACTTTCCGCGTACACGCGCTCGATGACGAGGGACGCCTGTGCGCCCTGCAGATGCGTGCCCGGTTCAGGGGCTTCGAATTGCCGGACGAGACCGGTCGGTATTTGCTGGCGCGGGTCGGGCGAGGTGTTGCCGAGCTGTTTCAGTTGCTCGATCAACTCGACCGCGCAGCGCTGGCGGCGCAGAAGCAGCTGACGATTCCCTTTGTGCGGCAGGTGCTCGGCGGCTGAAGTTCAGCGCTCCCAGCCCTTGAGGCGCAATGCGGCTTCTGCGACACGCCGGCCCAGATGCTGCGCGATACGTGACTCGTCGGGCGTGGGCTCGACTTGGCTCGCATCCGGTGCGAAGTGACTTGCACCGTAGGGACCGCCGCCGCCACGCGTGGTCGTCAGCGCATTTTCCGAGTAGGGGATGCCGACCAGGACCATGCCGTGGTGCAGGAGCGGCAGCGCCATGCTCAGCAGCGTACTCTCCTGTCCGCCATGCAATGAGCTGCTGGAGGTGAACACGCCAGCGGGCTTGCCACGCAGCGTGCCGCCCAGCCACTCGCTGCCGGTGCCGTCGATGAAGTGCTTGAGGGCGGCCGCCATGTTGCCGAAACGGGTCGGGCTGCCGAGCACCAGTCCGTCGCAGCGTTGCAGATCGCTGTTGCTGACATAGGGTGCGCCTTGTGCCGGAACCGCGGGCATCGGGCTGCCGATTCCTGTCATGACGGGTGGGACCGTACGCAGACAGGCACTGGCTCCGGAGACGGCATTGATGCCCCTGGCGACCTGGCCGGCGAGTGCGGCCACGGAGCCGTTTCTTGAGTAGTAAAGGACGAGTATTTCGCTCATGCGGCGCAGATTACAGTGAATCGCGCCCGGCTGGTATTCTGCGCCGATGTCCTCGCTCGTCTGTCGTCGCTTCCTGGTTTCCGGCAAGGTGCAGGGCGTTTTTTTTCGCGCGAGTACCGCGCGTCAGGCCGAGCAGCTGCAATTGCGTGGCTGGGCCAAGAATCTTCCGGACGGCAGGGTTGAAGTGCTGGCGCTGGGCAGCCTCGCAGCAGTGGAGCAACTGGCCGACTGGTTGCAGCGGGGGCCGCCGCGCGCCCGGGTGAATGCGGTCGAGGTCAGCGAGGACGAGGCGGACGATCACCACACGCTGGCTGATTTTCGTACCGGCTGACCGCTGCTACTGCCGGTACCAGCGCGATTGCAGCCGGTCGAATACCAGCTGCGGATATTTCTGGCTGCCGAGGCTGCCGTTGTAGCGCGCCAGTGCCCGGTTCCAGTTGCCGCCTTCCATGTCGTAGTAGTAACGCAGGATCGTGCAGCCCATGCGGATGTTGTCCTGTATGTCGAGCAGCGCGTGGCCGGGCATGCCGAGCTCCGCCAGCCAGAAGCGCATGACCTGCATGAGGCCCTGGGCGTTGGCCCGCGATACGGCATAGCGCTGGAAGCCGCTCTCGACATCGATGACCGCCAGCACCATCTCCGGTGGCAGCTTCGCGCGCACCGCTTCGCGATGCACAGCCTGGAGGATTTCGATGCGCTCGTGCGGGTCGGGCACCTTGCGCGCCAGGCGACCGGCCATGTCGGTCAGCCAGACCTCGGCGTCATAGCGGTCTTCAAAGCTGACCGGTTCGGCCAGTGCGGCTTTCAGCCGCAGACGCAATGCGGGATCGCGCTCCTGGCTGGCGGCGGTTGCCACGCAGGCGGCGAGCAGGCCGAAAGCGAGCAGCAGGCCCGCCGGCAACATGCGGCCCGTACTAGCCGCGGGCAGCCGTAGCGCGCCTGTTGCGCAGAAATTCCACCACGTCTTCAAGTGCGGTCTGCTCCTCTGCACCGGTCGGCCGGTGCCGGTATTCAGCCTTGCCGTCCTTCACCCCGCGTTCGCCGACCACGATACGGTGGCTGATGCCGACCAGGTCAGCGTCCGCAAACTTTACGCCCGGCCGCGCATCGCGATCATCGAGCAGGACCTCAAAGCCGGCATCCTCCAGATCCTTGTACAGCTTCAGCGCTGCTGCCGTGACGGACTCCGACTTTTTCGGATTCAGTTCGATCAGCATCACATCGTACGGGCTCATGGGCTCCGGCCAGATGATGCCGTTGGCATCATGGTTCTGCTCGATCGCCGAACCGACGATCCGCGAGACGCCGATGCCATAGCAGCCCATGGTCATGACCCGTTCCTTGCCGTCCTGGTCAAGCACGGTCGCATGCATGCTCTGGCTGTACTTGTCGCCGAGCTGGAAGATGTGTCCGACCTCGACGCCGCGAGCAATCGACAGCGTGCCGCCACCGCCCGGGCTGAGGTCTCCCGCTTCGACGTTGCGCAGGTCGTGTGTTGCCGGTTCGGGCAGGTCGCGCTGCCAGTTGACGCCGGTCAGATGGGTGTCCGGTGCATTGGCACCGCAGGCGAAATCGGCCATCGCACCGGCGCCGTGATCCGCAAACAGCGGGATCGTGAGGCCGACCGGTCCCAGTGAGCCGACCGGTGCGCCGAGTTCGGCAAGCACGCGTTCCGGCGCCGCCATGCGCAAGGGGCGCGCGACGCCGGCCAGCCGTTCTGCCTTGAGCGGATTGAGTTCATGATCGCCGCGCAGGCACAGCGCGATCAGACCGCCTTCCGTGCCTTCCACGATCAGGGTCTTGAGGCATTGCCGTGTGCCGATCTTCAGGAACGCGGCAACTTCGTCGATGCTGCGCACGCCGGGCGTCGGTACGCGGTTCAGCGTCGCGCCGGCAGCCGGCCTGGGCGAGCGTGGCGGCAGTGCCGGTGCCAGCTCCACATTGGCCGCAAAGTTGTCGCCTTCGCACCAGGCGATCCGGTCTTCACCCGAGTCAGCGAGTACGTGAAATTCCTGCGACTTCGAGCCGCCGATCTCGCCGCCATGGGCATCGACCTTGCGGAAGCGCAGGCCGAGACGCGTGAAGATCCGCATATAGGCTTCGGCCATGCGCTCGTAGGTGGCGTCCAGCGAAGCCTGGTCCAGGTGGAAGGAGTAGGCATCCTTCATCACGAACTCGCGGGCGCGCATCACGCCGAAACGCGGCCGGATCTCGTCGCGGAACTTGGTGTTGATCTGGTAGTAATTCACCGGCAGCTGTTTGTAACTGCGCAATTCACGTCGTGCGATCTCGGTGACGACTTCCTCCGCGGTGGGTGCGAAACAATAGTCGCGTTCGTGCCGGTCGCGGATGCGCAGCAGGAGGTCGCCGTAAACATCCCAGCGTCCGGTTTCCTTCCAGAGTTCGGCGGGCTGCACCACCGGCATCAGGATCTCCAGGGCGCCGGCCCGGTCCATCTCCTCGCGGATGATCCGTTCGACCTTGCGCAGCACGCGCAGGCCGAGCGGCATCCAGGTGAAGAGTCCCGATGACAGGCGGCGAATGAGGCCCGCGCGCAACATCAGCTGATGGCTGACGATCTCGGCATCTGCCGGAACTTCCTTCAAGGTGGTCAGTGGCAGTTGCGTCAGTCGCATGCGTGTCGGTCCTTCGGGTGCGGACACGCATTCTAGCCCGACCGCTCCGGGTTGGCGCTGCCGGTGGACGATCCGTTTGTCTGTCCGGGGTGTAATTGCCGTCCTGACGGCTGATAATCAGCACAGGAAACGGGGGAGAGGATCATGCGCCTTTATACATTCACGATTACGCCGAACAACCGCAAGGTCGAGGCATTCGTCCGGCACTTCGATCTGGACGTCGATATCCATCCCGTGAGTTTCAAGGACAAGGAGACGCAGAGTGCGGCGTTCCTGGCGATCAACCCCATGGGCAAGGTGCCCGCACTGACGGATGGAGATTTCAAGCTCTGGGAGTCAAATGCGATCCTGACCTACCTCGCAACGAAATTTCCGGAGACCGATGCACTGCCAACCGATGCGCGCGGCCGTGCCGATGTGGACCGCTGGCTCCACTGGCAGAGTTGCCATCTGATTCCGGCGATCGGTGCACTGAAAACGGGTACCGAAACGGATATTGCGACGGTGACGCCGCTGCTGAGGATTCTCGAGCAGCAGCTGACCGGCAGGGAATACATGCTGGGCAAGCTGAGCGTTGTCGACTTCGCCATTTCCGCCTATCTGATGACGAAACTCGGTCGGCAGCTCGACTATTCAGCCTGTCCGAACGTTGCGGCCTGGGTTGGGCGGATGGGCAGCCTCAAGGGCTTTGTCGCGACCCAGGTGAAGATGCCATGACTGTACAACCGGCTGTGCGCGCATGGCACACTGCAGGCTGATCGTCGGGAAATAGCGATGCACGATTCTGATGATACTGGCAGCCGCCCGCGCCGCCGCGGGGTCTATCTGCTGCCGAACCTGTTTACGACCGGCACGCTGTTTGCGGGTTTTTACGGCATCGTTGCCTCGATCGACGGCAATTTCCAGCCGGCGGCGATTGCGGTGTTCATTGCCGGATTGCTCGACGGCATGGACGGCCGGCTGGCCCGCCTCACCAATACCGAATCCGAATTCGGCAAGCAGTACGACAGCCTGGCCGACATGGTGGCCTTCGGCATGGCGCCGGCGATCATCGTTTACCAGTGGGGGCTGAAAGCGCTGGTCGAATATGGCTGGGCCTGGGGCAAGCTCGGCTGGCTGGCCGCTTTCTTGTACGCGGTTGCGGCGGCGCTCCGCCTCGCACGCTTCAACGTGACCTCAAAGACGGCTGACCGGCGTTTTTTCGAGGGACTGCCGAGTCCGTCGGCTGCCGGGCTCATCGCCAGCATGGTCTGGGTTGCGGCTGATCTCGACGTCGATGGCTTGCCGACGCTGGCTGTTGTTACCGCGCTCACCGTGCTGGCCGGGGCACTGATGGTTTCGCGTTTTGCATACTGGAGTTTCAAGGGCCTGAGTCCGCGTGGACGCATCTCTTTTGCATATGTGCTGTTCATTCCGCTGATCTTTGTGCTCATCGCACTGGACCCGCCGCGTGTCTGCTTTTTCCTGGCCAGTACCTATGCCTTGTCGGGCATCGTGGTGGCGATATGGCGACGCTGGCGGCGGCAGTCCGGTCGCGTGCGTCGCAACGAGCAGTCACCGCCAGCGGATGAGTGAGGCTGGTGACCGGGAGCAGTAAAGCGCGCAACCCCCGGCCTGGACCGCGTCAGCAGCGGGTCCTTGAAACCATCGGTGTGCAGATCTGGGTGCCGCGTCGGGCAGCGGAAGCAGACCTGTCCGCACCAGCACCCGTACTTGCACCCGCACCTGTGTCACTGCCGACCCCTGAGCCGGGCAGCGAGCAAAGTCCCGCCCAGGTGCGTGCGCCGGCAGCCGAGGCGGATGCGGCCTCGTGCGCCTGGGTTGCACTCGAAGCCGAGGTTGCCAGCTGTACCCGCTGTGCCCTGCACCAGACGCGGACCCGGACCGTCTTCGGAACCGGTTCGCACCAGGCGCGCTGGCTGGTGATCGGCGAGGCGCCCGGTGCCGATGAAGACCGGCAGGGTGAGCCTTTCGTGGGCCGGGCAGGGCAGCTGCTGACGGAGATGCTGCGGGCGGTCGGGCTTTCCCGCGAGCAGGTGTTCATCGCCAATATCCTGAAATGTCGGCCGCCGGAAAACCGGGACCCAAAGCCTGAAGAAGCAAAGAGTTGTGAGAACTATCTCCTGCGACAGATTGATCTGATCAAGCCTGGCCTGATACTCGCTGTTGGCCGCATTGCCGCGCAGAATCTGCTCCAGGTGGATACGCCGATCGGCAAATTGCGGGGGCAGATTCATGAGTATGGTCCGGCGAGGATTCCGGTCGTCGTGACCTACCATCCGGCCTATCTGTTGCGCAGCCCCGGGCAGAAGGCGCGTTCCTGGGACGATCTGTGTCTGGCCCGCCGTATCGTCGCGCCGGTCTGAGGCTGCCTCGATGAGCGCCGAACCCCGATATCTTCCGCCGCTCATTCGCGAGATGCGCCAGACCGATCTGGCGACAGTCGCCGGTATCGAGCGCGGTGCCTATGAGTTCCCCTGGAGTCCCGGCATCTTTCGCGACTGTCTGCTGGCTGGCTATACGAGTCTGGTTCTGGAGCAGGGTGCCGCGGTGATCGGCTACGGAATCATGTCGGTCGCCGCCGGAGAAGCACATCTGCTCAATCTCGCGCTCGCGCCATCAGCACGTGGTCAGGGACACGGCCGGCGGCTGCTGGAACACCTGCTGGATCTTGCCCGTGGAGCGGGTGTCGAGGGCGTGTACCTCGAGGTGCGGCCAAGCAATCGTGATGCGCTTGCCCTTTATCATGGTGCCGGCTTCGAGGTGATCGGAAGGCGGCGGGCTTACTATCGCGCGGTCGGCGGCGCCGAGGACGCGGTGGTACTGGTGCGGCGTCTGCGGCGGCAGCGCTGAGCGCTGCGCGGCATGCAGCCTCCCGGGTCCAATCAACACGGGTCGGGTTTGCCCGGCTCGAAGCGGCTCTGGCGCAATCGACCGATACTCGCCTGGGCATTTTATGACTGGGCCAATTCGGCATTCTCGCTCCTGGTGGTCACGGCATTCGTGCCGCTCATGCTCGGCGGCTTCTGGAACGATGGCGCGGCCTCGCCGCTGACAACCTTTCGTCTGGGCGTGGGTAACGGCATCGCGAGTGCCGTCGTCGTCCTGCTCGCGCCGCTGCTTGGCGCGATGACCGACCGGGCAGGCCGCAGAAAACCCTGGCTGGCCGCATTCACCGCGCTGGGCGTGCTGGCGACCGTCGGACTGGCAGCGGTCGGACCAGGTGGCTGGCCGCTGGCGATGGTCTGTTTTGTGCTGGGCTCGATCGGCTTTTTTGCCGCCAACAGCCTGTACGACGCGCTGCTCATCGATGTTTCCCCGCCAGCTTCATACGACCGTGTGTCGGCGCTGGGCTATGCGCTGGGTTATCTGGGCAGCGCACTCCTGTTCGTGCTGAGCATCGCCATGCTTGTGCAGCCGGAACGCTTTGGTTTTGCCAGCGCGGTGGCAAGCATCCGGTTTTCGTTTCTGCTGGTTGCGCTCTGGTGGGCGGTGTTCACGCTGCCCTTGCTGTTCTGGGTCAGAGAGAGATCCACCGAACGCGCGCCCGCATCCGGTGGCCTGCGTGCCGGCTTCCGCCAGTTGTACCGCACCGTGCAGGCGGTGCGCGGTCAGCCGGAGCTGCTGCGCTTCCTCATCGCCTACTGGCTCTACATCGACGGGGTCTACACCATCATCAAGATGGCGGTGGACTACGGCCTGTCACAGGGGCTTTCATCCACGGATGTCACCGGCGCGATCATGCTCACCAACTTAATCGGTTTTCCGGCTGCGATCGGTTTCGGGATGCTGGGCGACCGACTCGGTGCCCGCCGTGGCATCTATCTCGCCCTGGCGATCTATATCGTGGCGACAACCGCTGCGGTGTTCCTGAGAACAGCCACGGATTTCTATGTGCTGGCGATCACCATCGGTCTGGTACAGGGCGGTGTGCAGTCGCTGAGTCGTTCGCTCTATGCGCGACTCATTCCCGCTGAAAGTCGCGGCGAGTATTTCGGTTTCTACAACATGATGGGAAAGTTTTCATCGATAGTCGGGCCGGTGCTTGCGGGTACGGCCGCGTTGCTGTCGGGCAGCCAGCGCATCGGCATTCTTTCGATACTGTTGCTGTTTGCGGCCGGACTCTGGTTGCTCAGCCGCGTGCGCCTGCCGGCGGAAGCCGAAACTGCCGGACCAGGCGCCTGAAGCGCAGCACCTCGGCGCGCTCCGGTATGCCCTCATAGCGGAGGCGCAGGTAGAGTGCGGTCAGGCTGCGGAGCGGGGCGGCTAGTTCCGGCCGCGCGGCGATGAGCACTGCTGCATATTCGGTGGGCGCCTCACCGGGCTTTCGCTGGCGAGCCAGCCGGGCCAGCCGGTTGCACAGGTACTGCCAGCTCTCTTCGAGCGGATCCGGTTTGGCACCCCGATTGCGCAGCGTCAGCCAGGTAAAGAGCAGCAGGATGATGCTGACGGTAGCTGCGCAGACCATTGCCAGATCCCGCAGTGTGGGCGAGGCAAAGCCGAGTCTGCCCAGCAGCGCACTCTGCTGGTCGGGGCCGAAAGCGAGTACCCAGCGGTCCCACTGCGCGTTGAGCGCATCCCAGCCGAAGGCCACGCGCCCCAGCCACGGACTGCTCCCGAGAAGCGGCAGTTCGGTGGTGACCGATCCGGGCAGCGCCGCGGCCATTCCGGCATCGACCCGTTGTGGTGCGACTGCAGCGGTCGGATCGTAGCGTTGCCAGTAACCGTCGATCCAGACCTCGGTCCAGGCATGAGCATCGGATTGGCGCACGATCCAGTAGTCAGCCAGCGGGTTTGGCTCACCGCCCTGATAACCGGTCACCACACGTGCCGGGATACCCGCCGCGCGCGCCAGCAGGGCAAATGCCGATGCGTAGTGTTCGCAGAAACCACTGCGCGTGCGGAACAGGAAGTCGTCTACCGGCTGGTCGCCGAGCGGCGGCGGCTCGAGGGTGTAGTAATAGGCCTGCTGCCTGAACATGCCGAGCACGCTGCGCAGGTAGGCGCGGTCGGATCCGGCTGCGGCGCGCATCTCGGCGGCGAGTGCCGTGCTGCGCGGATTGCGCCCTGCGCTGACTTCGCGTGTGGCCTGTTCCGGTTCCCGTGCATCGCGAAAGCGCGGCGTCGCCACCGAGCGTCCGCGCCATGCGCTGCGCGTGGCGACCGGTCGGGCGCTCAGCAGTTCGCGGGCTGGACTCAGGGAGGCATCGGCGATATCCCAGCTGAGTGGTGATTCGAGCGGCAACAGCCAGCGCTGGTGATGCGGCTCCAGCATGATTTCATAGCTGTAGATGGCTGCGCCTGCCGCGCTGGGCGGGAGCGGCCGGCCCGACTTCTGTCGACGCGCCGAGTCGGGCAGCGCGCGCCAGCGACGTCCGTCGAAGCTCTCGAGTACCGGTCCGCGCCAGTAGAGTTGCGAGCGATCCGGCGGTGTCCCGTCAAAGCGCACGCGAAATGCGGCTTCGGATGAGCGCGCAAGCGAAGTGATGTCGCCCGGGCTCATCTGGCTCGACAGACCGGTGCGGCCGTTCTGCGCACCGGAGGGCAGTGCCCACAAGGGTCCGGGCAGACGCGGAAAGAGCAGGAACAGGGCGAGAGCCAGCGGTACGGCGTGCATCAGCAGCCGTGCAGTCAGCAGCAGCGCGGTCAATGGTGTCATTACCTGCCTGTTGCGCGCCGCCTGGAGCAGGGCGACGGTGCCGGTCACCACGCCTGCTGCCAGCAGCGGCACGCTGCCGAGTGACTGTTCGCGCAGAAAAGCCGCAAACAGCACGAACCATGCGATCAGCACTACCAGGCTGCGATCGCGCGCGCTGTGCGTCTCGAGCAGTTTGAGCGCAAGCATGATCAGGAGCAGTGCGGAGCCGGCCTCGAGTCCGGAAATCTGCCGATAGACGACGCCGACTGCGAGCGCGCTGCCAAGCGTAAGCGTGCCGCGCAGCATGGTGCCGGGCATCGGCCAGCGCTTGAGCGCTGCTCCGATGCGCCAGATGGCTGCGACCAGGACGATGGCGGAGATCCAGAACGGCAGAGTGCGAAGGTGCGGTGCGCTGACCACGGCGATCAGCAGCAGCAGCCAGAGCAGCTGCGCAACAGAAGCCTCATCGGGTGCGGGAATCCCTTGCGCACGCCATCCACGCAGGACCTGGCGGCCATGTCGCTCAGCCGTCATGCGCAGCCCCGGGGCTGAAGACCGCCAGCGTGGTCAGGCAACGGTGAAAGTGCTCGCGACCATTGTCTGGCGGCAGCACGACGCCCGGCAGCCGCAGGCCGTACGAACGCCCGTCGGCGTCGGCATCGAGGATCATGCGGGTCAGCAGCGAGAGCCTGGCCTCGGTGTCGGTGGTACTCAGTGCATCCCAGTCGAACCAGCTTGAACCGGCGCCGCTGCGAAAATCCTTGGCCAGCAGCTGTCCGCTGCGCGCGAGCGCTTTCCAGGCGATACGCGCAGGCGACTCGCCCGGAACGGGAATGCGCAGGCCAACGAACTCGTCACTGCCGCGCAGGGTATCGCCTGCGTGTTCAAGGTCGGCTTCCTGTGCGGGCAGCGCTGCGGCGAGTTCCGCGGCAGGCTGTGGATAGACCATGAGTTCCCGGACGGGATACAGCCAGGCCCAGGCCTCGAACAGTCCGAAGGGATAACGCGTGCTGATGCGGATTTCCGGACAGGGCTGTGTGCCACGTCGTGTGGTGGGCAGGCACAGGCGCAGCTTCGCACTGCCACCTGCGGCGAGGTCGGCCGGTGGCGTCAGCGCGCGGGCGGGCCCCGCGCTGATCTGCCAGCGCGGACTGCGGCCCGGATTCGTGATGCGCACGCTGCACTCGATCATCTCGCCGGCGAATACCGGCGCACAGCCGTCGACCGTGAGCCGCAGGCCGGTGAGGTTTCTCTGGCAATGATGGATGCTCACCACGGTGACGGCCGTGAGCAGGAAGGCCAGCGCAAAACCCATGTTGTTGCTGTAGTTCAGTGCGCCGAGCAACATGGTGAACAGGACGACGCCGAAGCCGAGTCCGATGCGGGTCGGGAGTATGTAGATTCGGCGCTGATGAAGTTCGATGCTGTCACCGTCGGCGCCCTGGCGGCGGCGGAACCAGCGCTGCATCAGCGCTGCCAGTGTCGGGCGGGAAAGTAACGTGTCCACAGCGCTGTGCGACAGGTGCCCGGACTCAGGGAATCGGTACTGACTCCAGCACCAGTCTGGCTGGATCGCGAACAGCGGCCGGGCTGCCCGGGCGGGCCTGCAAACGGTGACCGGCGACTGCAGGGAATACCGCCTTGACGTCTTCCGGGTGCACGCCGGGATGACCATGCAGCAGCGCGAGGCAGCGTGCGGCCATGACCAGGTCCTGGGCGCCGCGTGGTGACAGGCCCAGTTCGAACAGCGTCGACTGACGCGTATAGCGCACCAGGGCCTGCACGTAGTCGAGCAGTGCATCGGAGATGAACAGCTCACGTGCTGCCGCCTGCAGCGTCCCGAGCCCGGCGCTGTCGACGACCGGCTGCAGATCCGTCAGCAGCAGGCGCCGGTCCTCACCGCGCAGCAGTTTGCGTTCCAGCACTTCGGCCGGATAGCCGAGTCCGAGCCGCATGAGAAAGCGGTCCAGCTGTGATTCGGGCAGCGGATAGGTGCCGGCCTGGTGCAGCGGGTTCTGTGTCGCGATGACAAAGAACGGAACCGGCAGCGGATGCGTTTCCCCGTCCAGCGTGACCTGGTTTTCCTCCATCGCTTCGAGCAATGCACTCTGGGCCTTTGGCGTACTGCGGTTGATTTCGTCAGCCAGCACGATGTGGGCGAATACCGGGCCGGGATGAAAGCGGAAGCGTGCGTTGTCCTGCTCGTATACCGACATGCCGATGATATCGGCGGGCAGCATGTCGCTGGTGAACTGGATGCGGCGGAACGATAGCCCGAGCACTGCAGCAAGTGCGCGCGCCAGCAGCGTCTTGCCGACGCCGGGCACGTCTTCGATCAGCAGATGACCGCCGGCCAGCAGGCAGGTGAAGGCAAGCTCGATCTCGGCCTGCTTGCCGAGGATGATCTGGCCGACCTCGCGGTTGACCTGCTCGCCGAGCTGTTTTGCCTGCTGCAGCTGGTCCGTATTCGCCAGTGCTGTGACATTCCGTGCCATGGCCGGGTTCCGCTCGGGTCGGTTTCATCGGGAAGATAGCATGTCATCCTGCCCGAATCGGCGGCGGGCAGGCGCGAACTGCGGCACAGATCCGCCCGCGTACCGTCACATTTGTGCTCATGCCATACTCAGCTGCCGGGCATTGCCTGATTGCCGGAGAATGCCATGACAGGTTTTACGCCAGGCGGCCGCTCCGAGGACGAGTGGCGACAGCTGCTGGATGGCGATCGTTGCAGGGTGCTGTTCCAGGAGGGAACAGAGCCACCCTTCAGCAGCGTGCTGAACGAGGAGAAGCGCGCGGGGACATACATCTGTGCGGCATGTCACTTGCCGCTTTTCGCCAGCGAGGGCAAGTTCGACAGCGGTACCGGCTGGCCGAGTTTCTTCCAGCCGATTGATCCGGCCAATGTCGCCACCCGGCGCGATTTCCGGCTGCTGCTGCCGCGTACCGAGTATCACTGCGCACGCTGTGGCGGTCACCAGGGCCATGTTTTCGGTGACGGACCGCCACCGACCGGGCAGCGCTACTGCAACAATGGACTGGCGCTGGTCTTCGTACCCGAAGGAGAGCCGCTGCCGGATCTGCGCTGAAGGCCGGCTCGTCGCTGATCGGTCTGTTGCGCCTCAGAGCGCCGCGAGCTGCTTCAGCTGCTCGTCGAGCTTGGCCAGGTCGCGACGCAGCGCCGCCTGCCGTTCCCGTTCCTTCTCGACCACGGCGGCTGGCGCATTATTGACGAAGCTTTCGGTTGCAAGCTTGGTGTCGATGCGAGCGAGGTCCGCACTGAGCTTTTGCTGGTTCTTTTCCAGTCGCGAACGTTCTGCTGCCACGTCGATCAGGCCGGCCATCGGCACCAGGATTTTCAGATTGCCGAGCAGGGCCGTCGCACAGGCCGGTGGCGTTTCTCCGCCCGGCAGCAGACGGATTTCCGTGAGTCGCGCCAGATCGCGCAGATAACGTGCGTGCACATCGAGCAGTTGCTGATCGGCGGTCGTCGCATCCTGCAGCAGCACGGTCAGCCGCTTGCCCGGCGGAATATCCATCTCGCCGCGAATCTGCCGGACCCCGAGTACAAAGTCCTGGATCCACTGCAGTTCCGCTTCCGCTGCTTCATCGACCGGAAACCGCGACGGGTCAGGCCAGCTCTGCAGCATGATCGTTTCGCCGCAGGCCCCCGCAAGCGGCGCCACGCGTTGCCATATTTCCTCGCTGATGAAAGGCATCAGCGGGTGTATGGCGCGCAGCATGCTCTCCAGTATGGTGATCAGCGTACGCCGGGTCTGCGCCTGTTCGGCAGCGGAGGCGCCGCCATCGAGCAGCAGCGGTTTGACGAGCTCCAGGTACCAGTCGCAGTACTCGTTCCAGATGAATTCATATAGCGCACGTGCGGCCAGGTCGAAGCGATAGTCGGCAAAATGGGCGGCAACAGCCTCCACGGTCCGGCTGAAGCGCGACAGTATCCAGCGGTCAGGAAGGCTCAGGGTATTCATGCCGGCGCTGCCCCGCGCGATTTCCCGGTCGGTGACATTCATCAGCACGAAGCGCGCGGCATTCCATATCTTGTTGCAGAAGTTGCGGTAGCCCTCGATGCGGTTCATGTCGAAGCGGATATCGCGACCGGTGCTGGCCAGCGCGGCAAAGGTAAAGCGCAGCGCGTCGGTACCGAAATCAGCGATGCCGTTCGGAAACTGCTTGCGCGTGGCTTTCTCGATCTGCGGCTTCAGCTGTGGCTGCATGAGGCCGGTGGTCCGTTTGGCGATCAGGCTCGGCAGGTCGATGCCGTCGATCAGGTCGAGCGGATCGATGATGTTGCCCTTGGACTTCGACATCTTGTCGCCGTTTTCGTCGCGGATGAGGCCGGTGATGTACACCTCGCGGAACGGCACGTCGCCGGCAAACTTCAGGCCGAACATGATCATGCGCGCGACCCAGAAGAAGATGATGTCGAAGCCAGTGACCAGCACACTGCCGGGATAGAAGGTCTTCAGTGCCGTGGTCTGTTCCGGCCAGCCCAGTGTCGAGAAGGGCCACAGTGCCGAGGAAAACCAGGTGTCGAGCACATCCTCGTCCTGGCGCAGCGTGACGCTGGCAGGGATCCGGTGTTTCTCGCGTACCTCTGTTTCGCTGTGGCCGACAAAGACCTGCCCCTGCTCGTCATACCAGGCGGGTATGCGGTGGCCCCACCAGAGCTGCCGGCTGATGCACCAGTCCTGGATGTTGTGCATCCACTGGTAATAGGTCTTCGTCCAGTTCTCCGGCACAAAGCGGATCCGGCCCTGTTCGACGGCAGCGATGGCCGGTTCGGCGAGCGGCGCGATCTTCACGTACCACTGATCGGTGAGCCAGGGTTCGAGCACGGCATTGCTGCGGTCGCCGCGCGGAACCTGCAGGGTATGGGCGTCGATACGCTCGACCAGTTCCTGCGCCTCCAGCAGTTCCACGACGCGCTTGCGGGCGGCGAAACGATCCACGCCGCGCAGGTCGGCGGGAATCTCGGCAAAGGCCTGCGCCGGGTCATAGCCGGAGCCATGCGCATCGGCACGGCTGAGTATCTTCGCGTCGCGGTCGAAGATGTTGATCAGCGGCAGGGAATGCCGCTTGCCGACCTCGTAATCGTTGAAGTCATGTCCCGGGGTGATCTTGACGCAGCCGGAACCGAACCCGGGATCCACGTAGTCATCGGCGATGACCGGGATCAGGCGGTTCGTCAGTGGCAGACGGATCTGCCTGCCGACCAGATCGCGGTAGCGCGCATCGGCCGGATTGACCGCCACCGCGGTGTCGCCCAGCATGGTCTCGGGACGCGTGGTGGCGACCACGACATGTCCGGAGCCATCGGCAAGCGGATAACGGAAGTGCCACAGCGAGCCTTGCCCCGCTTCAGACTGTACTTCCAGGTCTGAAAGCGCGGTGTGCAGCACGGGATCCCAGTTGACGAGACGCTTGCCGCGATAGATGAGCCCCTCGGCATGCAGCCTGACGAAAACTTCCGTGACCGCCTGCGAAAGTCCCTCGTCCATCGTGAAGCGATCGCGGGACCAGTCCACTGAATTGCCGAGGCGGCGCATCTGCCGCGAAATCGTGCCGCCCGATTCCTGCTTCCACTGCCAGACGCGGGAGAGGAATTCCTCGCGGCCGAGATCCTGGCGGGTCTTGCCTTCGGCATTGAGCTGACGCTCGACGACCATCTGCGTCGCGATGCCGGCGTGATCGGTACCCGGTTGCCAGAGCACGTTGTCGCCACGCATGCGGTGAAAGCGGGTCAGCGCATCCTGCAGCGTGTGCTGGAAGGCATGGCCCATGTGCAGTGTGCCCGTCACATTGGGCGGCGGGATCATGATGCAGTAGGGGGCGCCGCGGCCCGAGGGCGCGAAATAGCCGGCGCTTTCCCACTGCGTGTACCACTTCTGTTCGATGGCCGCCGGCTGGTAGGCCTTGTCCATGGGCGATTCGGAATCCACGCAGCTACTCCGGGGTTTCGTTGTCGAAATGCTCGCGGAGTACCTGGTCGATCAGTTCCGGGAGTTCGTTGCGCAGCCGGCTGACGACTTCGTCGAACAGCACGGCTTCCATTTCCTTGAATGCGCCGTGCAGCAGCTTTTCGACAAGCATGAAACTGCCGGTGGCAATTCTCACCTGCAGTTCGGCGAGTTCACTCTCGCTGAGTGCAGGACGCGTCAGTTCATCAGCAGCGCTGCGTCGTGGTCTGGCGACGATATCGGTCAGTACGGGGATCCTGGTTCTGTCCATGACGATCAGCCGATCTGGTGGGTTTCAGGTTCGAGGCTGTGCTGCCGGTAGAAGCGGTGCCTGTTGCGACCGGCCTCACGGCATTCTGCATTGCCGTCGATGATCTCGGCGATGCGCGCGGAGCGCTGGTAAAAAGCGGGAACCTCGGCGGCAAGGTTGATCAGCAGGTCCACATCCGGCGGTTCGTCAGTGCCACTGCCAATCGTGACCGGCGCGGCCGGCGGCCGTGCCGGATCAAGTCGCTCATGCGGCACAAAGCTGCCCTGGCGAAAGGTCCACAACATCCGGTCCATGGCTTCCGCTTCGCTCCGGTCTGCAGTGTGCAGATGAATCCGCTGGCTCAGCTTGTAGGCTTTCTCGGTCAGTCTGCAGGCATAGTTGAGGCGCGCGACAGGTTCCTGCGCGGCCAGCACATAGAACGATACCCTCAGGCCAGCCTCAGTCACGATGTGCGTTCCTCCGCTCAAACACTTTGCAGCAGATATTCCATGAGCAGTGGTACAGGACGGCCGGTGCCGCCCTTGTTGCTGCCCTGGACCCACGCCGTTCCGGCGATATCCAGATGCGCCCAGCTGGTCTTGCCGACGAAGCGGGACAGGAAGGCAGCTGCGGTGATCGTGCCGGCATCGCGGCCGCCGATGTTCGCCACGTCGGCAAACGGGCTCTTCAGGAGTTCGCCATATTCCTCATCGAGCGGCAGACGCCAGGCGCGGTCACCGGCATTCTGTCCGGCACCGAGCAGCGCGTCGGCCAGTTCATCGGAGTTCGACAGCAGTCCCGAACGCACGCGTCCCAGTGCGATCAGGCAGGCGCCGGTCAGGGTGGCGATATCGATCAGCACCGCCGGTTTGAAACGCTGGGCATAGGTCAGCGCATCGCAGAGAATCAGCCTGCCTTCGGCATCGGTATTGAGGATCTCGACCGTCTGGCCGGACATCGTACGCACGATGTCGCCCGGCCGTGTCGCCGTGCCGCTCGGCATGTTTTCGCAGGCCGGAACGATGCCGACGAGATTGAGCGGCAGCTCCAGTTCGGCTGCGGCCTGCATGACACCCAGTACGCTGGCGCCACCGCACATGTCGTACTTCATCTCATCCATCGCGGCGCCCGGCTTGATCGAGATGCCACCGGAATCAAAGGTTATGCCTTTGCCGACCAGTACCACCGGTTTGGTCTTTGCAGTGGTGCCCCGGTATTGCAGCACGATGAAGCGGGGCGGCAGTTCAGACCCCTGGGTTACAGCCAGCAGCGCACCCATGCGGAGCTTGCGCAGATCAGCCGCGCGCAGCGCGGTTAGACGCAGTTTCCTGCTCGACTTCGCGATGGCCTGCGCGCGCTTCACGAGGTAGTCCGGTGTGCAGATATTGGGCGGCAGGTTGCCAAGATCGCGGGCGAGGGCGACGCCGCCGGCAATCGCCGTGGCGTGCTTCAGGGCGAGGCGGGCCTTGCTCTTGTCGCCCGTCTCGCAGGCCAGCCCCATCGATTTCAGCCGGCTGGTGTCGCGCGGCGGTTTCGACTTCATCGTCGTGAAGCGGTAAGCCGTTTCGTGCCATAGCTCCACCGCGATACGGGCCTTTCGATAGGCGTCAGCATCACTGACCGTTTCAAGGCCAAGGTAGCTGATGGCATCGGCGTATCCACCCTTGCCCAGCGCTGAAAACGCAGCCCGTGCGGCCTTGCGAAAGGCGCGCTGGTCGAGCTTGCCGGCTGTGCCGAGTCCGACCAGCAGGATGCGCTTGCAGGGCAGCTTCCCGGTGTGAGTCAGGAGCAGCGTCTCGCCCGCCTGGCCGCGTATGTCGCGATTATTGACTACGCCGGTGATCATGCCGCCACTGGCCTTGTCGAGCGCCTTTGCCGTGCCCGAGAGAACGCCGTCGGAATAAATGGCCACGATGGCGCAGGCGGTGCGTTGCCGGGTGGCGCCAGGTGTACTGACTGTGAACTTCATGCTGCCCTCTGTGTACCGGCGAATGCCGGCGGTACTCCGGGGTGTCATCGCTGCCAGCTGCGGGCTGACTGACGACAACGGGTGTGCTTGACTCCCGGCAGCCGCTACCACAAGGTAGTTTGATCGCAGGGTTTTGCACCGTCCGGATTGCGCCGTAGTGTACTTGAATCGATATGAGCGTGGCTAAAACACACCGGGCCAGGCCCAGCCTGTTGAATCGTTATCTGCTGCGCGAGGTCGTACTGACCTGGCTCGCGGTGACCGTGGTGCTGATGCTGATCCTCGTCACCAATCAGTTCGCCGCGGTACTCGGCGAGGCGGCCGCGAGCGAGATACCGCGGGATGCGATCGCCCGGGTCATGGGGCTGACGATCGTCCAGTACCTCACCATCCTTTTGCCGCTGAGTTTCTTTCTGGCCATCATGCTGTCGCTTGCGCGGCTGTATCACGACAGCGAGATGTCCGCGATGATGGCCTGTGGCATCGGCCCCGTGCAGCTCTACCGGCCTCTGCTGATGCTCGGCTTGCTGCTGGCGGGCTGTGTCGCGTGGTTGTCCCTGGTGGCATCGCCGGCCGCGGTGCGTGAGGTGCAGGCGCTGGCCGAAATCGCCAGGCGAGACACCGGCCTCGGACTCCTGGAACCGGGGCGCTTCATCAGCTTCGGCGACAGCGGTGCCGTGATGTATGCGGAGTCGCTGACCGGCGATCAGCATCTGCACCAGGTCTTCGTGCAGCGCCGGGTTGGCGACAAGGTGGAAGTCATTCTGGCCGACGAGGCCTGGCAGGTCGTGGCCGATGACGGCAATTATCGTGAAGTGATCTTTGCGCGCGGACGCCGTTATGAAGGCCGGCCCGGCGAGGCCAGATTCCGGATTGTGGAATTTGCCGAGCACGGTATCCCGTTTGTCATCCCCGCGGCACGACGCTCCGTACTCAAGGCCAGTGAGCGGACGACTTCTGCATTGCTGGATTCCGGCGATCCGGTCGACCGGGCGGAGCTGCACTGGCGGCTTGCGCCGGCGCTGACCCTGCTGGTGCTCACCGTGATTGCAGTACCGCTGGCGAAAACCGAACCCCGACGGGGTCGTTTCAGTGGCCTGGCCGCAGCCATTCTGGTCTACGTCAGCTATGCCAATCTGCTTGCCGCCGGGCAAGCCTGGCTGGAGCGGGACAAGTTGCCTGACTTCAGCGGCCTGTGGTGGGTGCATGGCCTGTTTCTCGGCGCTGCGGTGCTGATGCTGCTCGCGCAGGGCGGGAAGTTCCGCAAGTGGCAGCGGCGCTGGTTCCCGGCCGGAGAGCAGGCTTGAACATCGTCGGCCGGTACCTGTTTACGACCATTCTCGGCACGACCGCCATGGTGCTCGCGGTTCTGGGCGGCCTGGGCAGCTTTATCGAGATGGTCGGTCAGCTCGACGATATCGGTGTCGGCGGCTATGGCATGGTGAGCGCCATCGCCTGGGTACTCATGAAGCTGCCGACGGTGCTTGTTCAGCTGCTGCCGATCGCTGTCCTGCTGGGTGCGCTGCTTGGCCTGGGCATGCTGGCCAGCCGCTCTGAACTCATCGTGCTCCGCGCTGCCGGCCTGTCGCCCGGCGAGATTGCCAGGGCTGTGCTGGTCACGGGCCTGGTATTCGCCGTGATCGGCGGATTGCTCGGTGAGTTCGTGGCCCCGCCCCTTGAGCGTTACGCCCGCCAGTACCGCGCCATGGTCAAGTTCGGCCAGACCGGCGCGGGTACCGGTGAGAGCACCTGGATCCGGGATGGCAATATGCTTCTCAACGTACAGCCGCCCACAGACGAGCAGCCGGCAGGCGGTGTTTATGTATTCCGGCTTGCCTCCGCCGGCGCACTGGCCGCGGCCGGCCGCGCCGAAGTACTGCGACAGGCACCGGGCGGGCAATGGCTGCTCGACAATTATGTGGAGAGCGTCTTTACGCCCACAGCAGTCGAGACCACGAGCGCAGGTCAGTCGCTTGCCATCAGTGGTCTGAACCCCGACCTTCTGGGCCTGACGGTAGTGCGCACTACTTCGATGACTGGCAAGGCCCTGTGGCGTTATATCCGCTACCTGAAACGCAATGGTCTGGCGACGCGCGACTATGAGGTTGCTTTCTGGAGTCGGTTTGCGTCGATGGTCGCGGTGCCCTTCATGTGCGTGCTTGCCGTGCCCTTTGTGCTGGGCTCCTTGCGCAGTACGGGTACCGGTGCGCGCATGGTGGTCGGTATCGGCATCGGTCTTGCCTGGTTCCTGACCAGTCGAACCCTGGCGGATGGCGGTGCGGTCTGGGAGCTGAATCCGGTGCTGATCGCATGGCTGCCAACGGTGCTGCTCGCCGTGGTGACCTTGTTGATGCTCAGGCGAACGAGGTAAGGCGGGGCTGATTCAATCCAGTTTGGCCGGCAGCACCACCACCCGCGTTCCGGCCAGGCGGTCGTGCCAGGTCAGCCCATCGCGATCGATCCACAGCCACGCCAGTCCCACCCCGCAGGAAGCAATCGTCAGCAGGCCGCTCGCAAAGCGCAGCAGGCCGGTGCGCAGGTCGATGGCTGCACCCGACCCCTTTTCCAGCCGGATCCGCCACGCCCGCATGCCCAGCGTCTGCCCGCCGCGCAGCCATGAGCTGATGTAAAAAGCGGCGCCGATGACGAACAGCAGCAACTGAAAGGGCAGGGCGCCGGGGCTGATGGCCTCGCCACCACGAAGCGCGATGATGATCAGGGTGACGAGCATCCACACCGCCACGAGCAGCAGCAGGTCATAGAAGCTTGCGGCAAGACGGCGCCAGACGCCGGCTGTCCGGGGCTGGTTGCCATGATCTGATCTGGGAATTGCCACTGACACCGCGTGGAGGTACCGGCCCTGGGAATTGGCGCTCCCTACGAGAATCGAACTCGTGTTTCAGCCTTGAGAGGGCCGCGTCCTAACCGCTAGACGAAGGGAGCTTTGTCGGCTACGCGGCCGAAGCGGGGCTGCTATTATAGGCAGCCCGCCCGCAGTCTCAAGTCGGAGTTTTTTTGAATCAGGCCAGTCTCCCCGTGGATGCTCCGCGCATCATTCCGCGACCGGAACACAATATTTCGCGGGCCAACATCTCGCGGGCCGCCCTGAAAGTTCTGTATCGCCTCAAGGAGGCCGGGTTTCAGGCCTTCATCGTCGGGGGCGGGGTACGTGACCTGCTGCTGAACCGGCAGCCCAAGGACTTCGACATCGCGACCGATGCCAGCCCTGAGCAGGTTCATGCGGTCTTCGGCAACAGCCGCATCATCGGCCGTCGTTTCCGCCTGGTACATGTGCGCTTTCGCGACGAGATCATCGAGGTCGCAACCTTCCGCGGTATCGGCAGCGAAGACGAGGAGAGCGAAGACCGGCAGATCCTCGATGTGACCGGCCGCATCCTCAAGGACAATTCCTACGGTTCGATCGAAGAGGATGCCTGGCGGCGCGATTTCACCGTCAATGCGCTCTACTACAACATCGCTGATTTCTCGATCTGGGATTACGTGAACGGCATGCAGGATATCGCCGAGGGCCGTATCCGGCTGATCGGTGATCCGGTGACGCGCTATCGTGAAGATCCGGTACGCATGATCCGTGCGGTGCGCCTGGCAGCCAAGCTGGACCTCGAAATCCATCCGGATACGGCCGCGCCAATCGCGCAGCTGGCACCCCTGCTGGACAACATGCCACCGGCGCGCCTCTTTGACGAGTTTCTCAAGGTCTTTGCGACCGGGCACGCGCTGGAGAGCTACCGGCGGCTGTGCAGGCATGGATTGCTGGAGCATCTTTTTCCCGCCACTGCGCGCTGGCTGGCGGCCGACACGGACGGCAAACGCCGGCGCTTCATTGAACGGGCGCTGGCCAACACGGATCAACGGATTGCCGAGGGCTTGCCGGTAACGCCGATGTTCCTGTTCGGCGTGTTTCTCTGGGGTCCCGTGCAGGAGCGGGCCGCCGAGCTGTGCAAGTCCGGCGAGATGTCGGAGAACCAGGCCTTGATCGAAGCCGGTATCGAAGTGACCAACGAGCAGATCACGCGCGTCAGTCTGCCCAGGCGTTTTTCGGTGCCGATGCGCGAAATGTTGCAGCTGCAGCCGCGCTTCATGCGACGACAGGGGCGGCGTACCGGAGTGTTGCTTCAGCACCGGCGTTTCCGCGCCGCCTACGACCTGCTGGTGCTGCGCCTTGAGCTCGGTGAAGTCACGCCAGAGCTGGTGGAATGGTGGACGAAGATCCAGGCGATGTCGCCCGAAGAGCAGCAAAAGGAATTCGGCGGGCAGGTCCAGCGGCAGGGACCACGCAGCCGTCGCCGGCGGCGACCGGCTCCATCTGCCTCCTGATGGGACCTGCAGTGCCGGCAGAAACCTGGCTGCCTGCCTATATAGGACTCGGGAGCAATCTCGGTGATCCGCAGGCCCAACTGGAGCGGGCCTTTGCCGAATTGGCGGAATTGCCCTCAAGTCGTCTTGTGGCCCGTTCCCGCCTGTACCGCAGTCCGCCGCTTGGAGGGCTGTCACAGCCCGATTATCTGAACGCGGTGGCTGCGATTCTGACCCGCCTTGAGCCACAGGCACTGCTTGATGCCCTGCATGCGATCGAAGGTGCGCATGGGCGTGACAGGATGAAGGCGAGGCGCTGGGCCGCGCGTACACTCGACCTGGACTTGCTGGTCTACGGCGACCTGAAGCTGAAGTCCGCGCAACTTGAAATTCCTCATCCGGGCATTGCGGCGCGAAATTTTGTATTGTTGCCACTCGTGGAAGTCGCGCCAGGCTTGCGCATACCGGGTCTGGGAGCGCTGGCTGAACTGGCGGCTGCCACCGACCGCTCAGCAGTGGAGCTGGTCGGGTAGTCTGACTGACACTGCTGTTGCGTGCCCTTGATCAACCATAACAACAATATTTCGCCGGCATGGCCAAAACCCGTTATATAGCGATTGAAGGTCCCATCGGCGTCGGCAAGACGAGCCTCGCGCGACGCCTGGCCGCAGCCATGAGCGCCGAGTTGTTGCTCGAAGAACCTGAAACCAATCCCTTTCTGGAACGTTTCTATCGGGAGCCGGACCGGGTGGCGTTGCCGACCCAGCTGTTTTTTCTCTTCCAGCGCGTGCAGCAGATCGAACAGTTGCGGCAGGCGGATATCTTTTCCGACACCAGGATTTCAGATTATCTGATGGACAAGGATCGCCTGTTTGCCGAGATCAACCTCGGACAGAACGAGCTGTCCCTGTACGACAAGGTGGCCGAGTCCCTGGCCTTTTCGCCACCCGTGCCGGATCTCGTGGTCTATCTGCAGGCGCCGGTGGATACCTTGCTGTTCAGAATATCGCGTCGCGGTATCGATGCGGAGCGGCGCATCGGCCGCCGCTACCTGGAGCGCCTTGCCGAGGGCTACGCACGCTTCTTCCACGATTACGCGGCGGCACCACTGTTGATAGTGAATGCAGCTGTCATCGACCCGGTACATAATGACGAACACTTCGAAATGCTGCTGGCGCAGATCGAACGCATCCGCAGTGGCCGGCATTTCTTCAATCCGGTAGTTTCAGCGCTCGCCTGAGTGCGCTTCCTGGAGTACAGATGTACAAGCAGTTACAGCAGCGCGACATGGCAGAAGCGCCGGTCAATGTTTCATCATTGCGGGCGATGAAGGAACGGGGCGAGCCGATCGCCTGCCTGACTGCCTACGATGCCAGCTTCGCGTATCTGGTTGATCACGCTGGTACGGATATCGTGCTGGTAGGTGATTCGCTGGGCATGGTGATCCAGGGACATGACACGACGGTTCCGGTGACCGTGCAGGACATCATCTATCACTCGCGTGCGGTACGGCGTGGTTTGAGCCGTGCGTTCCTGATGGCGGACATGCCGTTCATGAGCTACACGACGCCGGTGCAGGCGCTCGAAAACGCCGTACGGCTCATGCAGGAGGGCGCAGCGATGATGGTGAAGCTCGAGGGTGGCGCCAGTCAGGTGGGTATCGTCGAGCACCTCGCCCAGCACGATATTCCGGTCTGTGCGCATCTCGGGCTGCGTCCGCAGTCGGTACACAAGATCGGTGGCTTCAAGGTCCAGGGTCGGGAGCAGGCACAGGCCGAGCAGATGCTCGAGGATGCCGTTGCCCTCGAGCAGGCCGGTGCAGACATCCTGTTGCTCGAGTGTGTGCCCAATGAACTCGGCCAGGCGGTGCGCCATGCGGTGTCGGTGCCGGTGATCGGTATCGGTGCCGGTCCGGATGTCGACGGGCAGATCCTGGTGCTCTACGACATGCTGGGCATCACGCAGGGTCGCCTGCCGCGCTTTGTTCGGAATTTCATGACCGGCAGCGCCTCGCCGCTGGAAGCCCTGCAGGCCTACGTGCTGGCCATCAAGGACCGGAGCTACCCGGCGCCCGAGCACTGCTTTTCCTGAATCTTCCCCAGCGGAATCTGATCCTTTGAAAACCGTTCGCACGATTCCGCCACTGCGCGAGATGCTGCGTGCCTGGAAGCACGCTGGCGAGACGGTTGCGATTGTTCCCACCCTCGGCAACCTTCATGAAGGACACATCAGTCTTGTGGATCTGGCGCGCAGGCAGGCTGACCGGATCGTCGTCAGTGTTTTTGTCAACCCTACCCAGTTTGGCCCGGGGGAGGATTACCAGTCCTATCCGCGCACGCTCGATCACGATCGCCGTCGCCTCATGCGCGCCGGTGCCGATCTGCTGTTTGCGCCGGCCGTGGAGGCGGTGTATCCGCGGGGTGAGAGTTCGGCGACTGTCGTATCGGTGCCGGGGCTGGCGGACATCCTGTGCGGCAGGTTTCGTCCCGGTCATTTCGATGGTGTGACATCCGTGGTCAGTCGTCTGTTCAATATCGTGCAGCCCGACTTTGCCGTATTCGGCCAGAAGGATTACCAGCAGCTCACCATCATTCGCCGCATGCAGGCCGATCTGCACTTCCCGGTACAGATCATCGCCGGGCCGACCCTGCGTGAGGCGGATGGCCTGGCGCTCAGTTCCCGCAACCAGTATCTCAGTGATGCAGAACGCGGCATTGCGCCAAACCTCTACCGTGCGGTCAGCGAGTGCGGTGATCGTTTGCGGGCGGGTGCGCGCGACTATGCGGCGCTGGAGGCACACGGTATGGCCTCGCTCGTGGCGGCGGGATTCCGACCGGACTATTTTGCGGTTCGCAATGCCGATGATCTCGGCACTGCGCAGGCCATGGACCGCCACCTCGTGGTGCTGGTTGCGGCACATCTCGGGCGTGCGCGTCTGATCGACAACCAGCTGGTCGATCTCTGATCAGTTCTCCGTCGCCGCGGCTCGCGCCTCGTGCTGAGCGAGCGCCCAGGCCACATGCTCGCGCACCAGTTCGAGCGGGTGATCGCGCCGGGCTTGCAGCGCGGCCAGAACCTCTGCGGAGCTCGGCGCATTGCCGAGCGCGACAGCAATATTCCGCAACCAGCCAGGGTAACCGGTTCTTCGCAGCGCGCTGCCTTCGGTGCGACTGCTCCATTCGGCTTCGGTCCAGCTGAACAGCTCAATCAATCCGGCCTTGTCCAGTCCGTGCCGGACCGCGAAGTCGCTTTCCGTGCCCGGCCGGGCAAACTTGTTCCACGGACAGACCAGCTGGCAGTCATCGCAGCCGAAGATCCGGTTGCCCATCGCAGCTCGCAACTCAACCGGAATCGGACCACGCGTTTCGATCGTGAAGTAGCTGATGCAGCGGCGGGCATCCAGCTGATAGGGCGCAATGATCGCCTGCGTCGGACAGATATCGAGGCAAGCCTGACAGCTGCCGCAGTGATTGCTGGCGGGCCTGTCGGTGGCGAGCGGCAGATCCGTATAGATTTCACCGAGCAGGAAACACGAGCCGGCGTTGCGGTTGATCAGGTTGGTGTGTTTGCCGATCCAGCCAAGGCCGGCGGCTTCGGCGAGTGGCTTTTCCATCACCGGTGCACTGTCGGTGAATACACGGTAGCTGTGCGGCTGCACTTCCTCGGTGATGCGGTTCGCGAGCTTTTGCAGTCGCTGGCGCAGCGTCTTGTGATAGTCGCGTCCCAATGCGTAGCGCGCGATATAGCCGCGCTCCGGATCGGCAAGGCTGCGGGCGGCCGCGCTCACATCGGCGTTGAGGTAGTCCATGCGCGCTGAAATTACCCGGCAGGTGCCTGGCCACAGTTCAGCCGGCCGGCTGCGCTTGCTGCCATGTCGGGCCATGTAGGTGAGTTCGCCGTGGAGGCCGGCATCCAGCCATGCGCCGAGCCGGGCTTCTGCCGTGCTGAGGTCGATATGGGTGATACCTATCTGCTGAAAACCGAGCGCGAGGCCCCAGCGCTTGATGTGCAGGGCAAGTTCGGGAGAGTCGGGTAGAAGCTCTGACACGGTATCCGCAGGAAGGCCCGGTGCATCCCGGGGCATCAGTATAATCATCGCCATGACTGATATGGCACGCAGCGTGTGGACACCGGCACAGGTCCGTGAAATCGATCGCATGGCGGTCGGGTACTGCGGGATTCCAGGCTATGAACTGATGACCCGCGCCGGCGAGGCGGCGTTTGGCATTGCCTGTCAGCGCTGGCCGGAGGCCCGTCGCTGGCTGGTGCTCTGCGGTGCCGGCAACAATGCGGGCGATGGCTATGTTGTCGCGCGGCTGGCACAGGCCGCGGGTCTGGATGTCACCGTGGCTGCACTGTCTGATCCGGCTTGCCTGCAGGGTGATGCCGCCACGGCCTGGCGCGACTACAGGGATGCGGGCGGTATGACGCAGCCATTTTCGGCAGCTCTCATCGACAGCTCCGAGCTGGTCGTCGACGCGCTGCTCGGCACCGGTCTGCAACGGCCGGTTGCCGGCGAGTACCTGGCGGCTATCGAAGCCGTGAATGCCGAGGCACGACCGGTGCTGGCGCTCGATGTGCCAAGCGGGCTCGACAGTCTCAGTGGCGCCGTCCTCGGTGCGGCAATGTGGGCCGATCTGACCGTTACTTTTGTCGGGCTCAAGGCGGGTCTGTATCTGGGCTCGGGGCCTGAGTATTGCGGCGAGATCGAGTTTGCCGGGCTGGATATCCCGGTCAGTGCCGTGCAGCAACTGGAAACAGCACCGCTTTTCAATCTCTATGGCAGGGACGATCTGTTGCACTTGTTGCCGCCGCGCCCGGCCAATGCGCACAAGGGCAGTTTCGGGCATCTGCTGATCGTCGGCGGTAATCGCGGCATGAGCGGTGCCGTGCGTCTTGCGGGCGAAGCTGCCTTGCGCGCCGGGGCAGGGCTGGTAACGGTGGCCACGCGGCCAGAACACGCGCTTTGGCTGCCATTGACCCGGCCGGAACTCATGTGCTCCGGTGTGGGTTCGGCCCGGGATCTTGCGCCGCTGCTGGAGCGCGCCACGATCGTGGCTTGCGGACCGGGCCTCGGTCGCGATCCCTGGGCGCAGGAACTTTTCGATATGGTGGCAGGCAGCGGTCTGCCGCTGGTACTGGATGCCGACGCACTCAACCTGCTCGCGGATCGCAAGCTGCGCCGGGACAACTGGATCCTTACGCCGCATCCGGGCGAAGCGGGCCGCCTGCTCGGTACCAGCAGTGTGCGGGTGCAGGGCGACCGGTTTGGCGTGCTGAAGCAGTTATGCCGGCAATACGGCGGGACCGTGGTACTCAAGGGCCGCGGTACCTTGATCGGTTGTGAGGACAGCGTCCCCGTGCTGATCGACCGCGGCAATCCGGGCATGGCTACGGCGGGTATGGGTGATGTGTTGACCGGTCTGGTCGCCGGTCTGGCTGCGCAGACCGGCGCCGTGGATGTGCCTACGGCTGCGGGCGCGGCTTTTGTTCATGCGGCTGCCGGGGATGCTGCGGCGCTGACCGGCGAGCGTGGGTTGCTGGCCAGCGACCTGTTTGCCCAGTTCCGGACGTGGCTGAATCCCGCACACTGAAGCTGGCTGATCCGGACGCGACAGCGCGCCTCGGTCATGCGTTTGCGCAGGCGCTGATCGCCATCCAGCCGGCGCAATTCTGTGTCTACCTGCAAGGTGAACTCGGTGCCGGCAAGACCGCGTTTGCGCGTGCCCTGCTGGCCGGACTGGGCTACCGGGGGCGCGTGCCCAGTCCCACCTACACGCTGGTGGAGCCCTATACCGCAGGCGGTTTTCAGCTTCTGCATGCCGATCTGTACCGACTCAGGGATCCAGCGGAACTCGATTACTTGGGTATTGCCGACCAGTTTGCCGCCGGTTGCCTGTTGCTGGTCGAATGGCCGGAGCGGGGGCAGGGACGGCTGCCACCGCCCGATCTCAGGCTCGGCTTTTCCATCGTGGACATGGGTCGCCAGGTTGTTCTTCAGGCGCTCACAGCGCAGGGCACCGGCCTGCTGGCGCTGCCCAGCTTCGATCCCTGCCCCCAGCAGATATAAGCAGTTCAGCCGGTATCTTCATTGTTCCATTGATATACCGCGGCTATCCCTATATTTAAAAAAGGAATATCGTTCCCCATACGGGACTGATTACGTATAATCGACCGCGTGGTCGGGCATCCGGGAGGCGGGGCGTGAAACGCAGCGGGCTTAACTGCCTTGTTTGCATCATTGCGATATTGCTGATTCGCGTTTCAGCCGTGAACGCCGCGGAGCGCGCGCAGGTCCAGGCGGTCCGGCTTGCCGAGCAGGGCGATGCCACCCGTATCGAACTGCGCCTGTCGCGATCTGCCGATTTCAAGATGTTTACGCTGACCAGGCCCGACCGGGTCGTGCTGGACATTTCGGCGGCAGCCCTCGGCCGCAGCGCCTTGCCGCTGCCGGGGGCCACGGGTTCTGTGCGTAATGTCCGTGCCGCGCATCGTGACGGCGATCTGCGCATCGTTTTTGACCTCACGGGCGCCATGCGCCCGACAAGCACCACCGCCAGTGAAGGTTCGATTTCGCGACTGACGATCGATCTGCAAGCGCCGGCGAGTTCACAAAGTGCCGCTTCGCCCGAGTCATCACCATCGCCAGTCACCGTATCGGCGCCGGAGCCTGAACCCGGTTTGAGGCCACAACCGGAGGTGGCCGCGAAAGCGGCGCCTGTCGCTGAGAAGCCGATCCGGCCCGCACGCGATATCGTCGTGGTCGTCGATGCCGGCCATGGCGGCCATGATCCGGGCGCGCATGGTGCACGCGGCTTGCGGGAGAAGGACGTTACGCTGGCCATCAGCAAGCGACTGGTGCGCCTGATCAACAACGAACCCAATATGCGGGCCGTGCTGACGCGTGACGATGATCGCTTCCTGGGCTTGCGCGAACGTATGGAGCGGGCGCGGTCAGCGAGTGCCGACCTGTTCATTTCCATTCATGCCGATGCGGCCATGAACCGGAGCGCACGTGGGTCTACGGTTTATGTGCTGTCGGAGAAGGCGGCCAGCGATGAAGCTTCACGCCGTCTGGCGGCGCGCGAGAATGCGGCGCTGATCGGTGGTGTCGAGCTCGGTGACAAGGATCCGGTTCTGGCTTCGGTACTCATGGACCTGTCGCAGAACGCGTCCATCAGTTCGAGTATCAGCATCGGCGGGGCCATTCTTGGCGAGATGGCCGGGCTCGGGCACCTGCACCGGAACACCGTGCAGCATGCGCCGTTCATGGTGCTGAAATCCCCTGATGTGCCCTCCGTGCTGATCGAAACTGCCTATATCTCCAACCCCGACGACGAGCGCGATCTGGGTTCCGCAAAGCATCAGGAAAAGCTCGCTCGCGCCGTGCTGGGCGGCGTCCGTCGGTACTTCGATGCGAACCCGACGGCCGGTGTGATGGCGGCCACTGCACCGTCCGAAAAAGCACCCCGCGATATCCGGCATGTGATCCGGCGCGGCGATACTCTTTCCGGAATCGCGGACCGCTACAACATCAGCATGCAGCGGATCCGGTCAGTCAACGGACTTCGCTCTGATACCGTGCGTCTCGGGCAGACGCTGCGGATTCCGGCCGAACGTACCTGAAGCCCTCCAGCCCGCCGTTTCCGGTCCGGCTGCTCGCCGCGGTTTGCAATACTCGCGGTATTTGAAACAATCCCGGCATGCCGATTCGCGAACTGCCTGCTCACCTGGTCAATCAGATTGCAGCTGGTGAGGTCGTCGAACGGCCCGCTTCTGTCGTCAAGGAGTTGCTCGAGAACAGTCTCGATGCGGGTGCTTCGCGAATCGAGGTGGAGCTGGAAGAGGCGGGAGTCAAGCTCTGCCGGGTGCGCGATGACGGCACCGGTATCCCGCGCGATGAGCTGGCACTGGCACTTGCCCGGCATGCGACCAGCAAGATCAGTTCACTCGAAGAACTCGAGCACGTGGCGACCCTGGGATTTCGCGGCGAAGCGCTGCCCAGTATCGCCTCGGTATCGAGGCTGCGGATTACATCCCGGGAGCGCTCCGCGGACTCGGGTTTCATGCTCGACGGCGCTGACTGCGATGGCGTGAGTCCTGCTGCGCATCCGCCCGGAACCACGGTCGAAGTACGCGACCTTTTCTTCAATACGCCGGCGCGCCGGCGTTTCCTGCGCAGTGAGCGTACGGAGTTCGGCCGGGTGCGTGAGGTGATCGAAAGAATCGCCCTGTCGCGCAGTTCGCTTGCCTTGCGGATCACGCACAATCATCGCCAGATTCTCGATCTGCCGGCCGCTGTCACGCCGGCCGAGCTGGTCGACCGTGTCAGTCGGGTTTGTGGTCGCGAGTTCACCGACAACGCGATCTATGTCCAGCGCGAATCGGGCGGGATGCTGCTGCGTGGCTGGCTGGTGCGACCGGTCCATGCGCGCAGTCAGCCCGATCTGCAGTACATGATTCTCAACGGGCGTGCGATTCGCGACAAGTTGCTGGCTGGCGCGGTGCGCGCCGGTTATCGCGATGTCCTGTATCGCGACCGGTGGCCCGCATTTGTGCTCTATCTGGACATGGATCCGGCCTGGGTTGATGTCAATGCACACCCGGCCAAGCAGGAGGTTCGCTTCCGGGACCCGGGACCCGTGCGTGATTTCGTGCGGCGGACGGTAGAGGCGGCGATTGCCGAGCCTGCGGCCGCGGGTGTCGGTCCACACGACTTCGGTGCGCATGCGGCATCTTCCGTGGTGGCAAGACAAAGTCCGCTGGCCTTCGCCATGCCCGTGTCGCCTGGCCGTGTCCGCGAGCAACTGGCGAGCTACTCCAGGCTCGCGGCACCGGCTGCTGCGGAGGATCACTCAGCACCGCTTGGTTATGCGCTGGCGCAGCTGCACGGCGTGTACATCCTTGCGCAGAATGCCAACGGCCTGGTGATCGTGGACGCCCATGCAGCACACGAGCGGATCAGTTACGAGCGGCTGAAAGCGACGGTTCGCCAGTCATCGGTTCAGGTCCAGACACTGCTCGTGCCGCCAGTACTCGCGGTCAGCGAACGCGAAGCCGGGCAGGTCGAGCAACACGGCGAGCTGCTGGAGCGCTGCGGATTCCTGCTCAGCCGCGTCGCGCCGGACCGGGTTGCTGTGCGCGGCATTCCCGCGCTGTTGACCGGCGTGGATCCCGGGATGCTGGTTCGCGAACTGCTGCCCGGTCTCAGCGGAGACCTGGTGCTGGATGATCTGCTCAATGTCCTCGACCGGGTCCTGGCTGGTTCGGCCTGCCATGCGGCGATACGCGCCAATCGCCGTCTGACGATCGAAGAGATGAACAGCCTGTTGCGCGACATGGAGCGCACCGAGCGCAGCGATCAGTGCAATCATGGCCGGCCAACCCTTGTCGCGCTGTCGATGTCCGAGCTGGATCAGCTGTTCGCGCGCGGTCGGTGACGGCCGGGTCCGGTTCGATGATCAGTCCGCCTCTTGTGATCTGCCTGATGGGACCGACTGCGGCCGGCAAGACAGCGCTCGCCGTCGAACTGGCCAGACGATTCCCTGTCAGTATCGTCAGCGTTGATTCGGCGCTGGTGTACCGTCGAATGGACATCGGCACCGGAAAGCCCGGGCCGGAGGTGTTGGCGGAAGTGCCGCACCAGCTGATCGATATTCGTGAGCCCTGGGAGAGCTATTCCGCCGGTGAATTCCTGCGCGATGCCCGGGCGGCAATTGAAGGGATCGTGGCTGCCGGACGCGTGCCGCTGCTGGTCGGCGGGACAATGCTGTACTTCCGCAGTCTCTGGCAGGGCCTGTCGGAGTTGCCGCAGGCCGACGGTGAGGTTCGTGCCGCGATCGACCTGCGCGCTGCGGCCATCGGTTGGCCTGCGTTGCACGCCGAACTGGCCCTGGTGGATCCGCTGACCGCGCAGCGCTTGCAGCCGGCCGACCGGCAACGCATTCAGCGCGCACTCGAAGTCCATCAATTGACCGGTGTACCACTCTCGGCCCAGCAGGGACGCGCGTCACCCACCAGCGATCTGCGCTTCCTGCGTATCGCCGTTATCCCGCAGGACAGGCGGTTGCTGCATGCACGAATAGAGGCGAGATTCCGCGAGATGCTGGGACGAGGCTTTGTCGCAGAAGTGGAGGGGCTGATGCAGTTGTCTGAAATGCGAGCGGATCGCCCGGCAATGCGGGCGGTTGGCTATCGCCAGCTTTGGGGAATGCTGGCCGGTGATTATGACCGGGCAGAGGCAGAGCGTCGTGCGCTTGCGGCGACCCGGCAGCTGGCCAAACGGCAGCTCACCTGGCTGCGTCACGAGGTCTGTGAACTGCGCATTTCCATGGAGGCTGATCTGGTCGCTGAAGCCGCGGCCGCGCTGCGCACACACGGTGTCCGGGATGCATTATCGGCATCGAGCGGCTAGAATGCCGGCCGAGGGGGGAGTGCACATGCGGCGTGTTCCACGTCGTTCAGAAGCGCCACCGGACGCAACGAACAAGAACAAACAGGAGTCCAAGATGACCAAAGGTCAGGTGCTGCAGGATCCGTTCCTGAATGTACTCCGCAAGGAGAAGGTTCCTGTTTCGATTTATCTGGTTAACGGGATCAAGCTGCAGGGGACTGTCGAGTCTTTCGACCAGTTTGTCGTGCTGCTGAAAAACAGCGTCAGCCAGATGGTTTACAAGCATGCGATCTCTACAGTGGTGCCGTCCCGTGCAGTCAGGCTGCCGGACCAGGATGAAGAGGAAGAAGGCTGATTACGCCGGACTCGTCTATTGATCGCCACCAGCCGGGATTGCTTCGGCCGACGTGCTGCAGCAGGTGTTTCGCCATAGCTGCGCTGCAGGTGCCACATCTTGTTTGACCGGCCCAGTCATGGAGAACGCGCGGTCCTGGTGCACGCCAAGATCGGTTCGGCGCCACCTCCGGAAGAAAAGCAGGAGTTCGAGGCACTCGCTCTTGCGGCCGGCGCCGAAGTGGCGGGCGCACTCAGCGCCTCACTCCGAAAGGTCAATCCACGTTATCTGATCGGTAGCGGCAAGCTGGACGAGTTGCGCCAGTTGCTTCACGAGACCTGTGCCGAGATCGTGCTGGTCGACCATTGGCTGAGTCCCGCCCAGCAGCGCAATCTCGAGCGGGAGCTCGATCGGCGCGTCGTCGACCGGACCGGCCTGATTCTGGATATCTTTGCGCAGCGCGCGCGTACTCATGAAGGCAAGCTGCAGGTGGAACTCGCCCAGCTCGAACACCTGGCGACGCGCCTGGTGCGGGGCTGGACCCACCTTGAACGCCAGAAGGGCGGCATCGGGCTGCGTGGTCCGGGCGAAACGCAGCTCGAGTCGGACCGCCGCCTGATTTCACAGCGCATCCGGTCATTGACCGGGCGACTCGCGCGAGTGGCCCGTCAGCGCCGCACCGCGGGCCAGATGCGCCGCAAGGTCGAGATTCCGACCGTTTCGCTGGTCGGCTATACCAATGCCGGAAAGTCGACCCTGTTCAACAGGCTGACCAGCGCCGGTGTCCTCGTCGCTGACCAGCTGTTTGCCACGCTTGACCCGACGCTGCGGCGGGTCCGCTTGCCGGATGGGACGATGATCATCCTCGCCGATACCGTCGGCTTCATTCGCGATCTGCCGCATGAACTGGTTGCTGCCTTTCGCTCGACGCTGGAAGAGACCAGGGATTCGCACCTGATCCTGCACGTGATCGACAGTTCCGATCCGGCTCATCAGGAGCGTATCCAGGATGTCGTCAAGGTGCTGGAAGAGATCGGTGCTGACCAGACGCCTCGCATCCAGGTCTACAACAAGACTGATATACTCGGCGCGCAGCCCCGGGTTGATCGTGATGCGACGGGGTTGCCAGCCCGCGTCTGGCTGTCATCGCAAACGGGCGATGGGGTCAGCTCCCTGCTTGAGGTCATTGCCGAACATCTGCATGTCGCGTTCGTGCAGTGCACGGTCGAGCTGGATGCCGCGGAAGCGCGTCTGCGAGCCAGTTTCTATGCCATGGGCGCGGTGGTGAACGAACGTCTGCGTGATGCCGGTGGCTGGGAGCTGGATCTCAGGATGGGCCGTCGCGACTATGAAGATCTGAGCCGGCGCGAGCACCTGCGGGTGCTCCCCGGTCCTGCGGATTTCCGCCCCGAGGCGTTACAGTGATATTGACGCAACTGCTCTGGAACTGACAAATGGCATGGAATGAACCCGGCAACGGCAAGAATCCCTGGGACCGCGGGCAAGGCCAGGGTCCGCCGGATCTGGACAAGATCATCAAGGCCTGGCAGCAGCGGCTGCTTGCACTGCTGCGTGGCGGGCGTGGTTCCCGCGGTTCATCCGTCGGCCAGTCGGGTGGCCAGCCGGGTGGACCGGCAATTTTCGCACTGCTCGGACTGATTGTTGCAGTCTGGTTGGCGACGGGCTTTTACCGGGTCGATGATGCTGAAAGGGGGGTAGTGACCCGTTTCGGCAAGTATTCCGAGACGACCCTGCCCGGCCTGCGCTGGCACATGCCCTGGCCCGTTGAACGGGTCGAGCGCGTCAATACCAACGAGATCGTGCCCTTCAAGCAGCAGACCCGCATGCTGACAGCAGACGAGAATATCGTGGTCGTTGATCTCGTCGTGCAGTATCGCAAGGCTGATCCGGTCAAGTATCTCTTCAATGTGCGCGATCCTGAGGCGACGCTTCAGGACATCAGCGAAAGTGCAATCCGCGAGGTTATCGGCAAGAACAAGATGGATTTTGTGCTCCTCGAAGGACGTACCGAGATCGCTGTCCTTACGGAAAAGCTTGTTCAGCAGACACTCGACGAGTACCAGACAGGCATGCTGGTTACCAAGGTGAATCTGCAGGATGCCAATTTCCCGAGTCAGGTGGAGGCAGCCGTGCAGGATGCCATCAAGGCACGGGAGGACCGTGAACGTCTGTCCTTTGAAGCGCAGGCCTATGCCAACGATGTCATTCCGCGGGCGCGTGGTGAAGCGGTCCGACGGCAGCAGGACGCCGAGGGCTATCGGGCGCGGGTGGTTGCTGATGCGCAGGGTGAAGCGGCACGCTTTGAGCTGCTTCTCACCGAATACAAGAAGGCGCCGGAAGTGACACGTCGACGGCTTTATCTTGAAGCGATGGAAGAGATTTACGGTGCTTCGAACAAGATTCTTGTGGATTCCGACAGCGGCAACAACCTGCTCTATTTGCCTGTCGACAAGATCCTCGAGCAGCGGCGCAGCAACACGGTGACGCCGGCACCACGCGATTCTGCACCGGCAACGGTGCCAGCAGCCCCCGCAGCGGGCACGTCGCGTGACCGTACAGATCTCCGCACCCGGGGGACGCGCTGATGAATACACGGACGCTTTTGCCGGCGGTTATCGTGGCTCTTCTGGCCATAGCCAGCCTGTCGGTTTATACGGTCGATGAGCGTGAACTGGCGATCAAGTTCCGGCTCGGCAAGATCATCGAGACGGATATCGGTCCCGGGCTGCATTTCAAGATGCCGTTCATCAACAATGTGCTGAAGTATCCGCACCAGATCCTGACCCTGACCAATCCGCAGGAACTGTTCCTGACCCAGGAGAAGAAGAACCTGCTGGTCGATTTCTTCATCAAGTGGCGGATTGTCGACGTTGGCGAGTATTACCGCGCAACAGGTGGCGACGAATCGCTGGCGGCGCAGCGCATGCTGGAAATCGTCAAGGATGGTATCCGCGGCGAATTTGCCAAGCGTACGGTCCCGCAGGTGGTGACGGCAGAGCGTCGCGAACTGCTGGACGAGATGCTGACGAAGGCGCGCGAGAACGCCCTGCAGCTTGGTATCCAGGTCATCGATGTACGCGTCAAACGCACGGAGTTCCCGGAGCAGGTCAGTGATTCTGTTTTCGACCGGATGCGGCAGGAGCGTGCCCGCACGGCATCAGAACTGCGCGCACAGGGTGCCGAGAATGCCGAGCAGATCCGGGCAGAGGCAGATCGCCAGCGCACGGTAACGCTGGCCGAAGCCTACCGGGACGCCGAGAAAGTACGTGGTGCCGGTGATGCCGAAGCCGCGGCGATCTATGCGGATGCGTACCGCAAGGACCCGGACTTCTTTGCCTTTACGCGCAGTATCCAGGCCTATCGCCGCTCGCTGGGCAAGGAGAACGACCTGCTGTTGCTCGACAGCAAGGACGATTTCTTCCGTTATATGCAGAAGGCCGACGGCGGGCGTTAACCGGGGCAATCGCGGTGGGCAAGTGTGTCATCGTCATCGGCACCCAGTGGGGTGACGAGGGCAAGGGAAAGATTGTCGATCTGTTGACCGGGCAGGCGCAGGCCGTCGTGCGGTTTCAGGGCGGCCACAACGCCGGTCATACCCTGATCATCGGTGGCGAGAAGACCGTTCTGCATCTGATTCCGTCAGGGATACTCCGCCCCGGAGTGACCTGCGTCATCGGCAATGGAGTTGTGGTCCATCTGCCGTCATTGCTGAAAGAGATCGATGCGCTTGAAACGCGCGGTATCTCGGTCGCGGACCGCCTGAAGATCAGTCCTGCCTGCCCGCTGATACTGCCCAGCCATATTGCGCTCGACCAGGCCCGTGAGCAGGCCCGTGGGCTGCGTGCGATCGGTACTACAGGACGCGGAATCGGCCCCACCTATGAGGACAAGGCGGGGCGTCGTTCACTGCGCATGGCTGATCTGTTCGATGAGCGGCGCTTTTCCGAGCAACTCGCCGAAGTCATGGAGTTGCACAACTTCATGTTGAAGAACTACTACCACGCTGAACCGGTAAGCGTGGAGGTGACGCTGGCACAATGGCTGGCGATGGCTGAACGGGTGAAGCCGCTGGTGTTCGATACCGTCGCCTATCTTGACGAACTGCGCCGCAGTGGCGCCCGCCTCATGTTTGAAGGTGCGCAGGGCGCGCTGCTCGATATCGATCATGGCACTTATCCCTACGTAACATCCTCGAATACTGCGGCAGGTTGTGCTGCAAGTGGTTCGGGTCTGGGTCCGGCCAATTTCGACTATGTGCTCGGTGTGGTAAAGGCCTACGCTACCCGGGTAGGCGGTGGCCCGTTTCCCACGGAACTCTTCGATGAAACCGGCGAGCGGCTGGCGCGCATCGGCGTGGAATTCGGTTCGACGACCGGCAGGCCGCGGCGTTGCGGCTGGTTCGATGCGGTAACGGTCCGTCGTGCCGTGATCAACAGCAGCATCACGGGTCTGTGTGTGACCAAGCTCGATGTGCTGGATGGCTTGCCGTCCGTCAAGGTGTGTACGGGTTACCGGCTGGATGGCCAGGTGCATGCGCATCCGCCGCTGCTCGTGGACCGTTATGCTGACGTCGAGCCGGTCTATGAGGAATTTCCGGGCTGGTCCGAATCGACGCTGGGTGCACGCAGCCTTGGCCAGCTGCCTGCGGCAGCACAGAACTACCTGCGGCGCCTTGAATCCATTGTAGGTGTTCCGGTCGATATGGTTTCGACTGGCGCTGACCGTGATCACAACATCATCCTTCGCCACCCCTTTGACTGAAGAGGTCTGATACATGCCCTGGCCCCGCATCAGCCTTCCGGCGTTTCTGGTTGCGGGGCGAAGGGGTTCCTGCTGGAAGGTGCCTGCGCTTGCGCTGTTGCTTAGCCTGGTACTCACCGCTTGCGTGACGCGAGTCGCCTACGGCCAGCTCGACTGGCTGACGCGATGGTATGTCAACAGCTACTTTGACCTGAATGACAGTCAGGAGCAGCTGGTCCGCGAGATCATCGGACGCAATCTGGCCTGGCACCGGGCTGTCCAGCTGCCGCTCTACGCTGAACACATTCGCGATCTGCGCGCCGGACTTGGCGGTCCGGTGAGCGCGGAGTTCATCGCCCAACAGTACGAGATCACGCTGGTGCTCTGGGATCAGAGCCTCAGGCACATTGCACCTGATATTGCGCGCCTGCTGTTGACGCTGAGTGACGAGCAGCTCAGCGGCTTCTATGCCGAGCTTGAAGAGCGGAATGCTGAACTCAGAGAGGAATACTCGGGACAGGATCCGGAGTCCAGGCGCAAGAAACAGGATCGCAGTATCATCCGCGCCTTCCGCTGGTTCAGTGGACCTCTGAGCCGGGATCAGGAGGCCGTGGTCAGATCCCATAGCGCAGAAATGCACGACCTCACGGAGCAGTGGCTTGGTCGGCGCGTAGCCTGGCAAACTGCATTGCGCGAGCTGCTGGAAAACCGGGTTGGGAATGCCGGTTTCGAGACCCGGCTCAGGGCGCTGCTTCTCGATCCGAACCAGTTCGACAGTCCGGAGTATCGACGGCTCGTGGCGGCCAACAGGGCAATAGTCTTTGCCATGGTTGCGGATGTACTGTCGTCCGGCAGCCCGAAACAGCGCAGGCATCTGGATGATCGCCTGTCCGGCCTCGCGGCAGATTTTGATCAGCTTGCCGGTGCCCCTGCCAGGTAGCACCGATGGTGGACGATGCCGGCAGGGGGTATGGAAGCTGGTGCCCAGGAGAGGACTTGAACCTCCACTACCTTGCGATAACTAGCACCTGAAGCTAGCGCGTCTACCAATTCCGCCACCTGGGCTTCGGTGGGCAGGCTGAAAGAGTGCGGCAATTTAAAGGCAGCCTGTATGCTTGTCAAACTTACATGTAACGGACCGGCAATCTCAGGTGAAGAAAAAGCGCAATAAGGGTTCCCGGGCAGCACGGCCAGACGTGCCTGCTCGAAGTTATCGTCATCCGGTGCCGGGGCCGAATGAGCTGCTTGCGCTCCTGCGTCAGAAGGGTGTGCCGATGACGCTTGATGCGCTGGCTGCCGCGTTGGGTAAACAGGACAAACGTGAGTTGCAGGGCCTCCGACGCCGGCTCGATGAACTCAAGTCCAGCGGCCAGGTGCTCGTAAACCGTGCCGGCGAGTATTGCCTCAGTGAAAAGCTCGACCTCGTGACTGGCACAGTCAGCGCGCATCGCGATGGTTTCGGTTTTCTCATTCCGGACAACGGATCAGTGGATGTCTACCTGTCCGAGGCGGAAATGCGCTCACTGCTGGACGGTGACCGGGTCGTCGTGCGGGTAACCTCGCAAGGCCGCGGAGGTCGATGCAGCGGGACGGTTGTCGAGATACTTGCCCGCGCGCGTACCAGTGTGGTTGGCCGCTATCAGCGCGAGCACGGTATCGGCTGGGTGATCGGTTCGGGCCGTTCGGCTCATCACTTCATCGTACCTGACCGCTATCGTTCCGGCGCCCAGCCTGGCCAGATCGTCAAGCTGGAGATCATGGAATATCCGGCACCCAGTCGCGAGGCCCAGGGGAAGATCGTCCGTGTTCTCGGAGAGCCGACCGAACCGCGCGTGCTGACCGAAGCGGCAATCGAGATGTTCAATGTACCGTCGGTATGGCCGGCAGCGGTCACGAAGGCCGCTGCACAGTTCGGTGCAGAAGTGGGCCCGAACGAGAGCGCGGGCCGCACTGACCTGCGCAAGCTGCCGCTGGTGACCATCGACGGTGAGGATGCCCGCGACTTTGACGATGCTGTCTATGCTGAGCCGGCGGGAGAGGGCTGGCGGCTGATCGTGGCAATAGCGGATGTGTCGCACTACATCCGCAAGTCCGATCCCATCGATGTCGAGGCGCGCCGCCGTGGAACCTCGGTATATTTTCCCGACCGGGTCGTGCCCATGTTGCCGGAAGCGCTCTCCAACGAGCTCTGCTCGCTGAAGCCGCAGGTAGATCGCCTGTGCATGGTCTGCGAGATGCAGATCGACAGGCGTGGTGGCGTGACCGGCGCGAAGTTTTACCGGGCAGTCATGCACTCTCACGCGAGACTGACCTATAACCAGGTCGATGCGATGCATCGGGGTGCGGATCCTGCGGCGTATGCGCACATCCGGCGACTGGGTCCGGTGATCGAAAATCTGTACGGCGTCTACAAGGTTCTTGCCAGTGCACGAACCCGGCGCGGTGCGCTGGATCTGGATCTGCCCGAAGTCAGGATCGAACTGGATGAATCGGGCGCGATTTCCGGAGTGGCGTCGCGACTGCGTAACGATGCGCATCGCCTGATCGAGGAATGCATGATCGCGGCGAATGTCGAGGCCGCGCGTTACCTGGGGCGCCACCGGATTGCGACCTTGTACCGTGTACACAATGGTCCGGAAGGCGACAAGCTGGAGGAGTTGAGACTGCTGTTCCAGAGTCTGGGAGTGCCGATGCCCGATACGGCGCGGACTCGTCCGCGCGAGATCAATCGCGGTCTGCAGGCACTCCGTGACCGGCCGGATTTTCCGATGCTGGCGACCGCGGTATTGCGCAGCATGACGCAGGCGGTCTATCAGCCCGTGAACAGCGGCCATTTCGGTCTGGCGCTGACTGCGTATGCCCATTTCACTTCGCCAATCCGTCGCTACCCGGACCTGCTCGTGCATCGGGCCATCGGTCACCTGATCGATGGCGGCAAGCCGGGTGCGTTCAGCTATGACGGTCCCGCGATGGAGCAGCTGGGCAAGAACACCTCGATGCAGGAGCGGCGTGCCGATGAGGCTACGCGGTATGTCGATGCACGCTGCAAATGCCTGTTCATGCAGCATCGTGTCGGTGAGGTGCTCGATGGCGTGGTTACCGGCGTCACCCACTTCGGCCTGTTCGTGATGCTGCGCGAGCTTTTCGTCGACGGGCTGATCCACGTGTCGAATCTGCCAAATGATTATTACCATCTGGAGCCTGGCGGGCTGGGGCTGAAGGGCGAAAGAACCGGTCGCCTGTTCCTGCTTGGTGAGGACCTGCGTGTACGGGTAGCACGCGTCGATCCTGAGGAAGCGAAGATCGATCTTGCCCTGGAATCGCAACCGGCAGCCGCCGCGCAGAGTGCGCCGCGCAAGCCGCCCCGAGCAGGCAAGCAACGGCGCTGAGAACTGGCCACGGACGGGACGGATTGACGAGAAATGGCGCCGAGGATTCTTTATGGCATTCATGCAGTCCGGCAGGTATTGCTGACCCGTCCGGATTCGGTTGAATGCGTTTACCTCCAGGCTGATCTCGGCGCTGAGCGCCACGCACGGCTGGTCGAGGTTTTGCCCAGGGCAAGCCGCGTGCTGCCGGTGTCGGCCGAAGAGCTGGAGCGCCTGACGGGTACTGTCAAACATCAGGGCGTTGCGGCGCGCGCCACCGAATCCGGTCCCTTGTCGGAATCGGCAGCCCGGGAACTGCTCGCGGCGATTGAACGCCCGCTCGTGCTGGTGCTGGACGGGGTTCAGGATCCGCGGAACTTCGGTGCCTGCCTGCGGGCGGCAGACGGGGCCGGTACGGACCTTGTAGTCGTCGCGCGCAACCGGAACGTTGACCTGACCCCGGTGGTCAGCAAGGTCGCGGCAGGTGCGGCTGAAAGCCAGGCCATCGCCCAGGTTGGCAATCTGGTCCGCTTCCTCGAGAGCATCAAGGAGCAGGGAATCTGGGTCGTGGGCGCCGATGCCGCGGCGGGTGAGTCGCTCTATGACGTGGACCTGGCCACCACAGGCACCGCGCTGGTGCTGGGTGGGGAGGGGGAAGGCATGCGCCGCCTGACCCGCGAAACCTGCGATCACCTGGTCAGCCTGCCGATGCAGGGTGCGGTCAGCAGCCTGAATGTAGCGGTGGCGGCGGGCATTTGCCTCTATGAATGCGTCCGTCAGCGCGCTGCGCGGTTGCCGGGAGCCGGTCAGCTCCGGTAGGATGCGCCACCCGGACAATGGCTGCCGCACGACAGTGTCGCGTCGGCTGCGCTGACCGGTCCTTGCCACACCACATGGATGGGTGGCTGTAATCCACGAGGAGATAACATGCGTCACTACGAAATAGTCGTGCTCGTTCATCCCGACCAGAGCGAGCAGGTTCCTGCGATGCTCGAGCGCTATCGCACGATGATTGCCGCCGGTGGCGGTAACGTACACCGTGTCGAAGACTGGGGCCGGCGCCAGCTGGCACACTCGATACACAAGGTCCACAAGGCCCATTACCTGCTGATGAACATCGAGTGTGGCCAGGAGACACTGGCTGAGCTCGTCGGTGCCTTCCGTTTCAGTGACGCCGTGCTGCGACACCTGGTCATGCAACGTGATGAAGCCGTAACCGACCCCTCACCGCTGGTAAAGGCTGCCGACGAAACTGGCCGCCCGGCTGGCGATCGTGGCGATGATGCCGATACACGCGTACCCGCGGGCAATGCCGATGACGGCGATGACACGGACGGGGATCCGGCTGCGGATGCAGCCTGAGCGCCATCGGTATCTGGTTCGAATTGAGGACAGTTAAATGAGCAAGTATTTTCGGCGTCGCAAGTTCTGCAAGTTCACGGCTGAGGGCGTCAAGGAGATCGACTACAAGGATCTCGAAACCCTGCGGGCCTATGTGACCGAGACCGGGAAAATCGTCCCGAGCCGCATTACCGGTACGAAGTCACGTTATCAGCGCCAGCTGGCTACCGCTGTGAAGCGGGCCCGGTTCCTGGCCCTGCTGCCATACACAGACAAGCACTGATACCGATCCGCAGCACTGCTACCGGGCGTCAGTAGCAGTGCCGTATCCGGTGATGACTCGTCTGGCCAACTGGTTGAGCAGCAATCGGCGGTCGCGCATTTTTCTGATCGCCGGCACACTGCTGCTACCGCTGGTCAATCTGTTCAGTGGGGCGGTAGTGGCCATGACCGCCGCAACGCTCGGCTGGCGCGTAGCCCTTACCGATTGCCTGGCAGGTGTCGGCATTCTCGTCGTGCTGCTCGCGCTCAGCGGTGGGCCCTGGGACTCGGCTGTAGTCGGTGCGCTGACAATGTGGGCCGGGGCGTTGCTGGGCGGACACTTGCTCGGCCGCACCGGTTCATTTGATCTGGCGGTGCAGCTGCTGGTGGCAGTTGCCGTAATCGCCGTATTCCTCGCCTGCCTGGTTCTGCCTGATGCGCGCAGCTACTGGTTGCCGGTACTGGAGCAGCTGATCCGCTCGGCCGGATTGCCGCAGAATGAAGGCTTGCCCGCCGACTGGCTGGGGCGCCTCGCCGCCCTGATGTATGGCGTCATTGCAGCCAGCGTGCTGATGAGCGTACTGATTGCATTGCTGCTCGGTGGATCGCTGGCCGTCAGCGGGGATAGCGCGGGCTGGCGCAGGCAGGTGCTGCAATTGCGGCTGGGTCGGGCACTGACAGCCACAGTGCTGGCGGGACTCGCGGCAGTCGGCCTGGGATTGAAAGATGCGGGTACCGGCCTGTTGCTGGTATTGGCGACGGGGTTCGTGGCGCAGGGGCTGGCGGTCTTGCACTGGACGGCTGACCACTACCGCTGGCCACGGTTCTGGTCGGTGGTGCTATATGGCCCGCTGATGTTAAGTGCCTCACTGGCCGGGATGCTGCTGGTCGGGCTGATGACGGTTGGTATAGTTGACAACCTGATCAGTCTGCGCCGAAGCAGGACGAATGTGGTTTAATACGCGCCCCTCGGCGCGACATGCGTAACGGATAGAGAGCGAAGCAATGGACGTAATTCTGCTTGAGAAGGTTGAGAATCTCGGTGTGATCGGCGATCGCGTCAAGGTCCGGTCCGGGTATGGACGGAATTTCCTGCTCCCGCGCGGCAAGGCGACGCTGGCAACGCCGGCCAATATCGCGGTTTTCGAGGCGCGCCGGGCCGAGCTGGAGGCGAAGCAGCAAGATGAACTTGCCGCCGCACAGAGCCGTGCAGCGAACGTGTCCAGGCTGGAAATCCGGCTGACTGCCAAGGCCGGCACCGAGGGCAAGCTCTATGGCTCACTGGGTACCGCAGATATCGCCGAGGCCTGCACTACTGCCGGCGTACTGGTAAAGCGCAGCGAAGTCCGGCTGCCAGACGGCCCGATCCGCACGATCGGCGAGCACTCGATAGAGCTTCATTTTCATTCCGATGTAAATGCCGTGATCCGTATCAGCGTTGTGGCCGAGGAAGCCCCGGCACAAGGCTGAGTCAGTAACGGCGAAGGGGGCAGACGTGGCGACTTCTGGTCCCCGGCGCGAAGCGGGGGCGCTGGCGGAACTGCCGGTACCTCCAAGCTCCATTCAGGCTGAGCAGGCCCTGCTGGGCGGCCTGATGCTCGACAACAGCAGCTGGGACCGGATCGCCGATCTGGTCAGTTCCGCCGACTTCTTCCGTCCGGACCACCGCCTGATCTTTGCCGCCGTCCAGGAGCTTTCCGAACGCGGCCAGCCGGCAGACCCGGTAACCCTGTCAGCCCATCTGGCCTCGCGTGGTGAGCTGGCCGATGCCGGCAGCACCGTTTATCTCAGCGAACTCGTCAACGACACGCCGAGTGCGGCCAATGTCGGCAACTACGCACGGATCATTCATGAGCGTGCGCTGCTCAGGCGCCTGATCGAGGTCGGCAACGACATTGCCGGACTCGCCTACCGTCCCGAAGGCCGGCCGATTACGGAGCTGGTCGATGAAGCGGAACGTCGCGTGTTCGAGATCGCTGAACGCGGTCAACGCCGCGGTTCGGGGTTCGTGCGTCTCAGTGAGGTGTTGACCGGTACGGTTGAGCGCCTGGATCTGCTGCACCAGTCGCCGGGTGCGATTACCGGTCTGCCGACCGGCTTCAACAAGCTGGACGAATTTACCGCCGGGCTGCAGGGTGGCGACCTGATCATCATTGCCGGGCGCCCGTCGATGGGCAAGACTTCTTTTGCGCTGAACATTGCCGAGAACGCGGCTCTGGGCGCTCGCAAGTCGGCAGCTGTATTCAGCATGGAAATGTCAGTCGAGCAGCTCGCTTTTCGAATGGTTTCCTCACTGGGTCGTGTAGACCAGTCGCATCTGCGTAACGGACGGTTCAGTGACGACGACTGGCCGCGTATCAACGGTGCGATCCAGCAGATGCAGGAAGCGCCGATCTATATCGATGACACACCCGCGATGACACCCACCGAAGTCAGGGCACGCGCCCGCCGTCTGCAGCGGGAGCGTGGACTCGATCTCATCGTCGTCGATTATCTGCAGCTGATGCGCGTGGCTGGCGCTTCCGAGAACCGTGCCACCGAGATTTCGGAAATTTCCCGCGGGCTCAAGGCGCTGGCGCGTGAGCTGAATGTGCCGATCATCGCTCTTTCCCAGCTGAATCGCAGCGTTGAGTCGCGTACCGACAAGAAGCCGGTGATGTCCGACCTGCGTGAGTCCGGTGCAATCGAGCAGGATGCAGACCTGATCCTCTTCATCTATCGGGATGAGGTCTATAACTCCGACAGTCCGCGCAAGGGTATCGCGGACATTCATATCGCCAAACAGCGAAACGGGCCGATAGGCGAGTTTCCGCTGACCTTCCTCGGCCGCTTCACCAAGTTCGAAAACTATGCGCCTGAAGTCGAGGGGTTCAGGTGACCCAGGTGCCGGTCGCAGTGATTCGCCCGGCCGCACTGCGCAGTAACCTCCGGCAAGTCCGTCTGGCCGCGCCGGGTTGTCCCGTGCTGGCAGTCATCAAGGCAAATGCCTATGGGCACGGCCTGATCCAGGTCGCGCGCGTACTCGATTCTGCCGATGCTTTTGCCGTCGCCCGGCTGGAAGAAGCGGTACAGCTGCGCGAGGCAGGGATCCGCAAGCGCCTGGTGATACTGGGCGGCTGCATGACGGCGGAGGAAGTGCGTACCGCGGCGGATCTCGTCATCGATGTCGTGGTCCATGCGCCGGAGCATCTGGTATTGCTGGAGAAGTCCGGCCACACCGCGCCGGTCTGGTGCTGGCTCAAGGTCGATACCGGTATGTCGCGCCTTGGGCTGCCTGCCTCCGCAGTGCCGGATGCGATCAACCGCCTGAATCAGTGCCCGGCCGTCAGCGGCGTCACGCTGATGAGTCATCTGGCCTGTGCCGACGACCGGCAGGATGCTGCGACCGGCGAGCAACTCGAAAAATTCGGGGCACTGCTGGACAACTGGCGTGGCGATGTGAGCATTGCCAATTCAGCAGCGATCCTGCAGTGGCCGGACGCGGTGCGAAACAACGGAATACTTCCTTATACCGGGCGTAACTGGGTCAGGCCCGGCCTCATGCTATTCGGCGCATCGCCGATCCGGTCGCGATCAGCAGCGGAGCTTGGATTGCAGCCGGTGATGTCCTTTGAAACGCGGCTGATTTCAGTCAAGCCGGTTCGGAAGGGGCAACGGGTTGGCTACGGCGGACACTGGGTGGCGCCACGGGACGGCGTGCTTGGACTGGCCGCTGCAGGTTACGCGGACGGTTATCCCTGGCATGCCCGTAGCGGTACGCCGGTGGGTATCGGCGAGGCTTTCGGTACCCTGGTCGGCCGGGTGTCGATGGACATGATCGGTATCGATATCAGCGATGTACCGGGTGCGGCGATCGGTGACCGGGTGGTCCTGTGGGGTGACGGACCGACCGTGGAAGACGTTGCGGCAGCCGCCAACACCATTCCGTGGACGCTGATGACCGGAATCAACAGGCGCGTGGCCGTACGCATCGAAGCCGGCTAGGCAGCCGGCAGCCTTCAGCCGAGGAAAAATCCCATCTTGATACCGATGATCTCGACGACGTCATTGTCAGCGAGCTTGCAGGCCTGGGCGCCAAGCGGTTTGCCATTCAGCTTGGGTGGCTCACGATCCGCGGTATTTTCCACCTGGACGATGTGATACCCGTCCGCCCTGCGCGTTATTGCCACCACCTGCACGCCAGCGCGTCCGAGCGTGGTCAGCGCCTTGTTGAGCGGAATCTCGCGCCCCGCAAACGACCCATTCAGTACCTGGACCTTGCCCACCGAAACCGGTTTCGAAGCCGGTTCTGCCCCGGCCGGGCGGGCGGCTGCACCATTGGAGGCGGCCGACGCGGCACTTGCCTGGGCCGATACTGCAGCGGCCTTGGCCAGCGCTTCTGCACCACCGATCTGCCGTTCGATCACCATCGTGCGCGAAAATTCATCGGCGTCATCATCCGTGACGCCGTCGACGAAGCGCAGCTGGTGCCGGCCGACAGTGATGACGTCGCCGTTCTGCAGGGCGTGCTTCTTGATCAGGCGACCGTTGACGTAGGTGCCGTTGGTGCTGTTCAGATCCTCAAGAAAGGAATCGTTGAGGATATTGATGATCAATGAGTGATGGCCGCTGACCGTCGGGTTGTCGATGCGGATATCGTTGTCCTGCAACCGGCCAACCGTATAACGTTCCTTGCTCATGTTGAACTCGGCAAGGACCTGCGAATCCAGGCTCAGAATCAGTCGTGCCATATCAGTGCTGTCCTGTGGGTCGTGACATGAAAGCGTGAGCCACGACAAGCCTAACTGAAGATGCTGCGGATCTGCTGGAGCATACTGACCCGTGCCGGGAAGGGTTCGACCACCTGTGCCAGTATGACTGAGACATTGTCCTTCCCCCCGTGGTCGTTGCTGAGCCGGATCAGCTGTTGACCTGCCATTTCAAGATTAGCATTAAAAGTGCTGATCGTTAAGTGAATATCCTCGTCTTCCACCATGTCGGGAAGACCGTCCGAACAGAGCAGGTAAATGTCTTCGGGCTGCACTTCGGCTTCCTGAAGTTCGACCTGCACCGTCGGCTCCACACCAAGTGCCCGGGTCACGTAGTTGCGGTTCGTGGACCGTGCGGCCTCCTCCTGCGAGTAGAAACCCCGGTCGACCAGTTCCTGCAGCAGGGAGTGGTCCATGGTCAGTTGTTCAAACCGGTTCCGCCGGAAGCGATAGAGGCGTGAATCGCCGACATGCGCAATCGAAATCCGGTTGTCGTAGAAGAGGCAGGCAACGATGGTGGTGCCCATGCCCTCACATTGCGGTTGCATCTTCGCGGTCTGATGTATGACCTTGTTGGCCCGGGCGATGGCATCGCGCAGGATGATCGTTTGCCGCATCAGGCCGGTTTCGGGATCGGTGGCGTTGCGAGTCTCCCGCTCACAGGCTGCTGGTACGAGTTCCAGTACCGTGCGTACCGCGATACCGCTGGCGACTTCACCCGCGTTATATCCGCCCATGCCATCAGCCAGCACCAGCAGGGCGATATCCCTGTTGCTGCCGATGGCGTCTTCATTGTGCTCACGGACCTTGCCGGTGTCCGAAAGCTGAAGCGTATTGAATTTTGGGCGCAGGCTCATATGTGATCTGCTGCCAGACGGCTGGCGCATTCGCGCAGGGCATAGGCAAGGGCGCGACCGCTCGGAAAACGGTCCGCTGGATCCTTGGCGAGTACCTGGTCAAGAATGCTGTCCGTACAGGGTGGAACATCGTCGCGGATATCCGCGACCGGGCGATGTCGCTGCTTTACGATCTTGTCCATCAGGCGCGGGATCGAATCTGCCTGAAAGGGCGGGGCTCCGGTAAGCAGGTGGTACATGGTTACCCCGAGTGAATACAGATCCGACTGGCCGGTGACCTGACTGGCTGACAGCTGCTCCGGAGACATGTAGGACGGCGTACCGAGAATGATACCTGTCCGGGTCCGGCTCGAGTCGGTCAGTCTGGCGATACCGAAGTCGGTGATCTTCATGGTATCGGTAGCGGGATTGTAGAGAATATTCGCCGGCTTTACGTCCCGGTGCACGACGTTTTGCGTGTGGGCATAGTGCAGTGCTTCAGCTGCCCGGGCCATCAGTTCGAATACGACTTTGGGCTGGAGCAGCCGGCCGACCTGCGCGTAATGACTGAGCGAGCGCCCTTCGATGTACTCCATCGCCAGGTATGCGACCTGGTTGTCCTCGCCAGCGTCGTAGATGGAAATGATATTTGGATGGCTGAGGCGTCCGGCCGATTCGGCTTCACGCTTGAAATTCGCCCGCGCTGTAGCGAGGTCGTTTTCTTCGAACTCCTCGGCGAGCGGCAGGGTCTTGATGGCGACGCGCCGGTTGATGGTGGGATCCCGCCCAAGGTAAACAGTGGCCATTGCCCCACGGCCGATCACCCGCTCCAGCTCGTAACGGCCAAGATTGCGGGTGCCGGATGATGTAGCGGTTGGTACGGGTTCAGGCGCCGACGGCGTTACTGTCTGTGGGCCACTTTTCTTTGCGGCGGGTGCGCCACGGGCACCGGAGAGCTTCTCGAGCTTTGCGGCGACGTCACGATACCCGGGGTCACGTGCGGCGAGATGGCGGAACACGCGCTCGGCCCGCGCGTAGTCGCGCTTGCGACCGTGCTCCATGGCCAGGTCGTAGAGCTTCTCTTTGGTACGGTCTGTCGTCGGCTGCTGACGAAGGACCGAAAAAGCCAGATCCAGTTCCTCACCCGGACCAGCGCTATTCGCCGGCGCATCGTCCGATCGGCCGCCTGTGAGTCCCAGGCCGCGCCCCGGCAGCTGGGTCAGTCCCTGAAGAATGGCCATACCGGTCAGGCAAAACAGCGCAAGGCCTGCAAACTGCAACCAGGTCCCCGCGAGCAGCGTGGCGAACTCGGCAAGGAGCAACACAGCGGCGCTGGCTGTTGCCAGCATGGCGGCATGGCTGAGAGACAGGCGGCCAGTCAGGCCGGCGCAGGCACCAATCAGCAGCGCGAGAAGGGCTTCCACCCACGGGGCCCAGCCCGGACGACTGATGTGCTGGCCGTCATTGAGATTCGCAAGCTCTGTGGCCAGTATGGCTGCAGGTCCCAGTTGCGTATTGACCGATGCCGCCATGTTGCCCGTCGCTGCACCCACGACTGCGATCTGATCCTTGACTGCGGAGAGTTCGTTGCCGGCAAGCAGTTGCTCTGCCGAAATGACGCGGAAACCGGCCGCCTCTCGCCCCTTGTAATATCTGAGCAAGCGCCCGTTCTCCGGCGGAGCCCGCACTGCGGGATCGCCAGCCATGAATGCAGCGATACTGGCAGAAGGCAATATGCCGTACCGCGTTGAGAGGCTGTGGGGTGCCTGGCGAAGTACCCCATCCTGGTCCGGGGTGGTTTGCAAATGACCTAGGGCGGCAGCTGCCTCGCAAAGCGCAGGGTTGCCCGGCGCAATGACTGCCAACCGGGCTCCGGCAGCAGCTTCGCCATAGCGTGAACTGTCCGCGGCAAGACGCTCTTCACACGACCCTTCAGGCTGTTCTCGCCCAGGTACCGGGTCGGTAGCGTCAAGACCCAGAATCACATTGGCGGTCGCGGCTACTGCGGCCACGTTTTTCTGCTGCTGGGCAAGCCGCTGTTCGGCTTCCAGGAGCTGGCGCTCAAGGAGACCGGGTTGTGCTGAATTTTGCAGCGCGTCTGTGCGCTTCTCGAGTGCGATCAGCGCCCGCAGCCGGGCGATGTCCTGTGCTGCAATCATCGCCGGTGGCGGTGATGCGGGCAGGATCAGCCTGGCCCCGGAGGCCTTTGCTCGCAGCAGCAGTTCGTCGAAGCGGGGCGTGAGCCATGGATTGGTCTCGGTTTTGCCGGTATCGATGATGAGAACCGGCGCCGCCGCCGGGCTGGCCGTCAGTTGTTGGAACACATCGTAATATCCGCGTTCGATGCCAATCAGACGATCGGCTCCGGCCCAGAACAGCAGGGCCAGTGCCGTGCACAGCAATACGCCTGCCGCCCGGTGCGGAAAACTGGATTCGCGACTGTCCCTTGGATGCATTCCAAAATAGTATGCGGATCACGTTCTGCACGTTGAGACTTGGGTTGGGGTTTCGGCTGGCAGAAGCGGTTTTACATCCCGAAATCACCAGCTTCAGGAGTCCGAAGTCCCGATGGCCAAAGCGCAGAAAGCCTATGTCTGTGGCGACTGTGGTGCCAGTACCACGAAGTGGCAGGGGCAGTGCCCGGCCTGTGCCGCCTGGAATTCGCTTGAACCGCGCATCGTGGAGGCTGGTCGCACGATGGCCAGTCTGCCGGAGGTCAGTGTGCAACGGCTGGCGGATGTCGGCGGTGAGACCGTGCCGAGGGTCAATACCGGGCTTAACGAACTTGATCGTGCCCTGGGTGGAGGGCTCGTGCCGGGGTCGGCGGTCCTGATTGGCGGTGACCCCGGCATCGGCAAATCGACCCTGTTGCTGCAGGCTGCCGCGCGGCTCGAAACGGGTGGATCCACCCTTTACGCCAGCGGCGAAGAGTCCCTGCAGCAAATCAGCCTGCGTGGCCATCGTCTGGGCCTGCCACTGGAAAAGGTCATTGCCATCGCGACGACGCGCGTTGAAGACGTCCTGGCGGCGGTAGACCAGACTCGTCCGGGTTGCGTGATAGTCGATTCAATCCAGACGATGATGACCGACCTGTTGCCATCGGCGCCCGGTTCACCCAACCAGTTGCGCACCTGCGCCAGCCAGCTGGTGAGGCTGGCGAAACAGACGGGAATCACCGTGATTCTGGTTGGCCACGTAACCAAGGATGGCCAGATTGCCGGGCCGCGGCTGCTGGAGCACATGGTTGACGTGGTGCTCTATTTTGAGAGCGAGGTCGCGAGCCGGTTCCGGATTTTGCGCGCTGTAAAGAACCGCTTTGGTGCCGCAAACGAGCTCGGGATTTTCGTCATGACCGAAGGCGGGATACGCGAGGTCAAGAATCCCTCCGCGCTGTTCGTGTCACAGCGTACAGATCCGGTTCCGGGCAGCGTCGTGACCGCTGTTCACCAGGGCAGCCGGCCACTGCTCGTCGAAGTGCAGGCGCTTGCCGATCAGGGCGGCAGCGGGCCGCCACGTCGCGTTGCCATCGGGCTCGAGGCAAACCGGCTGACACTGCTGCTGGCGGTGATGCATCGGCATGCCGGTATCTCTACCCACGCCAGTGATGTGTTCGTGAATGTGGTCGGTGGCGTACGCATTGCCGAACCGGCTGCAGACCTCGCGGCATTGCTCGCGACCATTTCGAGCGTGCGTGATCGTCCCTTGCCGCGCGATCTGGTGGTGTTTGGTGAGGTCGGACTCGCTGGTGAGGTGCGTCCGGTTGCCTATGGAGAGGAGCGCTTGCGTGAAGCCGCCAAGGTCGGTTTTCATCGGGCGCTGGTGCCCAGGGCAAACCAGCCACGGCAGGCGATAGCTGGTATGGAGGTCATTGCAGTCGACTGCCTGCATGACGTCATGCGGGTGCTGCCGGCCCTGCAGGCGGCTGCCAGTTGAGGGGTGGCTCAGCTCAGGCGCCGGCAGACTCACCCTGAGGTGGTGGGCGAATCCGCACAGTACGTATGACGTTGTCGCCGGTTTCGGTAATTTCGACCGGATAGCCGTTCAGTTGCAGCGCCGTGCCGCAGGCCGGAAAGGCCTCGAGCTGCTCAAGGATGAGTCCATTCAATGTTGTGGGTCCGTCTGTAGGCAGATGCCAGTTCATCATGCGGTTCAGTGCCCGGACGTTGATGCTGGCGCTGACGAGCCAAGCGTCCGACTTTTCCTCGCGACGTACCTCCTCGGGCACCTCTTCACCACTGCTGGAGAATTCACCGAGGATTTCCTCAAGCAGGTCTTCGATGGTCACCAGTCCCTGGATATCGCCATACTCATCCACGACAAAAGCCGTGCGCTGCCTGCTGCGCCGAAACTGGGCGAGTAGGCTGTGCAAGGAAGTGCCCTCAGGGATGAAGAACGGTTCATCCATGGTCGCCTCAATGGTTGCCTTGTCGAGTGTGCCCGTGCTTGCAAGCACCAGCTTGCGGATATAGAGAATACCGACCAGGTTTTCGATGTTGCCCCGGAATACCGGCAGGCGGCTGTGGCGACTGGTGGTGATCGTGGTGGCGATTTCGTGCCACTCGCTGTCCAGATCAATGCCTACCAGCTCGTTGTCCGGAATCATGATCTCATCGACGGTCATGTCTTCCAGTTCCAGTATGGACATCAGCATGCGCTGGCGCCGGCGTGGCAGTTTTGTGCCGGCATCCGTCACCAGGGTGCGCAGCTCTTCCAGGGTCAGATGATGCTGGTTGACCTGGTCCGGGCGTACGCCGAACAGCCGCAACAAGGCATTAGAAATGGCTGTGATGAGCCAGACGACCGGCAAAGTTGCCTTGAGCAGAAAGTAATAAACAATCGCGGCCGGCAGGCCAAAAGCCTCGGAGCGAAGTGCGCCCAGCGTCTTCGGCATGACATCCGTGAAAACCATGATGACGAATGCCAGCCCGACGCTGGCGACAGCAACGCCCGCGGGCCCGCCGATCCGCAGTGCCACGAGTGTTACCAGGGCGGTGGCCAGCGTGTTGGCAATATTGCTGCCGATGAGGATCAGCGAAATCAGGCGGTCGGGACGCGCCAGCAGGCGTTCAGCGAGCCGGGCGCCCAAATGCCCCTGCCGCGCCTTGTGCCGCAGCCGGTATCGGTTGAGCGTCAGGAGTGCTGTTTCAGAGCCCGAGAAGAAGGCTGAAATCAGGAGTAACAGGACAAGAAGCGCGATGAGCGTACCGGCAGACAGGTCGTCGCCCAATGAAGTGGACCTCTAGCGGCGAAAGCGGGCATCCATGGTGACCAATGCCTTGTGAGCATGTCAAGGAACCTGTGTTGCGCACATCGACTGGCCTGAATTGCATACAATCAGGCCGTCGCGCCTCGCGCGGCGGATTTCAGCAACTTTAAGGGTCTGCAAGATGTTTGCCAGTCTCAGCGAGCGGTTACGCGGTGTTCTCGACCAGGTGCGCGGCCGCGGCCGGCTGACGGAAGAGAATATCGAAGACGCGGTGCGCGATGTGCGGCGTGCGCTTATCGAGGCAGATGTCGCGTTGCCGGTGATCCGCGACTTCGTGGCCCGCGTACGTGAACGCGCCGTCGGTGCTGAAGTGCTGCGCAGTCTCACGCCCGGACAGGCATTCATCAAGATCCTGCACGACCAGCTGACTGCAACCCTGGGTGAGGGTGTCGCCGAGCTCAATCTGCGTCATCAGCCACCTGCGGTCATACTGCTGGCAGGCCTGCAGGGCGCAGGCAAAACCACGACCGCCGCCAAGCTGGCCCTATATATTCGCGACCGGCTTGGCAAAAGGGCCGGGCTGGCCAGCACTGACACACAGCGGCCGGCAGCCATGCTGCAGCTGGAACGACTCGCCGTATCGATCGATGTTCCATACCTGAGTCCCGCACCGGCACAGAGTCCGCTTGCGATTGCTGACCAGGCCCTCAAGGCGGCCCGGCTGGCCCAGCTGGACGTGCTCATACTGGATACCGCGGGCCGCAGCCGCCTCGACAGTGAGTTGCTGGACGAAGTGCGCGAGATGAGTCAGCGCACTGATCCCATCGAAACCCTGTTCGTCATCGACAGCATGGCTGGTCAGGATGCGGTGAATGCAGCGCAGGCTTTTGCTGCCGCGCTACCGCTAACCGGCGTGATCCTGACCAAGACGGATGGCGATGCGCGGGGCGGAGCGGCGCTTTCAGTCAAGGCGGTAACCGGCGTACCGATCAAGTTTCTGGGTACCGGCGAGGCGGTTGACGAGCTGGAGCCATTTCATCCCGACCGCATGGCCTCGCGCATACTCGGTATGGGCGATGTACTGGGCCTCGTTGAAGAGGTGCAGCGGAAGGCCGATCATGCTGCGGCAGCGCAACTTGCCGAGAAGATTTCCACCGGCAAGCAGTTCGATCTCAACGATCTGCGTGCCCAGCTTGAGCAGATCAGCGGCCTTGGCGGCGTCGAGAGCATGCTGGGCAAGCTGCCGCTGCCGGCGGGCATGTCGGCGGAAAAGCTTGCCGGCCAGGTGGATCCCCGTATGCTGCGTCGCCAGATCGCGATCATCAACTCGATGACGGCCCGGGAGCGTCGCCGGCCCGGGATAATCGACGGATCGCGTCGGAAGCGTATTGCGGCGGGTTCCGGTCTGCCGGTGCAGGCGGTTAACCAGCTCATGAAGCAGCATGCCCAGATGCAGAAAATGATGAAAAAGATGGGCCAGGGTGGTCTGCGCCGCATGATGCGAGGACTCCCCGGGTTCGGGCGGTCCTAATGTCCCTTGACCGGTGCTAATCGGTGAGATTTCAAGTAACATTCCCGGTTTACACGTTCCCGGCACTCAAGATTTAACAGGAATTTGCAGAACGATGGTTACTATCCGTCTGTCCCGCGGAGGCGCCAAGGCGCGGCCCTTTTACCATATCGTCGTGTGTGACTCGCGCCGCGCCAGAGATGGCCGGTATGTCGAGCGGGTTGGCTTTTTCAGCCCCATGGCGACCGCCAACGAAGAAAAGCTCCGTATTGATCTGGCGCGCGTCGATTACTGGATCGGCGTTGGCGCACAGCTTTCCGATCGCGTTGCCTCGCTGCTGAAGGGTTTCAGGCGCCAGGCTGACGTCGCCAAGGCCGCCTGAGCGTTTCCGGCCTCCGGGCCGTGACGCGCAGCTGCAGATCTTGAGGCGCGCTTCGGTTTTCGGCAGCCCATGACTGCGGTCAACGATCGAAGGGTGGCGGTAGGCCGGATTGCGGGTTTGTTCGGGGTTCGTGGCTGGCTAAAGGTTTATTCGTATACCGATCCCCGCGATAACGTCGTCAGCTACAGTCCCTGGTATCTGGTCCGCGATGGCCAGAGTCGGCAGGTCAAGGTGCTTTCGGGACGTGCCCACGGTGACACTGTCGTTGCCTTGATTGAGGGCGTCCAGGATCGGGATGTCGCGGCTGCGCTGGTCGGCTCTGAAATAGAAGTAGACCGGGCCGTATTCGGCACGGCGGGTCGCGAGCAGTTTTTCTGGACGGACCTGCAGGGGATGAAGGTTCAGACCCTGGCAGGTGAGAGTCTTGGCGTGGTTGATCACCTGTTCGAGACCGGTGCAAATGATGTAATGGTCGTTGTCGGCGAGCGTCGGCATCTGGTGCCTTTCCTGTATGGCAGGGTAGTGACCAGGGTGGATGCGGAGCAGCGGCTGATCACGGTTGACTGGGACCCCGGCTTTTAGCCAGGACCCCGGATTGACGACGAGGATGGGCTGAGCGTGGATATCGCGGTCGTATCGCTGTTTCCGGAGATGCTCGCGCCCTTTGCTGAGTTTGGAGTTGTCGGGCGGGCGGTACAGCGCAAGCTGGTGCGGATGGAGACTGTCGATCCGCGCAGCTACGCGACCGACGCGCACGGTACGGTGGATGATCGGCCCTATGGCGGTGGTCCGGGCATGCTGCTGCGGGTGGAGCCGTATGCGACCGCAATAGCGGCCGCACGGACCAGGGTTCCGGACGGAAGTCCGGTCATCTTCCTGACACCCCAGGGGCAGGTCTTCGACCAGACGGTGGCGCGACGGCTTGCTGCACTGCCAGGGATGATCCTGGTGGCTGGCCGCTATGAGGGATTTGATGAACGACTCATCGAGATCGCCTGCGACGAGGAATTGTCGCTTGGCGACTTTGTGTTGAGTGGTGGCGAAGTTGCGGCGATGGCCGTTATCGATGCCACGCTGAGATTGCTGCCGGGCGTGCTGGGCGATGAACAGTCTGCGGTGGAGGATTCGTTCTCCACGGGCCTGCTCGATCATCCACACTACACGCGGCCGGAGGTGATACATGGCCGGGCTGTACCTGGTGTTCTGCTGGCGGGTGATCACGAAGCCATCCGTCGCTGGCGCAGAAAACAGGCGCTTGGCCGGACAAGTCTGCGCAGGCCGGAGTTGTTGCAGGGTGAGAAGCTTGGCAGCGAAGATCGCAGGCTGCTTGACGAGTTTCTCGAGGAGCGGCAGCCCGGGAATGAGGACGATAACCGCCCGCTGCACTAGGCCGGAACCCGGCCGGTGTGGAGGGGCTTGAACAGGCGTTTGAACAGAGTTGGATCACGACCATGCGAAACATCATCGAAACACTTGAATCCGAAGCCCTCAAGACCGGGATTCCTGACTTTGTGCCTGGCGACACCGTCGTAGTGCAGGTACGGGTCAAGGAAGGTACTCGCGAGCGTCTCCAGGCCTATGAGGGCGTGGTGATTGCCCGTCGAAACCGGGGCCTGAACTCGTCATTTACCGTGCGCAAGGTGTCGCATGGCGAAGGCGTGGAGCGCGTTTTCCCGCTGCACAGCCCGACGGTCGCCGAGATCACGGTCAAGCGCCGTGGTGCGGTGCGCCGGGCCAAGCTCTACTATCTGCGTGATCGCAGCGGCAAGTCCGCGCGTATTCGCGAAAAGGTCTGATCGCCCGGGTTTTGCCGGTGCCTGGTCTGCCACGGTATCGCGCTGAACCGGACCCGTACCGATGGTTCCGGTCGGGGCTGTGCCGGGCAGTTGCTGCCGCGCTATGCGCTGTGATGATGTCAGGCTGCGCCAGTATGGCGAGGTCGGCAGCAGCGGATTTCGCCAGCAATCTTTCAGCGGCAATCCTGAATCAGGATGATCCTGAACTCGTTCGCGACAGCCTGCCCGCCTATCTTCTCGTTCTCGACTCGCTGGCAGCCTCGCCGGAGGCGACAGGCGATGTGCTCGGTGCGAGCGCCAGGCTTTATGCTGCATACGCCGTGGTGTTCGTTGCCGATCCGGATCGGTCGGCAAAGCTTGCCGCCCATGCCCGTGCCTACGGCGTGCGTGCCCTGTGCGCTGATGGCAGAGGGCATGGCTGTGGTATCGACAGGCTGCCCTATCCCGAACTTCAGTTGCAGCTGGACAAGGCCGATTCCGGTGACGCTTCGGTACTTTTGAGCTATGTCGTCGGTTCACTGGCCTATATCAGAACCCATGGCGAGGACTGGCAGGCACTGGCCGAACTGCCGCGAATGGAAAGCGTCCTGAACCGGCTGCTGCTGATCAGTGCAGACAGTGATGCAGCACAAGTGAATACCTATCTCGGTGTGCTCAACACCCTGCGGCCCGCCGCGCTCGGTGGGCATCCGGAGCGAGGACGCGTATATTTTGAACGCGCACTGGAGCTGACCGGCCGGCGCGACCTTGGTGTCCTGGTTGACTATGCACGGGGCTACGCGCGTCTCGTCTATGATCGCGAGTTGCACGATCAGCTGCTCAACGAAGCGTTGCAGGCGGACCCCCGTCAGCCAGGCTATACGTTGTTCAATATACTGGCTCAGCGACAGGCTGCCGAGCTGCTGGCTTCGGCCGATGACTATTTCTAGAGGCGCTTTGTACTGATGCTTACCCAGCCGAAACGATTCATGCCGATACTGTGTTCGCTGGCGATCCTGGCCGGCATTTGCCTGCCGGGACTGCTCCATGCCGCCGACCTGAAGATTGCAACGGTGGCACCGGAGGGGTCTTCATGGATGAAAGACCTGCGTGCTGCAGGGCTGCAGATCCGGGAGCAGACATCCGGCCGCCTGAATCTGAAATTTTACGGCGGTGGCATACAGGGCAGTGACCGCAAGGTCCTGCGCAAGATTCGCATCGGCCAGCTGCAGGGTGGCGTTTTTACGTCCAACGGCCTGCAGGAGCGCTATCCGGATATCGTGATTTACGGCTCGCCGATGCTCTTTGACACGATTGACGAAGTGGATTTTGTGCGCAAGCGCCTGGACCAGCGGCTGGCTGCCGGACTTGAAAATGCCGGTTTCGTGTCCTTCGGGTTTGCAGGCGGTGGCTTTGCCTACCTCATGTCCAACAAGCCCGTAAAGGGTATTGCAGACCTGCGTGGGCAGAAGATATGGGTTCCCGAAGGTGATCCGACCAGCTATGCGGCGATGGAATCACTGGAGCTCTCGCCTGTCGCACTGCCGATTACTGATGTACTCACCGGCCTGCAGACGGGCCTGCTGAATATAGTCGCAACGCCGCCGGTGGGTGCGGTCGTCCTCCAGTGGTACACCAAGACGAAATACATCACGACGCAGCCACTCAGCTACACCATCGGTCTGCTCGCTATCGACAAGGGTGCTCTCAGGAATGTCAGTGCCGCCGATCAGGCCGTGCTGCGCGAAATAATGACGAAGCTCTATCAACACTTCGATGCGCAAAACCGCATCGACAATGCCAATGCGGAGGAGGCGCTGCGGGCCAACGGTATGCAGTTCCTGCAACTGGACCCCGCCGAAGTACCGGTATGGCGTGAATCCACGGCGCGCGCAATGGACAAGCTTGCGGCAAGAGGCGACATCTCAGCCGATCTGCTGCGTGAAGCCCGTGGCTATGTTCAGGAGTTTCGCGCAGCCCGGTCAGGCGGCAAGGCGGCTGGTTCGGGCCAGTGACCTGGTCGCAACAATCGCCGGAGCAGTCCGGCGACGCTGGCGGCATACTGCAACGCGCTGAGCGCATTGGCCGCGGGCTGGAAAACCTGCTGCTTGCCATCATCCTGTTCGCGATGATCGGTCTGGCCGCATACCAGGTCGCATTGCGCAATATCGCCGGCAGTGGCATCAGCTGGGCAGATGAGGCCCTGAGGCTGATGGTGCTGTGGGCGGCGATAGTCGGCGCCGTAGCAGCCAGCCGGGACAACGTGCATCTGCGTATCGATTTGCTGTCGCGATTCCTTTCCCGAACCGGACGCACTGCTACCGCGCTTGTGGCGGACCTGTTTACGGTTGCCGTGGCAGGAATACTTGCCTGGTACTCCTGGGAATTCGTTGCGGAGTCACGCGAGTTCGGTGACCAGATATTCGGTGATCTGCCTTTGTGGCCGTTTCAGGCCGTGTTGCCCGCCGGCTTCGCGCTGATCGCCTACCGGTATCTGATTCGTACCTTCGCCCAGTTGCGCGCACTCCTGCGCGCCGGGGGAGCACCGTCGTGATATTGACCGGACTCCTGCTGATCCTGCTGGCCCTGATGGGTGCGCCGCTGTTTGCGATCATCGGCGCCAGCGCACTGCTCGGTTTTGCGCGCAGCGACATACCACTGACGGCGGTGCCGATCGAGATCTTTGGCATTGCGGAAACGCCCATTTTGCTTGCGATTCCCCTGTTTACCTTCGCCGGGTATCTGTTGAGCGAAAGCCACGCGGCGGCCCGGCTGGTTCGACTGAGTTCTGCCTTGCTTGGCTGGTTGCCGGGGGGGCTCGCGATGGTTGCGGTAGCGACCTGCTCGCTGTTTACGGCATTTACCGGTGGTTCGGGCGTGACGATCATCGCCATCGGGGCGCTGCTGTACCCGGCCCTGGTGCAGTCCGGCTACAAGGAAGGATTTACGCTCGGGCTGGTGACCTCCTCGGGCAGCCTCGGCCTGCTGTTTGCGCCATCGCTGCCGCTCATAATCTATGGAATTATCGCCGAGGTCTCGATAGACGAGCTGTTTATCGCCGGCATTCTGCCCGGCGTGCTGATGATGCTCGCCCTCGCAGCCTATTGCCTGTGGATGAACCGGTCCAACCGTCGTCCCATTTCGGAATTCTCCTGGCGTGAGGTCGTGCAGGCGGCACGCGAATCCGTCTGGGAGTTGCCGCTGCCAGTTGTCGTGCTGGGCGGAATCTACAGCGGGCTGGTTGCGGTTTCGGAGGCCGCTGCCGTGACGGTCGTTTATGTGCTGGTCATCGAAACGCTGGTTTACCGCGAGATTCCGCTGCGCAAGCTGCCGGGCATCGTGCGTGACTCGATGGTGCTGGTTGGCGGCATTCTGCTGATACTCGGTATTTCGCTGGCATCGACCAACTACATGATCGATGCACAGGTGCCGCAGAAGCTTATCGCCCTGGTTACCAGCTATATATCCAGTCAGACGAGCTTTTTGTTCCTGCTGATCGGCTTTCTGATGGTCATCGGCTGTATCCTGCACATCTATTCGGCGCTGGTTCTGGTCGTACCGCTGATATTGCCGGTAGCGGCGAAGTACGGGATCGATCCGGTTCACCTTGGGATCATTTTTGTTGCCACGATGGAACTCGGATACCTGTTGCCGCCCATCGGGCTGAACCTGTATATCTCCAGCTACCGGTTTGAGCAGCCGGTACTGCGCGTCTGTGCGGCGACCTTTCCGTTTGTGCTGATACTGCTGGTCGCAGTATTGTTGATCACCTTTATCAGCCCGCTGTCGCTGGCCCTGGTCGGAAAGTGATACGGCAGCCCTGGCTGACAAGCTCATCTGTTGCAGAGGGTGCTTTATGAGCAATAGCTATCGGTCATTCTGTTGCGCTGTACTGGTACTGCTCCTGGCCGGTGTTGAAGCGCGCGCCGGCATCCCCGCCGAATTCCTGCGTGTACCGCCCGGGTTCAAGGCCGAGATCCTGATCGCTGATGTCCCGAAGGCCCGGTCAATGGCATTGGGCGCCGCAGGAACCCTGTTTGTGGGTACGCAGTTTGGCGACGGGACCGTATACGCGATTCGCGATGCACTGGGTGAACATCCGCAGGTCACGAAATTTGTTCAGGGCCTGAAGGTACCGAACGGGGTGGCCTTTCGTGACGGGGCACTCTACATAGCGGAGCCGCAGCGCATATTGAAATTTCCGCGGGCCGAGGAAGCGAGCGCGGGGCCGCGCGTACCCGAAGTCCTTGTCGCAGACCTGCCCTACAAGAATGCGCTGCATGCATGGAGGTATCTGGCTTTCGGACCGGACGGCAAGCTCTATGTGCCTGTCGGCGCGCCGTGCAATATCTGTGACGAGAGGAAGTTCGGCCTGATCCTGCGCATGAACGCTGATGGCAGTGGGCGCGAAGTCATTGCCCGCGGGGTGCGCAATTCGGTTGGAATGAGCTGGCATCCACAGACCGGTGAGTTGTGGTTCACAGACAATGGTCGCGACATGCTTGGCGATGAGGTGCCGGCCGATGAGCTGAACCGGATGCCGGTCGCAGGCCTGGATTTCGGTTTCCCGTATTGTCATGGTGGCGATCTGGCCGATCCCGAGTTCGGTGCGCTCGGCAGCTGTGCCGATGCACAGGCGCCGGTGCAGAAGCTCGGGCCGCATGTGGCAGCGCTGGGTGTCCGCTTTTATACCGGTGCCATGTTTCCTGCCGAATACCGCAATCAGATCTTCATTGCCGAGCATGGCTCCTGGAACCGCAGCAAGGAAGTTGCCCGGACTGGCTACCGGATCACGCTGGTGCGTCTGAAAGGGAATGCCGCCGTTTCTTACCAGCCTTTTGCGGAGGGCTGGCTGGACGGCGACAAGGTTCAGGGCAGGCCCGTGGACCTGCTCGTCGCGCCTGATGGCTCGCTGCTGGTGAGTGACGACGAGCGGGGCGCGATTTACCGTATCAGTTATCAACCGGGGGCCTGACGGGGTACGGTACCCGAAGGGACAAACGGAGAGGTTTCGATGTCGATTTCCGGATTCATGGCGAAACTGGCACGGGCGATCTGGTACGGGCTCGATACCCTGCGCAGGGTCCTGCATCTCATTCTCCTGCTCGCTCTGTTCATCGCGGTGCTGGCCGGGCTGGCCAGTGGTGTGGCGCCCGTTCCGTCGACAGCCGCCCTGGTAATCAATCCCGGTGGGGCGCTGGTCGAGCAACTCGAGGGCAGCCCGCTCGATCGTGCGATCGCCCAGTTCAACAACCAGGCTGAGCCACAGACACTGGTGCGCGATATCACCGACAGCCTGGAATATGCCGCGAGCGATGACCGGATCAAGGCGGTCGTCCTCGATCTCGACGGGCTGGAGTCAGGCGGGCTGGCCAAATTGCAGACCATTGCACTGGCTGTTGACAAGGTGCGTGCCGCGGGCAAGAAGGTCATAGCGTTTGGCAACGGCTATACGCGGGATCAGTACTATCTCGCATCGCGCGCCGATGAGGTGATCATGCATGACCTGGGCATGGTCTACCTGGATGGCTATGAGTACTACCGGATGTTCTTCAAGAGTGCGCTCGACAAACTCTTCGTTGACGTCAACGTTTTCAAGGTAGGTGAGTTCAAGTCGTTCGTTGAGCCCTTCACCCGGAATGACATGTCGGCAGCAGACCGGGAGGCAAGTCAGCGATGGATTGGCTCTCTGTGGAGCGCGTGGGAGCGGGACGTTGCCGCCGCGCGCGGCATGGAAGTGAAAGCGCTCGATGACTACAGCAATGAATTTGCCGGCCATATCGAGAATGCCGGAGGCCATGCGGCCAAGGCCGCAGTAGCCGCACATCTGGTGGACAGGCTCATGTCCCGTCCCGAGTTTGATGACTACGTCACCGGTATGGTCGGTCCGGACGATGCCGACGACGGCGGCTACAGCGGTATAGATTTCAAGGAGTATCTCGCAGCGACTGCGATCGAACGCAGGCTTGCGGAGCCGCATGAGCACAACGTTGCAATAATCGTCGCTGCCGGTGAGATCGTGGATGGTGAGGCACCGCCCGGAACCGTGGGCGGAGATACGCTTGCTTACCAGATTCGTGAGGCCAGACTGGATGACAGCATTGATGCCGTGGTGTTGCGCATCGATAGCCCGGGCGGCAGCATGTTCGCATCACAGGTCATCAGTGATGAGCTCGATGCACTCAGGGCGGTTGGCAAGCCGCTGATTGCGTCGATGAGTTCTGTCGCTGCATCGGGCGGTTACTACATCGCGATGCCGGCGGACGAGATATGGGCGAGCGATACCACGATCACCGGGTCCATCGGTGTCGGTGCGATTCTGCCCACTGTACAGCGCGGTCTGGAGCAACTCGGCGTGCATGTCGATGGCTTCGGTACCACGAAACTCGCCGGGCAGCTGCGGCTCGACCGGCCGCTGGGCGATGATGCGCGCCGCATCCTGACAGCCAGCGTAGAGGATGCCTACCGGATATTTGTTGGACACGTCGCTGCTGCCCGTGACATGACGCCCGAGCGCGCCGACAGCATCGCCCGGGGGCGTGTCTGGATAGGTGCTGATGGCAAGGAACTCGGTCTGGTCGACAGCATCGGTGGACTGGACGAGGCCGTACAGGCTGCGGCCAACCGTGCCGGACTGGACGCAGGCAAGTATGGGCGCCGCTACATCCAGCCCGAGATGTCCTTCGGCCAGCGGCTGGCCGCCGAGCTGATCACGCGGAGCGTCCGGGTGCTGAGTGTGCTGGGCTTGCGCGCACCGGAGACGATTCCGTCCGGGCTGGTGCGCCACGCGATGCGCGCCATCGATCGGGAAGTGAAGGCCCTGACAGCGCTCAACGATCCGCGCAGTCTCTACTATCACTGCTTCTGCAGTATCGACTAGGACTTTTTCGGATAATCGAAGAGGTGCAGACTGCCTGATGCAGTCGCAAGGGTTGCCCAGCTGTCCAGGTCGAGGTCGATCACTGCCATGCCGCAGGTCGGTATGTTGTCGATGCCGCTGCCCGTGAACTGATTGGCGAGATCCGTCAGGCCGGGATTGTGCCCGCAGACGATGATGTCCCTGAAGGAATCAGCCTGGCGGGCAAGCACCGCAACAATCTGTTCCGGTGTGGCGAGATACAGTTCAGGCTCGCGCTGGAGAAATTCCGGCGGGTAGCCAAGTTCGCGCGCGATGATTTGCGCCGTGTGGCGGGCCCGCACCGCGGGGCTGCAAAGGATCAGCGATGGTCTGGAGCCGCGTGCGAGCAGGCGGCGGCCCATCACCGGCGCATCCTGCTGGCCGCGCTGGTTCAGCGGCCGGTCATGGTCGCTGGTTCCGGCTTCCTGCCAGGAAGACTTCGCGTGGCGAAGCAGTGTCAGCCGGCGGAGCATGGAGTCAGTAAAGCCCTGTTTCCAGCCTTGCGGTCTCGGACATCATGTCCCGGTTCCATGGCGGGTCGAAGACCAGTTCCACATTCACTTCAGCCACGGTTGGCAGCAGGCTGATCTTCTGTCGGGCTTCTTCGAGCAGGATTTCGCCCATCCCGCAGCCTGGTGCGGTCACGGTCATCATGATGTTGACGACGCGATCTCCGGAAGGGCGTTTTTCGATCGAGCAGCCGTAGACCAGCCCGAGGTCCACGACATTGATCGGGATTTCCGGGTCGTAGATGGTCTTCAGCTGCTCCCAGGCGAGCGCTTCAAACTGCTCATCGGTGGCATTGTCCGGTAGAGTTGGCGGGACTGTTGGTTCCTTGCCCAGTGCATCAGCGTCTGCGCCGGCCACGCGAATCAGGTTGCCCTCGAAATACACGGTAAAGCTGCCGCCCATCGCCTGGGTGATGTACGCCAGTGAGTCCTTGGGCAGGGTTACCGGAATGCCGTTTGGCACCACGAGTCCCTCGACATCGCGGCGAATGACGACCGGTTCGTTATCGATTCCGTTCATTGCAGTTTCTCATTCGGTTGTTACGGTCTCCTGAACCGCATCAAGTGCTGCGCGCAGCGCCTGCCAGGGCAGCGTCGCGCAGCGGATTCTCGATGGATAGTCGCGCACGCCGCCGAGGGCAGCGAGCTCGCCTTCCAGTTTTCCGGTTTCCGGGCCGGACAAGCCGGCCATGAAATCATCGATCGACTGGCGTGTGGCCGCGACAGTCCTGCCGGTGACCGCATCGCTCATCATGGAGGCCGAGGCCAGCGAGATGGCACAGCCACTCGCCTCATACGCAACATCGGCCAGCACATCATCCTGCAGGCGCAGGTAGACATGAATCTTGTCGCCGCACAGGGCGTTGTGGCCCTCAGCCTCGTGGTCATATGCCTGGGGTCGCCGACGGTTGTGTGGATGACGGCTGTGACTGAGCACCGTCTGCCGGTAAAGATCCGTCAACGACGTATCCGCTGCGCTCACGCGAACATCCGTATCGCAAGGCGCAGCGCATCGATCATCTGATCGATTTCGGCGCGCGTGTTGTAGAACGCAAAAGAAGCACGCGCGGTTCCGGGGATTCCAAAACGCTCCATCACCGGCATCGCACAGTGGTGGCCGGCGCGTATTGCCACACCGTGCTGGTCGAGGACTGTGCCCACATCGTGCGGGTGAATCCCGTCCACGTTGAACGACACGACACCGGCTTTGTGTGCGGCCGTGCCGACCAGACGCAGACCGGGCAGGGCACTGAGTGCATTGCTTGCGTAGGTCAGCAGATCGGCTTCATGGCTGGCGATATTGCCCATGCCGACCTGGCGCAGGTAGTCGACGGCGGCGCCAAGCCCGGCAGCACCGGCGATATGCGGTGTACCGGCTTCGAGACGGTAGGGCAGTTCATTGTAGGTCGTGCCGCTGAAGCTGACGGTGAGGATCATGTCGCCACCGCCCTGATACGGGGGCAGCGTTTCCAGGAGTTCCTCGCGACCATAGAGCACACCGATGCCTGTCGGTCCACACATCTTGTGACCGGAAAATGCGTAGAAATCGCAGTCCAGCGCCTGTACATCGACGCCCTGGTGGGCGATCGCCTGTGCGCCATCGATGAGTACCGGTATACCGCGGACATGTGCGCTGGCAATGACCTGCCGGACCGGATTCACGCTGCCGAGTGCATTTGATACGTGGGTGATGGCTACGAGGCGTGTGCGCTTGCCGAGCAGTTTCTCATACTCATCGAACAGCAGTTCGCCCTCGTCGTTGATCGGCACCACACGGAGAATGGTGCCCCTGCGCTCGCAGAGCATCTGCCACGGTACGATATTGGAGTGGTGCTCCATTTCGCTGATCAGGATTTCGTCGCCAGCAGTCAGGCGCTGCCCCAGCGTCGCGGCAACAAGATTGATGGCCTCTGTGGTGCCGCGGGTAAATACGATTTCGCGCGTCGACCGGGCGTTGATGAAGCTGCGTACAGATTCCCGTGCACCTTCATAGATATCCGTGGCGCGGTGACTCAGGGTGTGCACACCCCGATGTACATTGGCGTGATCCTGCGTGTAGTAGCGGGAAATCGTATCGATTACCTGTACGGGCCGCTGCGTCGATGCCGCGCTGTCCAGGTAGGCCAGCGGGTAGCCGTTGATTTGCTGATGCAGGATCGGAAAGTCACGCCGGATGGCCTCGACATCAAGCCCGGCAGCGGGCGGAAGCCTGCCGGTTTCGGCAGTCGCCGGGCTGTTTGACTTGCTGTTCATCAGATTGCCGCTCCGTCCAGTGCTTCCAGGCGCGACTGAAGCCGGGCAGCCACGCGTACGCCGAGATCCTCCGGTTTGATGAGCGCCAGCGTCGCATGGAGAAATGCCGTGATCAGTGCCTGACGCGCTTCGTCCGGCCCCAGGCCGCGTGTGCGCAGATAGAAAAGCGCATTCGCATCAAGTTCACCGGTGGTCGCGCCGTGACTGCAGCGGACATCATCGGTAAAGATCTCGAGTTCGGGCTTGGTGTCAATTTCGGCGGTTCCGGCGAGCAGCAGATTGCGACTGTTGAGGGCCGACGCCGTGCGCACTGCACCGGGCTGCACGATGATCCGCCCATTGAATACCCCCCGGCCGTGGCCGGTCGCGAGTCCATGAAACATCTCGCGACTGCCGGTGTCCGGAGCACGATGGTCGATCGTGGTGTGATTGTCGATGTGCCGGTGACCATCGACGACAAATGCGCCATTGATGTTGGCGATCGCACCGGCGCCATTCAGCGCCACTGAAAGATCCTGGCGCACGAGCTGCCCGCCGAAATCGAGGCTGGTAGCGGACAGGATTGCGTCCCGGTCGAGTTCGATATGCGTGGTCTCGGTCAGGAAGCCATCAGCCGGGAGATCCTGTATACGCAGCAGATCAAGGTGCGAACCAGCGCCGCAGTGGACTTGCGTGACGGCATTCGCGACTGCGCCGGCTGCGCTGCGATGTTCGATGATCAGGCTCATCCGGCTGCCGGGTGCCAGTTCGATGAGCAGGCGCGGTTGCGCCATCGCTGTGCCGCTACTGGTCAGGCGCAGGTGCAGCGGAGGGGGCGGCGTGTCGGCGGTCGCCGTGCAGCGCAGGTACAAACCGTCGCTGAGCAGTGCCAGATTCAGCGCCGCCAGTGGTGGCCGGGTATCGTCCGGCGTACTGTGGCTGGCCAGGAGTCCGGTAGCGCGGGCGCGCAACTCAGGGCTGAGCTGGCGCAAACTGTGTACCTCGATGCCAGCTGACAGCACATGCGCGCCGGAGCCCGGTCCTTCCAGAAGGCCGTCCAGCAATTCCAGGTGTGGCTGGCCTACGGATTCTTCAGTGGTCGGTCCGGGTGTCGCCGTATCCGCTGCCGTGGCCTCGTTGGCGAGACAGGCAGCTCCGCGCTGCATGTAGTCAGTGAGACTGGTGTAGCGCCATTCTTCCTGCGTGATGTCAGGCAGACCATTTTCAGCCAATACGTTGATTGCCGAGTCGCGCAGCTCCGTCAACCAGGTCAGTTGCGGAATGGCGTTCCTGTTGCGCTGACAGGCGTCGCGCCAGATCGGATTGAACCCGGTGTTCATCGTGCTGCTGTCTGTGTCTGGCTTTTCGCCGCCGCGACCGTCTGGTCGTAACCCTCGGCCTCAAGTTCCAGAGCCAGTGACCTGTCGCCGGTCCGGATGATCCGCCCGCCGGCCAGCACATGCACGAAGTCGGGCCGGATGTAGTCCAGCAGACGCTGGTAGTGCGTTATGAGCACAAACGCGCGGTCCGGACCGCGCTGACTGTTCACGCCATTGGCCACCACCTTCAGGGCATCGATGTCGAGCCCCGAGTCGGTTTCATCGAGTATGCCGAGTACCGGTTCCAGCACTGCCATCTGGAATATCTCGTTGCGCTTCTTTTCGCCACCCGAGAAACCTTCGTTGACGCCGCGATTCAGGAAGCTCTCGTTCATCTGCATCAGTTTCGCTTTTTCGCGCACCAGGCGAAGAAACTGTGCCGCATCGATCTCCGCTTCGCCGCGCGCCTTGCGGCGGGCGTTCAGGGCCGCTCGCAGCAGATAGACATTGCTGACACCCGGGACTTCTACCGGGTACTGGAAGCCGAGAAAAAGGCCGGCCCGCGCCCGCTCTTCCGGCTCCATGGACAGCAGGTCCTGATCGCGGAAACTCACGGAACCCGAAGTGATCGTATAGCCTTCGCGTCCGGCCAGCACATGGGCGAGGGTGCTCTTGCCGGAGCCATTTGGTCCCATGACGGCGTGAACCTCGCCAGCGCGTACCACGAGGTTCATGCCGGTCAGGATTTCCTTGCCGGCGACGGTGACCCGCAGGTCAGTGATGGTCAACAGTGGTGCTGATTGCTGCAAGCGATACGCGCGGCCGGTCAGCCGACTGCGCCCTCCAGGCTGACGTTGAGAAGATTCTGTGCCTCTACGGCGAATTCCATCGGCAGTTCGCGAAACACCTGTTTGCAAAAGCCGTTGACGATCAGATTGACCGCGTCTTCCTGCGACAGGCCGCGCTGCCGGCAATAGAAAAGCTGGTCGTCACCGATCTTCGAGGTGGTGGCTTCGTGTTCGACAATCGCGCCGGGATTGCGTATTTCCATGTACGGATAGGTATGCGCGGCAGAGCGACTGCCCATCAGCAGTGAATCGCACTGCGTGAAGTTGCGCGCACCTTCGGCTGTCGGCAGTACCTTGACCAGGCCGCGGTAGGCGCTCTGCGAGCGTCCGGCCGCAATGCCTTTCGAAACGATGGTGCTGCGCGTATTGCGGCCGATATGGATCATCTTGGTGCCGGTGTCGGCCTGCTGCAGATTGTTGGTGACGGCAACAGAGTAAAACTCGCCGACGGAGTTGTCGCCGCGCAGAATGCAGCTCGGGTATTTCCAGGTGATGGCGGAACCGGCCTCGACCTGGGTCCATGAAATCTTCGAATTGGCGCCGCGGCAGTCACCGCGTTTGGTGACGAAATTGTAGATGCCGCCACGCCCGTCCTCGTCGCCGGGATACCAGTTCTGTACCGTGGAATACTTGATGGTCGCATCCTTGAGGGCAACCAGCTCGACGACCGCTGCATGCAGCTGGTTTTCGTCACGCTGTGGCGCTGTACAGCCCTCGAGATAGCTGACGTGACTGCCTTCCTCGGCGATGATCAGGGTGCGTTCAAACTGGCCGGTCTTGGCCTGGTTGATCCGGAAGTATGTGGACAGCTCCATCGGGCAGCGCACGCCCTTCGGAATATAGACAAAGGAGCCATCGGTAAACATTGCCGAGTTCAGTGCGGCAAAATAGTTGTCGCGGTAGGGGACAACGGTACCGAGATATTGCCGGACCAGGTCGGAGTGTTCGCGGGCCGCTTCGGAGAACGAGCAGAAGATCACGCCGGCAGCTGCGAGCCTTTCCCTGAAAGTGGTTGTGACCGAAACGCTGTCAAACACCGCATCTACCGCAACGCCGGCAAGCCGGGCGCGCTCGTGCAGCGGTACACCCAGCTTCTCGTAGGTGGCAAGAAGTTTCGGGTCTACCTCGTCAATGGATTTGAGTCCGGGTGTCTTCCGCGGCGCCGAGAAATACGAGATGTCCTGGTAGTCGATCGGCGGGTAGTGCAGCCGGGCCCAGCCCGGTTCGCGCATTGTCAGCCAGTGACGGTAAGCTTTCAGTCGCCACTCAAGCAGGAACTCCGGCTCGTCTTTCTTCCGGGAGATAAAGCGGATCACCTCCTCGCTGTGACCAGGCGGCACCGTATCTGACTGGATGTCGGTGACAAAGCCATGCTGGTAGCGGCGGTTGACCAGTTCGTTGAGACCAGGGTTCTGCAATTTACTGTCCATGCTTGTTCGGTGGCCCGTTCAGTCCGATGAGCGGCGTTCCGGCGACCTGCCGCGTCGTGCCGAAAGGTCGTGCAAAGGAAATTCATGCGGCGGATGGGCGAGATCCGCCAGCGTTACGGTGTCCAGTGCGCAACGGATGGTGCGGTTGATTTTTTGCCATGCATCGCCAACCGGGCAGCCATCCTCGAGTTCGCACTGGCTATCGGTCATGCTGCACTCGGTAATGCTGAGGGGGCCTTCCAGTACATCGACGATTTCTGCCGCACTGATGTCCTTCGGCAGGCGCGACAATGCGTAGCCGCCTTCTGCACCGCGCAACGAGTGCACCAGATCTCCACGCGCGAGGATCTTGAGCAGCTTTTGTACGGTAGGCAGCGCAATACGAGTGCCGTTCGCGACATCGTTGGCAGAGCAGACCTCGCTCCTCTGCGCTGCGAGGTAGACGAGGATCATCGTGCCGTAGTCCGTCAATTTACTGATGCGAAGCATATGGGACCATCTTAGTCCAATATGCTTTTCAGGGGAATAGGGGGAAGCCTGCCGGCCCGGCCTGTTGCCGATATCTGAACTCAGCCGCTGCGCAGAATTTGCTATCCTTGCGAACCTAAAAATAACGGGCTGCGGTCATCGGCAGCTGGATCACAAGCGGAGGTTTATGTCATGACTGCGCAGTCTCTGGCCGCAATCGCTCAGGCGATGGTGGCGCCGGGCAAGGGAATTCTGGCCGCTGACGAGAGCTCGGGCACTATCAAGAAGCGCTTTGACGCAATCAGGCTTGAGTCGACCGAAGAAAATCGTCGCGCCTATCGGGATCTGCTTTTCACCACGCCGGGTGCTGCGGAATTCATCAGCGGCGTCATCCTGTATGACGAAACCATCCGTCAGTCCACGCGTGATGGTGTGCCCTTTGCGAAATACCTTGCGCAGCAGGGCATTATCCCGGGCATCAAGGTCGATGCCGGCGCGAAGGCCCTGGCAGGTTTCCCGGGCGAGAAGGTTACCGAGGGTCTCGACGGCCTGCGCGAGCGCCTGAAGGAGTACGCGGGTCTCGGTGCGCGTTTCGCCAAGTGGCGCGCCGTCATCACGATCGGTTCCGGAATTCCATCCGCCTGGTGCCTGCAGGCCAATGCCCATGCGCTGGCTCGTTACGCAGCACTGTGTCAGGAAGCCGGTATTGTTCCGATCGTCGAGCCGGAAGTGCTGATGGATGGCGACCATACGCAGGCCCGCTGCGCGCAGGTGACCTCTGAAGCACTGGAGAGAACTTTCATTGAGTTACGCCATCATCGCGTTGATCTTGAAGGGATTGTTCTGAAGCCGAACATGATCGTATCGGGTACGGACTGCAAACAGCAGGCATCGGTTGCCGAGGTTGCCGAAGCAACGGTCCGCTGCCTCAAGTCGATGGTTCCGGCGAGCGTGCCCGGTATCGCCTTCCTGTCGGGTGGGCAGAGTTCCGAACTGGCCACCGAGCACCTCAGCGCGATCAACGTGCTGGGCGGATTGCCGTGGCAGGTAACCTTCTCTTATGGCCGGGCGTTGCAGGCACCTGTGCTCAAGGCCTGGGGAGGCAAGGCTGAAAACGTCAAGGCAGGTCAGGCCGAGTTCTACAAGCGGGCCCGCCTGAACGGGCTGGCACATGGCGGGAAGTACAAACCTGCGATGGAAGCTGCGTGAAAGCCGCTTCGGCCGCTGACAACCTGATCGAGATCAGCGGCCTGCGTTTTTCGCGAGGCAGCCGGCTGATCTTTGATGGCCTGGAACTTGCGATTCCCCGTGGCAGTATCACGGCGATCATGGGTCCCAGCGGTACCGGCAAGACGACACTGCTCCGCATGTTCACGGGGCAACTCAAGCCGGATGCGGGCAGCGTCCGGGTTGCGGGGCAGGAAGTGCCCCGCCTGTCCAGAACCGATCTCTATGCGCTCCGCCGGCGGATGGGCATGCTGTTCCAGAACAGCGCGTTGCTGACGGATTTCAGCGTTTTCGAAAATGTTGCCTTTCCGGTGCGCGAAAACACCAACCTGCCCGAACGACTGCTTCGCAACGTGGTGCTGACCAAATTGCAGTCGGTAGGCTTGCGTGGCGCGGCGAACCTCATGCCCTCCGAACTTTCCGGTGGCATGTCGCGGCGCGTGGCGATGGCCAGGGCCATGGTTCTGGATCCGGAGTTGCTGCTCTACGACGAGCCATTCTCGGGGCTCGACCCCATCTCGCTCGGTGTGGTTCTGCGCCTGATCCGGCTCAACAACGATGCACTGGGGCTTACCAGTATTGTGGTCTCGCATGATGTGGCGGAGATCTCGCATATTGCGGATCATTGTTTTGTTATCTCGGAAGGCAAGGTTATCGCCAGCGGTCGGCCCGACGAGCTTGCGGACAGTGAGTCCGAACTGGTTCGCCAGTTCATGACAGGCGCAGCCGACGGCCCGGTACCTTTCCACTATCCTGCGCCCGACTATCGGCAGCAGTTGCTGGGCGGTTCCTGATGACGCTGTTCATGCAGTTGCTGGACAGCCTGCTGGCCTCCATGCGCAAGCTGGGGGCGGTTGTACTGTTTCTGGGCGCGATTCTTGCGCAATGCCCGGCGGCATTTACCCGGCCCAGGCTGATTTCGGCTCAGGTATACAATGCCGGTGTGCTGTCGCTGGTGATCATCATGACCTCGGCGTTTTTTGTCGGCATGGTGATCGGTCTGCAGGGCTACGATTCGCTGGCTCGTCTCCGTCAGGAAGACATCCTCGGTGCGGGTGTCGCGCTGACGCTTATCAAGGAACTGGGCCCGGTAGTCACTGCACTGCTGTTTGCCGGGCGTGCCGGTACGGCCCTGGCTTCGGAAATCGGCCTTATGCGCGCCACGGACCAGCTGGCCGCCATGGAAGTAATGGCCATCGACCCGATCAGGCGCATCGTTGCACCGCGGTTTGTCGGTGGCGCCATATCGGTACCGCTGCTGACGGCCGTATTCAATGCCATCGGCATTCTTGGTGCCTGGTTCATCGGCGTGTATATCATGGGCGTGGACGGTGGCGCGTTCTGGTCGCAGATGCAGGAGTATGTCGATCCGTCTGATATTGGCGAAGGCGTGTCCAAGAGCATTGTGTTCGGCATCGCCGCGAGCCTGATCGCTGTTTACGAAGGCTACAATTGTGCGCCTACGGCCGAGGGTGTCGGCATGGCGACGACGCGTACGGTAGTTACCACCTCGATCGCCGTACTGATACTCGACTACATGATCACCGCATTTCTGATTTGAGGACGATACGGCATGGAAAGCAGCAGACCACGTGAGCTCGGTACCGGGCTGTTCGTATTTCTGGGTTTTGCGGCCCTGCTATTTCTGGCGACCCAGACGACGGACCTCGATGAATATGCCGGGGATGAAGGCTACCGGGTAACGGCGCGTTTTGAAGATGTAGCCGGCCTGAAGGTGCGTTCGCAGGTGACGATGTCGGGTGTGAACATCGGTCGGGTCGAGAGCATAAAATTCGACAATGATCGGCTCGACGCTGTCGTTACGATGCGCATTAACAGTCAGTTCAACCGCATCCCGGATGATTCTGACGCCAGCATCCTGACGGCGGGTTTGCTGGGCAGCAAGTACATCGGGATCGGGGCTGGTGGCTCCGATACCTATCTCGCTGAAGGTAGTGAGCTGCAGATCACGCAATCAGCGGTGATACTCGAACAGCTGATCGGCAAGTTTCTGTTCAGCAAGGCTGAAGAGGGCGGTACCTCGGCATCGCCTGCCGGTTCCGAATAGGAGGATGGTCGGCTCATGAAGACTTTCGCAACACTTGCCCTGGTGCTCCTGTCCCTTGTTGTACAGGCCGACAATCGCACCCCGGATCAGGTGGTGACCGAGACGGCCGAGACCCTGGCGAGGCATATCGAGGGCAAACAGGCCTGGCTGGCAGCCAACCCGGCCGAGCTCTACAAACTCGTCGATGAAGTCTTTTTGCCGGTATTTGATACCGACTATGCCGGGCGGCTGGTACTCGGCAAGAACTGGCGCACCGCAACGCCAGAGCAGCGCAAGAAGTTCATAGATACTTTCTATGACTTCCTGCTGCACAGCTATGCGCGTCATGTGTTGCGTTTTGAGCGCGACAAGGTGCGGATTCTGCCGGCAGCCAGTGCCGTACCTGACCCGAAGAATACGGTCGTGAAAAGCATCATGCAGCTGGACGACGGTACCACGCTGCCCGTGAACTACAGCCTGCATAAGACCAAAGACGGCTGGCGCGCCTTCGATGTGCGCATCGAAGGTATTTCATACGTACAGAACTACCGTAACCAGTTCAACGCTGAAATCAGTGCCAAGGGTATCGATGCCGTCATTGCCCGCCTGCAGGCCGATGCAGCCAAGATGGACACCATTGCCAGTCCCGGTCCCAAGCCTGCAGTTCCTGGTGCCGCTCCCAAATGACCACGACGCCTGAGTTGCGCTCCGTCGGAACTGGTCAGCTGCGTCTCAGTGGACCGCTGGTCTTTGCGACCGCTGGTGAACTGCTGGATGTGAGCCGCAGGACGTTTGTCGGCGACTCCGATCTTTCCATTGATCTCGGTGGCGTAACCAAAGTGGACAGCGCAGGCCTTGCCTTGCTGCTGGAATGGCTGCGCTGGGGGCAAGCCGAGCGCCGCTCGGTCAGCTTCACCCACTTGCCGGACAAACTGCTTGCTATCGCCCGGCTGAGTGGCGTCGAGGAGATGCTGGTGACGGGTAACGGCGGCTAGTCTATTTGTCGTCCATGTCGTCCATGTCGTCCATGTCGTCCAGGTAGCTGTCGTCGACCGGAACGTTCCCGTCATACATGCGATAACGCCGGTTCTGCAGGTAGGCGTCGCGTACAAAAAGATAGGGGTCGTAAGCTTCGAGAATCTGCTGGTCGACATCCAGCAGGCGTGACCGCTTGTCCACCTGATACACCGACCAGAGCGCCCAGCTGACATCGACGTTGTCGTTGGTGAGATCGATCAGCGGGGTCAACGGTGAATCGGCAACATCACCGGTCAGGCTGCGCAACGTGCGGGGGCCAAACAAGGGCAGCACGATGTACGGGCCTTCGCCGACGCCCCATTTGCCCAGCGTCTGGCCAAAGTCCTCATCATTTTCCTTGAGCCCGACCCGTGTCGCCGGATCAAAAAAACCGAAAAGGCCTACCGTGGTATTCAGGACGAAGCGACCCGTATCGTGACCACCGGTGCGAAATTTTCCCTGCAGGAAATCATTCACGATGGTGATCGGGTACTTGAGGTTGCTGAAGAAATTCTGGATCCCGCTCCGCATCTGGGGCGGGAGTCCACGCTCGTAGCCCACGGCAACCGGTCGCAACAAGTACCGGTCGCCGATGTCGTTGACCTTGTACATCGCCCGGTTGAAGGGTTCGATCGGGTCGTAGGCTTCCTGGTTCTCGACAGCTTTGGTACTGGCGCAGCCGCTGCTGATAATCAAGACCAGTGCCACCACGGCCGAGCGCGATTTATCCCAGGCATTCATTGTGCATTTCCGTTGTTTTGCCGGCGGGCTTTTTGTTCTTTATCCACCCATTCCTGGATCTGCTCAAGCCGCGCATTGAAACGTGCCTTCTGCACGCTGTTCAGCCCCGGAATGGACAGGGCCAGCCGAAGCTGGTCAGCCGCCATCGTTGCATCACCCTTGATCAGGTGCAACTCCGCCATATAGTAATGCGCCTCCGCTGTGTCACCGGCGGCGCTTGCGGCCAGTGCGATCAGGCGCACCTGCTTGGCGGTCGGTGGAACATTGTTGAGCAGATCAAGCAGAATGTGGTGGGCTTTTTTTGCGTCCCCGTTGGCGAGCAGTGCCTCGGCGTAGTGCACCGTGAGCGGTACATTGCGCGGGAACAGCGCCATTGCCTGGTCAAATATGGCAAAGGCCTGGCTCCTGTTTCCAAGGGCAAGTTCTGCATTTGCCTGCCCGGTATGGAAGGGGATTACGCCCGGATGGGCTGTGCGCAGATTTCTGAACTGGTCACGTGCGATGTCGTATTGGCCCAGTTCCATACGTGCCAGCGCGACCCCGTAATCGGTACCCAGATTGCCGATGCTCTTCGGGTTCTGCTGTTCGCCGAGGAAGAAGTCGAGCGCCTTTTCCGGCGTGGGGCTGGTCAGGACACGTATCCTCGCTTTGGTCAGGGAATAGCCGGCCGCATCCTGGACTTCCGGACGCGGCAGTGAAGCGGCACGCTCCCTCGTTTCCGCGATGCGGTTTACGGTTACCGGATGTGTGCGCAGAAACTCGGGTGCCTGACTCGCCAGCGGTCCGGTCTGTCTGGCGAGGGTCTCAAAGAAGGCCGGCATACCTTCCGGGTCGAAGCCTGCGGCGGCCAGCACGCCGACACCAACGCGGTCGGCTTCATATTCATTGGCTCGGGTGAAATTGATCTGCTGCTGGGCTGTTACGCCCTGTGCGGTGGCGATGGCGCCCGTAATCGCATCGCTGCTGCCCCCTGCGGCTCCAAGCAGGATTGCACCAAGCATAGCGGCCATGCTGAGAATGCTGTTGCGCTGGTTCGCATAGACTGCACGCGATATATGCCGCTGTGTTACATGCGAGATTTCATGGGCCATGACTCCGGCAAGTTCGCTCTCGCTGTTGGTTGCAAGGATCAGGCCGGAGTGAACACCGATATAGCCGCCCGGAAGTGCAAAAGCATTGATCGCATTGTCATTGACGACAAAGAAATTGAACTGGAAATCGCCGTCATGTGCCTGGGCGGACAGCTTCTGCCCGATGTCCTGCACATACTCCTGGATTTCCGGATCGCTCATGACGCGGTCGGTGTCGATCAGGCTGCGGTAGATGCTGCGACCTATCTGCAGTTCACGGTCGCGGGACAGTACCGAGTCGCCCGGACTGCCGATATCCGGCAAGTCGCTGCTTGTTGCCGGCAGCGGCGGGACGATCAGGCAGGTCATGACCAGGGACAAAACCAGATTCCGCAGATACAAGCGGATTATTCCGGCCCATGATCCATTCCGGGAGGCGGGGCCTGTGTTCGATAGGGTGTAGGGCATACGCCTGTCCGTGGCGGTATCAGTTTGTGCTGATCGATTCCAGGACTTCTGCGGCATGGCCCTTGACGCTGACCTTGCGCCATTCGCGTTGCAATCTGCCGTCGGTATCGATGAGAAAGGTGCTGCGCTCGATGCCCAGCACTTTCTTTCCGTACATGTTCTTTTCGCGGATCACGTCAAACAACCGGCAGAGTTTTTCATCCGCATCGGACAGCAAATCGAAAGGGAACTCGAATTTTGCCTTGAATTTCTCGTGTGATGCGAGGGAGTCACGCGATACGCCGAGGATCACCGCATTTTTTTTCCGGAATTTGTCGTGCAGGGCGCCAAAGTCACAGCTTTCGGTGGTGCAGCCCGGTGTGCTGTCCTTCGGGTAGAAATACACGACCACATTCCTGCCGCGCAGATCCTTGAGTTCTATCTGCTGGTTGCCGGTAGCCGGCAGCCTGAAATTCGGGACGACCTTGCCAACGGTAACGGTACTCATGTGATTTCCTGTCTGTCAGCCGGATTCGTTCAGCGCTGTGCCGGTTCCATCACCGCGTCGAGGTTCTGCTCGTCGCAGTATTCCATGAACTCCTCCCGCAGGGTCGCAACGTGCACCGTGCGCGGTATGTTCACGGTCATCTGTACGCTGAACATCAGCGCGCCGGTATGCGGTGCATTGTAGCGGCGGGTGTTGACCTCGGATATTTCGAGGTCGCGAGTGGCGAAAAAGTTCGACAGGCCGAAAACAATACCCTCGTGATCGAGGGTAACCACGTCGATGGAGTAGGGTGCCGCAGTCTCGGCCGGTCGCGGCTGGGTTTCGCGCACTGTAACCGTCAGCTCGGATTGCTGCTGAAGCGCCAGCAGGCTGCTCTGCAGCTTGGCCACCGTGTGCCAGTTGCCCGAGACCAGCATCATCACCGCGAACTCGGCGCCGAGAGCGATCATGCGGCTCTCGCGGATGCTGCCGCCAGCGGCATTGATGGCATGACTCAGATCGCGAACCACGCCGGCGCGATCCGGTCCTATTGCTGTGACCGCCAGAAGTTTTTCCATGGATGAACGTGCAGAAGCCCTGAAAAATGAGCGGCCAGTGTACCGGTAAATGGACCTGCATCAAGGCATTGTCGGCGGTGCCCTTGCGACCCCGCAGCAGCCTCAGTACCATCGCTGCCTCTTCCCGGTCTCCGGTCCGCTCGCAATGTTCTCAGGCAGCTTTGTTGCGCTGGTTACGCCCATGAATGACGATGGGGCGCTCGATTTCGGCTGCCTTGAGCGTCTGGTTGACTGGCATATGGAGCAGGGGACGGACGGGCTGGTAATCGCCGGCACCACCGGCGAGGCCAGTACCCTGACCAAGGCCGAGCACGTCGAAGTCATTCGCGTTGCCGCCCATCGCGCTGCCGGGCGGATCCCCGTAATCGCCGGTACCGGATCCAATTCCACAGCGCAGACCATCGACCTTTCGCGGACCGTCGGCGGGCTTCCGGTTGACGGTTACCTTGTCGTCACGCCTTACTACAACAAGCCGACCCAGGAGGGGCTATACCGGCACTTCGTCGCAATTGCCGATGCCCTGGAGTTGCCGCTGATCCTCTATAATGTACCGGGCCGGACCGGCGTCGACATGCAGACGGCCACCGTTGCCCGCCTGGCCGCACATCCCGGCATCATCGGCATCAAGGAGGCAACCGGGGATCTGGGTCGCCTGCAGCCCTTGCGCGAGGCCTGTGGCGAGGATTTCCTGCTGTTCAGCGGTGACGATGCGACTGGCTGCGAGTTCATGCTTCAGGGCGGGCAGGGGGTTATCTCGGTGACTTCCAATGTAGCCCCCGCACTGATGGCTGATATGTGCAAGGCCGCGCTGAAAGGCAATCGGACGCTGGCTACGGAACTGGACGGCCGCCTTGCGGGCCTGCATCAGGAGCTGTTTGTCGAGTCAAATCCGATTCCGGTGAAGTGGGCGGTGGAACGCCTGGGCCTGATGCCCGGCGGGCTGCGTTTGCCGCTGACGGCGCTCAGTGCGGACTGTCGACCGGCTGTCGAGGCAGCCATGCGTCGGGCCGGCGTGCTCGATCAGCGGCCCAGCCTGGCTGAAGGAGCACGCTGAGTTGTTATCCACGGTGATGTCGAAGACCGGGCTCCTTGCGCTGCTGTCAGTCGCCGTATTGACGGGCTGCTTTTCCTCATCGCCGGACAAGCGCTGTGCCAAGCCCAAGGAGTATCAGCAGAGCACCAGCCTGCCCGAGCTCAAGATCCCCGAGGGGCTGGAGGTACCAGACCGTTCCACGGCGATGGCCGTTCCGGCCCCGCCGCCCGCCGATCAGGCTGGCGTCATCAGCGACTGCCTGGATCGGCCACCCGACTACTTTCGCAAAGAGAAAGCTGCTGACTGATACGGCAGCGCATTGAAGCGCAGGCCGCAACGGGCTAACCTTTCCGCCCGTTTCCAGCCGAACAGACGATCCGGAGAGGTGGCCGAGTGGCTGAAGGCGCACGCTTGGAAAGCGTGTTTACGGTAACCCCGTAACGTGGGTTCGAATCCCACCCTCTCCGCCACTAATGTTGTTGTTATAAAACAATTACTTATGAATACAGCAGAAGGCGAAATCTAGCCTAATTTGCGACCCACTCCGGACCGCATTTGTTGCTCCAGACCGCAAGAGCGTTTTCGCGCCGCCCGCCGGTGCATTCTGCGCCCGCATTCTCTGTGCGCTCCCATTCCAGTTCGGATTGCATGAGCAGTGCATGCCCATGCGTTGGCCATTCATGTGGAAAAATTCGTGCGCAACGACGCACAGTAAGTAACTTCGAGCGTGAGTGGTGAGCGAACGGCTCAGCCGAGCAGGCGACGTTGATCCGCCCAGGCGGGCGGCAGTAACCATTGTTTGAGTAGTGGTTATTTCAGCCAACCGGCGAACATTTCGAGATGCATTCCGACAATCATCAGGCTAGTGTTTGTCGAGTAACTGATGCTGGTTTTTCAAGAAGGGAGCCGCATATGAATGCGTCCATCCGATTGGCTGTTTTTCTGGCGATGCTTGTGCCGATGGTCTGGGCGGCGCCGCCATTGCCGACGGTAACGGTATACAAGAGCCCATCTTGCATGTGTTGCGGGAAATGGATTGAGCACATGCAGGTCAACGGCTTTCCGGTCGTTGTGCATGATACGGAAGACCTCACACCGCAAAAGGTACGTCTGGGTGTGCCGCCGGCGATGGGGTCGTGCCACACCGCTGAGGTAAGCGGCTATCTGGTTGAGGGCCATGTCCCGGCTGCCGACATCAAACGCATGCTTGCCGAAAAGCCGCATGCCAAGGGCCTGGTTTCGCCCGGAATGCCACAGAGCGCACCGGGGATGGATAGCATGCTCAAGGTTCCCTATGAGGTGCTACTGGTGAGTGACGATGGCCGCACCGCTACCTACGCGCGCCATTGATCGGTCCAGACGCCATATTCACTTGACCTTCCCATAGTGGCAGGGTTGAGGATGGCGCAGCTGTCAAATCTAGCTGTCGCCAACAAGGAGGCCGTTCGTGCGCCTTTACACGTTTACGATTACCCCTAATAACCGAAAGGTCGAGGCCTTCGTCCGGCATTTTGATCTCGATATTGCTATTCACCATGTGAGCTTCAAGGACAAGGAAACCCAGAGGCCGGAATACCTCGCAATCAATCCCATGGCGAAAGTCCCTGCACTTGTGGATGGTGACTTCAAGCTGTGGGAGTCCAATGCCATCCTGACTTACCTCGCCACGAAATTCCCGGAAACCCGGGCGTTGCCCACGGATCCCCGGGGCCGCGCCGATGCCGATCGCTGGCTGCACTGGCAAAGCTGTCACCTGATGCCGGCGATGGGTGCACTGAAGACTGTGGAAGTCAAAGACCTGTCGACGCTGACCCCGCTGCTCAAGATCCTCGACCAGCAACTGGCTGGCCACGAGTTCATTCTCGGCAGTCTTTCGGTCGTTGACTTCGCCATCGTCGCCTACCTGATCACCAAGCTCGGCCGTCAACTCGACTACGCCGCGACCCCGAATGTATCGGCCTGGATTGAGCGCATGACGGCGTTGCAGGGGTTCCGGGTCACGGAGAACTGAGGTTCAGCGAGACACTGACATTCATCAGCAAGCAGACAGAGCCCGGAGATTCCCCGATGCAGAAAACCTCGACCCTGAAGCCTTTCGCGACCGGCGATATTTTCCTCGGCAATACTTACCTCAACGACCCCAACGACGATCATCGCGGCGAGGGCCGGATCATCCAGTTTGACCGGAACTGGGTGATGAAGGGCACCTGGTACACCACCGGTACGCGCTATTTCATCGTCGGCTGCAAGATTGCGCCTGATGGCACGCTCTGGGGCTTCGACTGCCACGACCACATTACCGTGCGCGCGACGCCTGACGGGAAGGAGCTGGCACCCTGGGATTCAGGACGTTCCTTCGGCAGCGTGAACTGGGATCAGGATGGCAACCACTACTTCGGCGAGTACCTCATCGGTACCGAAATCTGGAAGGGCACGAGTGCCAAGCTGCTGGCCAACGGTACGCTGGGCGACGGGCGTATCTACCAGTACAGCCCGGACCTGAAGCCGATGAAAAGTTTCCGCGTGGAAAACGCGCCGGAACCCACCCGCTTCAAGGGTGTCACCCACTCGGCGATGCACCCGTCCGGCGAGTTCATCACCTACACCACGGAAACATCGCGCCGGCTAATGCGCTATGACATTCGCAACGACCGCCAGATGCCGGACCTCGCGGCCTATCTGGATGCCGACCCCTTTGATCGCAGCGACCGTCGCTGGTTTATCGCCCCGGCCTACCTGGCCGATGGCAGACTGCTGTGTACGGATGCGACGGGCCTCGCCATCTACGATGAGGAAGGAAAGATGCTCCAGCACATCGAACTGCCTGGCTATGGCTGGGCCCAGGTGGCGCCGGATGTGGACGAGCGCTATGCGCTGGCGGCCAATGTCTGGACCGGTGTCGCCGCACGCATCGACCTGAAGGAAGAAAAGCTCCTGCAGCAGATGGACACGGGATTCACGGCTCCTTTCCGGTCTTTGGCAGGGCTGGCCGTGTTCCGGGGATGAGGCCAGCAGGATGTCATCACTCATGGCCAAAGGTCATTCGCAGGTACGCCAGCACGGTTGAAGCATCTGCTGTGCTCAAAGTGGGATCGCCGCCTTTGGGCGGCATGGCGACCGGAGACTTCGGATTTCGAATACCGTCGAGAATGCTACGTTGTAAGGCCTGATCGGGTTTGGTCAGCGGGCCACCAGCGGTGGTGAAGTCGGGCACACCGGGCAACGTGCCGCGTCCGTCCTGGCCATGGCAGGCAATACAGCTGCGTTCGAAAACAGCCTTTCCCGTCCTTGCCTTCTGGGTAGTGTCTTGCCCAGTGGCCTGCGTTTGTACGGCCGGCGTATAGGCGGGCGCTCCTGCGCCGTCCCAGTAGCCGCCGTTGCTGGCCTGAAGGAAGGCAAGAATGTCCCGCGCCTGTTGCCCATCAAGGCCGCCTCGTACCCGCATGTGCGCCATGATGACGCGCCACTGATCGTCACGAAACTCCATGGGGTCCCGCATGTTGTGGCAGCGTTGGCATTGCTGAGCCCAGGCGACAGCGCCGCGGGAAACGTCCCCTTCCGGGCCATCGGCTGCGGACACCGTGTAAAAATTCAGCAGACAGGCTGCTGCGATGACTGTGGCGGCTACCCGGTGCGATGTCTGTGGTTTTTGTATTCCGGTCATGGGAACCCCCGTTTCAGTAGCCGTAGGCAAGTTGAAGTAACCAACGGTTAGCGTCGGTTTCTGTCTGCGAGAGGCCGTCATTGAACTCATAACCCAGCTTGACCATCGCATTGGATGCAATCAGATATTCGAAGCCGATCATCCACTGATCCTGCCGCTGTTCCGGGTGCGGCGAATTGAAATCCGAATATCGGACTATGCCTTCCCATGGCCGGGACCCGAGTCGGTATGCGAGTTGCAGATACCAGGCGCGCCAGGTGCCGCCTTCTTCAGCAAGACTGCCGGGTGCGTCGTCGACCTTCTGACGTATCAGTTCACCGCGACCCTCAAGGTCTTTCCACCGGTAAACAAGATCTGCGCCGAGTGCCCCGTAGTCCCTTGCGGGCTCGTCCCCGTCCTCGATTGCGACACCATCCGCCGTTGTCAGTGTCGCCTTGCCAACGGCACCGGAGACGCCGATCTCGAGATTCGGCATTGGCAGGAAGCCCAACCGCCCACCGACGACAGGATCATCTGCATTCCGCGTAAATCCTTCACTGACGATGCCGTGGATCTCGCCCCCATCGGCCTCCAGTTGCGGTCCGTTGCCAACATAAACCGCGTAATTCAGATGCGCTGCTCGGGGGAGCGGCAGTCCACCACGGAGCTGAACGCCCACGTCGGCCGCAGGTGCTGCGCCGTCATGTCCGAACCCCGGTGGTGCGGAGGGCAGCTTGTTAATCCATGCCGGATGAAGGTTTTGCCGGAACTGGCCAAGAGGGCTCAGGAATTTGCCGGCCAGCAGGGTGACATGATCATTGATCAACCAATCGATGGTGCTGTATTCAAGTGTCACATCCGTTGCGCCATCCTGGTCAATCTCCAGTTCCAGTTCGGACTCCCAGAGAATCTGGTTGCGATACTGGAAGTGAAGGATCGGGTTGAAGGTGACACCGCCGAATTCGCCGTTCGCACCTTCCTGGTCGACGTAGGAGGCTGCACCGTATCCAGACAGGTGGAAGGCTGATGTTGCGTTCTGCCATTCAGCTGCAATGCTGGCAGCCTCTGCACGGGCCACCGTTGCGGATTCTTCGCTGATCTGGCCGCGTTCTTCCTTCATGGCAGCCGCTTTGCTCGAATTCTGTTCGGCCAGACGGCCAAGTTCGCCGCGAAGCTCGGCGATCGATGCTTCCAGTTCCTTTACCCGAGTTTCCAGCGCTTCCACCGTGGGATCTGCGGCCAGTGCCGTCGGTAACCAACCTGGCCCAAGAACTGCTGATGCGGCGCAGAGTATGGCGATATGGATGGTCTTCTTCATTGGTGTACCCCCGTCTGCATTTGATAATGCCGGGCTTTTTTTTGTGGTTCATCGCGGAAACGTCTTGGATATATCTCGGTACCGTCTCGGTGACCGAAAGTTGTGACGGCTGCGAATCAGAAGAGGCCGGGATCCGGGGCGTGTATCGGGAGCTCAAAACTGAACCGTGTACCGATGCCGGGTCTGCTGTAGACGGCAATCGTTACGCCATGAAGATCAAGGATGCTTTTTACAATTGCCAGACCCAGTCCGGCATGCGCGGAATCGCTCGAACGGCTCGGGTCACCGCGATAGAAGCGATCAAAAATGTTCGCCTGTTCATCGGGCAGGATGCCCGTCCCTGAGTCCTCGACATCCACCCGTACACGATCCGGTGATTGCGCGGTTGCGCGCAGCGTTACTTTGCCGCCCGCAGGGGTATGCCGGATGGAATTCTCCACCAGGTTGTCGATTGCGCGTTCGATCAGGCCGATATCACCGACTACCCGGGGCAAAGTGCTTGAGTATTCGGCGCGAAGAAGGATGTCCTTTGCCGAGCAGCTGAGCGACAGTTCCTGGGCGATATCCTGCAAGAGCTCGGCCAGCTGAAACGGCTCTCTTTGCAGTGCGACCTGACCGGCATCGAGTTTGGCAAGCTCGAGCAGTTGATTGACCAGGCGGGTGAGGCGGCGTGATTGATTGATCGCCGTGGCGAGATACAGGTCTCGCTCATCGGGTGACAAATCAATATCTTTCAGGGCCAAAGTGTCCAGGTGAGCTTGCAGTGTCGTCAATGGTGTGCGCAGGTCGTGGGAAATATTCGCGACCATATTGCGGCGCATGTTGTCGGTGTCGCGCAGGCTTTCCATCTGGCTCTGCACATGACTGGACAGATTTTCAAACAGGTCTGCCAGGCGTTCAATCTCGTCACCTTTCGAGTTGGTCGGCATGGTGGAGCCGGTACCATCAGGGATCGTCGCGGCGTGAAAGCGCTCCATCTCCGCCTTGAGGGTGCTGAGACGCCGGGTAATCGAGCGAACCAAAACGAGCGTGGCCAGGATGGCCAGTACGCTGCATGAGACAAGCAGGCCCAGGCTTTCGTTGATGGTGTATGTCCTGCGCAGTTTCAGGACAGTGTCGTTGATGCGATTTCGACGCAGGATCACGTAAAGATAGCGTGCCGGGCAATCCAGAATTGTCACCGGCGCAGCGGAGAATATTTCCTTGCTGTCGATGAATCGCGGGTTATCGCCAAGAATAGGCAGGGGGACCGTATTGCCGAGAAAAGCGTCAATCGGAGCGACATCAACCCGTGTGCGCACCCATTGCACCGTTGGTACCGATGAGGCAATCAGCAAGCCGTCCGCATCAACGAGGTACAGGTCGACATCCGGGTTGAGTTCCGCAAGTTTTCTGATGCCCTTGTGAAAATTATCGGCAGTCAGTGGCTCATCACTGATGAGCAGTCGTGCATTGGCATAATGCCGGGCAAGTCGCCGATTGGCGATCTGATCAGCCTCGGAATGATAGGCTTCGTGAGAAACAAAGAGCACTGTGGCGAAGACCGCAGTCATTGCTATCCCGAAGGCCAGGATGACGACCAGCAGCCGGCGATAGAGTGTTCGGAACATCGCTTAACTCTCGGGTGGAAGCGATTCGGCAAGCTTGTAGCCGACACCCCAGACGGTCAGGAGCAGCTCAGGGCGGGTCTGATCCCGCTCTATTTTTTCCCGTAACCGGTTGATGTGACAGTTGACGGCATGTTCATAACCGTCGTGACGATAGCCCCATACGGTATCGAGCAGTTGTGAGCGTGTATAGACCCGCCCGGGGTTCCGCGCGAAATGCACCATGAGGTCAAACTCCTTGGGCGTCAGGCTGACAGCCTTGCCGCGTACCATCACCTGTCGGGATGATGGATTGATGCATACCGCATCACCGATCTGAATTGAACCGGTGCCTGTTGCATGGGCTGTCTCCATGCCTTCTATTCGCCGAAGAATTGCCTTGACCCGCGCTGTCAGTTCGGCGATGCCAAAGGGCTTGGCGATGTAGTCGTCAGCGCCCATATCCAGCCCGAGCACCTTGTCGACCTCGGTCGTCCGTGCCGTCACCATCATGATCGGTGTGGCGATCTTCTGGTCGCGCAGACGCCGGCAGACTTCGATGCCGTCCATTCCTGGCAACATCAGGTCCAGCAAGATCAGGTCAAAAGCCGCAGTCTCCGCTGCCCGCAGGCCATCATCGCCCCTCGATACCGTCTGCACCTCGAAGCCACTGCCCTCCAGATGCCGCTTGATGAGCAATGCGAGGTCCTGTTCATCCTCGATGATTAATACCCGTCGTTTCATGGAACTCATTAGCCGTCGTCGCCCTATATTGCTGGTATTCAGTATAGGTTACTGACTGGTTGTCAGGACTTACCCGTACCGCAGGCGGATCGAGATTGTTTTGAGACAACTTCTCCGCTGAATATCGGTAGGTTCTTCGCTACGTGTGTGATCTACGTGCAATGTGTAGCAAACGGCAGCAATATCCTCCCGGCTTCGGACAAGTTTCGGTGCAGCGCATCTAGAGGGAAATCGATGGCAGGTGGCAGGCATAAGCGGGTTACAAGTGGGTCCTTGGGCTGTGCTTTGGCTTGGGTGGCGCTCATGCTCGCTGGCGTCAACGCGGTAGCGCAACCTTCTACTGATGAGCAGGTGGCGCCAGAGCGCATAGTGACCGTGACGGAGGCAGATCTTCTCGCACCACTTTCCCTGGAAGTACTGGTGCCGTTCGCAGTCGAGAACAACCCCAATATTGGTGCCGTACGTTCCGAGTGGGAGGCATCAAAAGAAAGAATCAGGGCCCAGAGCTGGTACGAGAACCCGACGGTGACGCTGATTCCGGATACCGGCGATATGGCCGAGACACGGGCCGGTCCCCAGGGGAACAGTGTGGAAATATCCCAGGCAATTCCGTTTCCGGGGAAGCTCGGACTTCGTAGCAAGATTGCGGAGTCACGCTCTGAGGCAAACTACCAGTTGCTCGAAGCGGCAATCCAGGAAATTACTCGCCAGGTGCGGGCGCGGTACGCCGACTACAACCTGGCCAAGCGCTCGCTCGAAATCAATAACGATACAACCGACCTGACCCGCCAGTTTGCTGAAGTAGCTCAGGCCAGGTATCGGGTCGGCAAAGCCGCGCAGCAGGACGTGATCCTTGCGCAGGAACAGCTGAGCCGCCTTGCGGCTGAGCGTGTCGTCTACCTGGGGGACGTCGAGACGGCGATCGGCGCCCTGAATGCACTGCTCGACCGCGCACCCCGGGCACCGCTGGGTCCGCCCACTGATCTGGATGCGAAGCCGCTCAAGATTTCGCTCGCCCGCCTTGTTGATATAGCCGATGCAAACCGGCCCGAGCTGCTTTCCCAGACCCACGTCGTTGATGCGAGTCATCAGTCCGAACGTCTGGCGCGGTTGGGTTATCTGCCTGATTTCAAGCTCGGCGTACAGTGGATTGATGTGCGGGGCGGTACAAATCCAGCCTTCGCGCGTGATGGCAACGATATCTGGATGGTGAAGCTGGGCTTTTCAGTCCCGCTGTGGGCGAACCGGATCGGTGCCGAGGTTCGCGATACGCAAGCCCAGGTGCGACGAGAAGAGTTCCACCAACGTGATCTCAGGAATCAGGTGTTTGACCAGGTACAGCGGCAGTACGAGCGCGTTGTGGTCGCTGCCCGGACCGAGGAGATTTACCGTGGAACCCTTATTCCCCAGACCACTGAACGTATCGCAGCAGCGCAATCCGGCTATCAGGCCGGGGTGGTGGACTTCCTGACGGTGATTGACAGCTTGCGGTCTCTTGAGCAGGTCCGCCTCCAGCGCGATCGGGCAGTGCGTGACTATCAGCAGGCGCTCGCCGACCTTGAGCGAGCCATCGGGCAACCGCTCTCAAACTCAAGGCCATAGATCCAGGTGTACGTTTTATGAATCGAGGTCTCATGCTGGTCGCGTCGGCTCTGCTGGCGGCACTGTTGTCGGCCTGTGCAAAGCCTCCGGCTGGTTCCGGCTCCGGCGCCGGAGAGCCTGCGCCCGAGGCCAGCGGGCGCAAGATTCTCTACTGGAAATCTTCCATGGACCCAACCTTTGTCGCAAAAAGCGCCGGAAAGGATGGGATGGGCATGGATCTCGTGCCCGTCTATGAAGGAGAGCTGGATGATGGCCCGCCGGGGAGCGTGCGCATTGATCCGGCGACGATTCAGAACATCGGTGTCACCACTGAAGTGGTGCAGTTGAAGCAACTGACCCGCGACATCCGTACCGTGGGGCGTGTCGGCTATGACGAGACGAAAGTGCGTCGCATCGCGCCGAAAATCGGCGGCTGGATTGAGGCCCAGTACATCAATTTTGCAGGCCAGGTCGTGCGGCGGGGCGAGCCATTGCTGGAAATCTACAGCCCCGAACTGGTGGCTACCCAGGAGGAGTACCTGGTGGCGCTCCGGTACCGGGAGCGCCTTGAGGAAAGCACATTGCCGGACGCCGTTGCAGGTGGCGTCGATCTCGTCCGTTCTGTCGAGATGCGATTGCGCTACTGGAATGTGACGGACCAGCAGATAAAGGCGTTGCGCGAGCGTGGTGAGATTACGCGCACGATGGTGGTGTACGCACCATTCAGCGGGATTGTCGTCGAGCGCAATATCCCGGAAGGCGGATTTCTGCAGCCTGGTCAGACTGTTTATGCAATCGCAGACATTGCCACAGTGTGGGTCTATGCGAACGTTTACGAGTATGAGGCACCGTGGTTGCACGTTGGTCAGGAGGCCGAGATGGCCTTGGCCTATCAACCCGGGGCCACTTATCGGGGCAGGGTCGCGTATGTGTATCCCTACCTGGACCAGAAAACCCGCACCATCGAGGTGCGTATGCAGTTTTCCAATACGCCGGATTTCGATCTCAAACCTGATATGTGGGCAAATGTCACGCTCCATAGCGAAGTAGCCCGTGAGGGGCTCGCGGTACCAATCCAGGCAGTGATTCGCGGCGGGCAACGGGACACCGCCATCGTGGCCCTCGATGGCGGGCGCTTCGAGCCTCGTGAGATTCAGCTCGGTGTACAGACCGGGGATGAATTTGAGGTGCGTGCGGGCCTGGCAGCGGGTGATCGTGTCGTCACCTCGGCCCAGTTCCTGATCAACTCCGAGAGCAACCTGCAGTCTGCGGTTCGCAAGATGATTGGCGGGGCACCGGCTGCCGAGCCAGCAGAGGCTGTCAAAATGCCGGAAGGTGAAATGTCGCCCCCGGCACCTGCTGATGCCGGGGCCGCACCGGCGCATTCCGGGCACGTCCACGAGTAGCGGCCATGCTGAAACGCATTATCGAGGCATCAGTGCGTAATCAGCTGCTGGTATTGCTGGCTACCGCAGCGGTTATCGGCGCCGGTATTTATGCCTTTCGAAATATCCCGCTCGACGCGCTTCCCGATGTGAGTGATGTCCAGGTCATCATATTCACCGAGTGGCCCGGACAACCCCCGCAGATAGTGGAAGACCAGGTTACCTATCCGCTGACGACCACAATGCTTGCTGTCGCCAAGGCAAAGGTCGTGCGGGGCTACTCTTTTTTCGGGCTCTCTTTCGTCTACGTCATCTTCGAGGATGGCACTGATATTTACTGGGCGCGTAGCCGGGTCCTTGAGTACCTGAGCTTCGTGCAGAACCAGTTGCCCCCTGAAGTCACGCCGGTTCTCGGCCCCGATGCGACACCTGTAGGCTGGGTTTTCGAGTATGCCGTGGTTGACCGCACTGGCAAGCACGATCTGTCGCAGCTGCGGAGTATTCAGGACTGGTTCGTGCGCTATCAACTGCAGACCGTTCCCGGAGTTGCCAACGTGGCAACTGCGGGGGGATTCGTCAAGCAGTATCAGGTCACGGTTGATCCCAACAAGTTACTTGCCTACCACCTGCCGCTCGGCACGGTCATGCAGGCGATCCGGCGTAGCAACAATGACGTGGGTGGCCGCGTCATCGAGTATGCCGAGGCTGAGTATATGGTCGAGGGTATCGGCTATATCGAGCAAGTACGGGATATCGAGCAGGTTCCGGTCGGAACAGGCGATGACGGTACTCCCGTCCTGGTGCGTGATATTGCCGACGTGACGCTTGGGCCTGATATCCGCCGGGGTGCTGTTCAACTTGATGGTGACGGCGATGCGGTGATCGGCATCATCGAAATGCGCTACGGCAACAACGCCCTCGCTGTGATTGACCGTGTCAAGAAAAGGATCGAATTGCTCAAACCCGGACTTCCAGACGGCGTCGAGATAGTACCTGTTTACGACCGTTCGGCGCTGATCAACCGCGCCCAGTCAATGCTGCAGATGAAGCTTCTTGAAGAAAGCCTGATTGTTGCGGCGGTCTGCCTTGTGTTTCTGTTGCATCTGCGCTCCGCATTTGTGGCCATTTTCACGTTACCGGTCGGAATCCTGGCCGCCATGGCCATCATGTATTTTCAGGGTCTCGGGGCGAACATCATGTCACTCGGTGGGATTGCCATTGCGATCGGTGCCATGGTCGATGGCGCGATCGTGATGATCGAGAACACCCATAAACACATGGAGCGTGATCAAGGCCGGAAGCCGCACTGGGAAATCATTCTGGATTCGACCAGGGAGGTCGGGCCGGCGTTGTTCAGCTCACTCATGATTATTGCGGTTTCATTTTTCCCGGTTTTTGCACTGACAGGTCAGTCAGGCCGCATGTTTTCACCGCTCGCCTTTACGAAGACTTACGCCATGGCAGCGGCGGCAGTCCTGGCGATTACGGTGGTCCCTGTGTTGATGGGACACCTCATCCGCGGCCGTATCCCGCCTGAGGGGCGGAACCCGATCAACCGGTTTCTGAGCTGGGCGTATCGCCCGATACTTCGTGGAGCGTTGCGGCTGCGTTGGGTGGTTCTTGGAGCTGCCCTGGTTCTGCTAGTGGCGACAGTGGTTCCCTACAAGCAACTCGGTGCGGAGTTTATCCCGCCGCTCAATGAGGGCGATCTTCTCTATATGCCTTCGTTGCTGCCGGGTGTCTCCATTACCGAGGCGCAAGCTGTCGCACAGCAGACCAATCAGTTGATCATGACCGTGCCTGAAGTCAAACATGCGCTCGCCAAGATTGGCCGTGCGCGGACCCCGCTGGATCCGGCACCATTGTCCATGATGGAAACAACGATCATCCTCAAGCCGGAGGGGGAATGGCGGCCCGGGATGACGATGGAGCGCCTGACCGAAGAACTGGATGGGCTGATTCGATTTCCGGGCGTTACCAATGCGTGGACCATGCCGATCAAGACACGCATCGACATGCTATCCACGGGGATCAAGACGCCCGTGGGCATAAAGCTTACCGGACCGGATCTGGGCGTTTTGGAGGAACTGGGAAAGCAGGTTGAACCTCTGGTCCGTGACATTCCTGGCACGCGCAGCGTGTATGCCGAACGGGTTGCGGGCGGCTACTACATGTCCTTCGTGGTCAAGCGGCTTGAGGCGGCCCGTTATGGTTTGACGGTGCAGGACGTACTCGACGTGATCCAGTCCGCCATCGGTGGCATGAATGTCACTACGACCGTCGAGGGGCTGGAGCGCTATCCGGTGAACCTGCGCTACGCGCGCGATCTTCGCCAGAGCCCGGAAGCACTACGCCGCGTGTTGCTGGCAACGCCCACCGGTGTGCAGGTGCCATTGGGCCAGGTGGCGGACATCTTTCCGCGTATGGGGCCGCCGGCGATAAAGACGGAGGGCGCACAGCCGCAAGCCTGGATCTACGTGGACATCAATGCCGATCAGGACGTTGGCACGTATGTGGCCCGTGCAAAGCAGGCAGTGGCGTCAGGCCTGAGCTTGCCTGCGGGATATACGGTGCAGTGGAGCGGCCAGTACCAATACATGCAGGAAGCGGAAAGCCGGCTCAGGGTAGTCGTTCCGATCACGCTGTTGATCATATTCCTGCTGCTATACATCACCTTCCATAGCGTAACCAAGGTCTGCATCGTGATGCTCACGCTACCGTTCGCGGTGGTCGGTGGAATCTGGTTCATGTGGTTGCTTGGCTACAACATGAGCGTAGCCGTGATGGTGGGCTTCATCGCACTCGCGGGCGTCGCGACAGAGATCGGCGTGGTGATGATCGTCTACCTTGATCATGCATTCGAGGTCAGGCGAGCGCAGGTTTCCCGCTTGAGTGCGGAGGATCTCTACGATGCCATCATGGCGGGAGCGGGTGAGCGGGTTCGACCAATCGTGATGACAGCGACTGCGGTGATTGCCGGCCTGCTGCCGATCATGTGGAGTGATGAGACCGGGTCGCGCGTCATGAAGCGCATCGCTGCACCAATGGTGGGCGGGATGGTATCGGCAACGGTCCTCGCCTTGGTGATCCTGCCGATTGTTTACGCGATCTGGCGAGCGTGGCAATTGCGGCGGGAGCCGGAAATCAGGGATGCGTCATCTACGCCGTCGTGAAGACGTCTGCTTCCATCGGTAGCGATGGCGGAGTGCGCTCCACAATGGTACCTGGAGCTGATCATGGCGATTATTTCGAGATAACTTCCAGCGCAAGATAGCCATTCAAGGTGGTTGGTCGGGTTATTGCCGGTTGGCGGATCAGCATTAATCGTTATCAGTTTGGCAGTTTCTGGAGGACGGAATAATGAATGGACGGATGCTTGGTATTGCGGCGCTTGTGAGTGCCGGGGTACTTGTTACGGGAACAGTCACACTGATGTCATTGCCGGCTGCCGTCGCAGGCCCGGATGTGACCATGCCGACCAATGCTGCTGAATACGCATCGGAAGCAGCAAGGTACCAGCAGGAGGCATCGACGCTCGAGGCGAGTGCCAGGCGGCATGCCGATATGGCTGCGCATTACAAGCACCGCGCGAGCGGTGGTGGCAAGCAGGCGACTTCGCTTGGCAGTCTCGCCAGTCACTGCGAGAAGCTTGCGAAAGCCTATGCCACGGCGGCAGCTGAAGCGCGCGAGATGGCAAAGTCTCTGCAGGAAATGTCCACAGCAGGCTGAACCGTTGCCTGGTTCGGACAGGAGACTGGCGATGAAAGCGTTCGTAACAGCGTTGCTGATGGTACTGGTGGCTGGAGCTGGCGGAATCGCGGTACTGCTTTGGTCCGGGGTCTACAACGTGGCCGCGGATGAGCCTCACAGCCGCGCGGTACATGAATTTCTGGAAGTCGGTCGTGAGCGGTCGGTGGCGGTACGGGCGCTTGACATCGATGTGCCTGACCTCGCCGATCCCGAGTTGCTGGAGCGGGGCGCGGGTAACTACGCAGCGATGTGCGAGACCTGTCACTTGCGTCCCGGACTGGCTGACTCGGAACTGCGTCGCGGCCTCTACCCGCAGCCGCCAGCGCTGGCTGATGCCCGGGCTGACAGCAACTCGGCCCGTGATTTCTGGATCATCAAGCACGGCCTCAAGGCGACCGGTATGGCGGCGTGGGGCCGGAGCATGGACGATGACTCCATTTGGGGCATGGTGGCATTCCTGCGCTGGTTGCCAGACCGTGATGAGGGCGAGTACCTGGCAGCTGTCGCTGCCAGCAGCGGCCATTCTCATGGTGGGGTCGATGATCCGATGCATGAGACACGATCCGATCAGATGCACGAGCACGATGACCACGACCATTAGCAAGAGCAGGGTTGTGTATACCTGTCCAATGCATCCGGAGGTCAGGCAGGACCATCCGGGTATCTGCCCCAAGTGCGGGATGACGCTGGAGCCCGAGATTCCGATTCTGGATGAGGAAGAAAACGTCGAGCTGGCCGATTTCCGGCGGCGCTTCTGGTGGACGCTGCCACTGACGGTCGTGGTGACATTTCTGGCGATGGCTGGTCACCGACTCGGCTTATTGCCCGGCAATTTGCAGAGTTGGGTTGAACTGGCGCTGGCCACACCCGTGGTGCTGTGGGCCGGCTGGCCCTTCTTCAGCCGATGCGCTGCATCCATCGTTTATCGCAGCCCGAACATGTGGACACTCATTGGCATGGGTACCGGGGCGGCCTACGTTTACAGCGCTGTTGCCACCGTTGCGCCCGGCGTTTTTCCCGACGACTTCGTGCAGATGGGACGTGTCGGTGTTTACTTCGAGGCAGCGGCAGTCATCATTTCCCTGACATTGCTGGGACAGATGCTTGAGCTCAAGGCGCGGTCGCAGACATCGGCGGCAATCAAGGGGCTGCTTGGCCTTGCTCCGAAAACTGCACGCCGCATCAATGCAGACGGCAGTGAAGCAGATGTCCCACTGACCCATGTACACGTTGGGGACCAGTTGCGCGTCCGGCCCGGTGAGAAAGTGCCGGTGGATGGCGTGGTCGTTGAGGGCCGCAGCGCCGTGGATGAGTCCATGCTGACCGGTGAGCCGCTGCCGGTGACCAAGCGGTCTGGTGATCTGCTCATCGGCGCCACTATCAATATGTCGGGCGGACTCATCATGCGAGCCGACAAGGTGGGTGCGCAGACGGTGCTGTCGCGGATCGTGCAGCTTGTGGCGCAGGCGCAGCGTTCCCGTGCTCCCATGCAACGCATGGCCGATCACGTGGCCGGCTATTTCATCGTGGTGGTCATTCTGAGTGCGGTGCTCACCTTTCTCGTGTGGGGCACGTTTGGACCGGAACCCAGCTGGGTCTACGGCATGATCAATGCCGTCGCCGTACTCATCATCGCCTGTCCGTGTGCCCTGGGGCTGGCGACACCCATGTCGATCATGGTCGCCACAGGCAATGCAGCGACCCAGGGCATATTGTTTCGGGATGCGGCAGCGATCGAGAAATTTCGTCAGGTGGATACTCTGATCGTGGACAAGACGGGGACGCTGACCGAAGGCCGGCCACAGTTTCAGCGTGTGGTGCCGGGTGCCGGATTCGATGAAAAGGAAGTGTTGGGTCTGGCGGCCAGCCTGGACCAGGGCAGCGAACACCCGCTGGCCCATGCAATCGTCGCGGCCGCAAAGGAGCAGGGTCTGGTCCTGGAGAAAGCGGATGAATTCGAGTCTGGTACCGGCATCGGGGTTCGTGGTCGGGTTGGTGGTCGGAACCTTGTGCTTGGCAGTGCGATACTGCTGACGCAGGCTCATGTTTCCGTCGAACCGCTGCGTGCGAAGGCAGAATCGCTTCGCGCCACTGGTGCCAGCGTCATGTTCCTTGCCGTGGATGGCAAGCTCGGCGGCATCCTGGCTGTGGCTGATCCGATAAAGAAAACCACGCCAGAGGCGTTGTCCGTTTTGCGTGACGCGGGTATCCGGGTGGTTATGGCCACAGGAGACGGTCTGACCACGGCACGTTCCGTAGCGACCGAGCTCTCCATTGATGAGGTTTACGGGGAGGTCCGTCCCCAGGACAAACTCGATCTCGTGGCTGGTCTGCAGGCCAAGGGTCGTGTTGTCGCCATGGCCGGTGATGGCATCAACGATGCGCCGGCGCTGGCCAAGGCGGATGTTGGCGTTGCCATGGGGACCGGGACGGATATAGCCATGAACAGCGCGCAGGTGACCCTCGTCAAAGGCGATCTGCGGGGCATCGCCCGCGCCAGGCTTATCTCGGAAAACACCGTCGCCAACATGCGGCAGAATCTGGTGTTCGCCTTTGTCTACAACGCGCTTGGGGTGCCGCTTGCAGCCGGTGTGCTGTATGGACTTACGGGTTGGCTGCTGTCGCCAATGATCGCCGCATTGGCGATGAGTCTGAGTTCAGCTTCGGTTGTGATGAATGCACTGCGACTGCGGAAGTCGAAACCCTGATGTCTGACTTCCGGGGTGGTGCTTCGGGTGGTGTAGAGGCGAGCAGGGCGGAAAGCAGCACCACGATCAGCATGATCACGGCCTCGGCGCGAATCCCCCAGCGCATTTGCCTCGCTGCGCGGGGATCGCCTGCGACCAGTCGCGGGCTGAGCCGCAGTTTGTGATACGCGGCAATGCCCATCAGCACCGTGAACCAGGTGAACTTCATGATGAGCAGCTGCCCGTACCAGGTCTTCAGGAGCGCATCGGGTGTCCCCAGGTTAAGCAGGGCGGTGATGACCCCGACGATGGCCAATGAGCCGACAGCGACAAGTGCCAAGCCTGAGAATCGGATTACCGCTGGTGCCGCGGCTGCCGGCGTTTCCGTACCCAGCAGACGGTGTAGTGGCCACAGTGAACCGAGCCAGTAAGCGGCGCAGCTGACATGCAGGACCATCAGCGGCATCAGCAGGAAACCCGGATCACGGCTGGCCGGATGACCGATGAGGGCGCGGCTGATTGCCAGAACCAGCACTCCGCCCAGGAGCAAGCCCCGATGGTCTCGCCAGCTCCCCATCAGCAGTACAAAAAAGCCTGCGACCGCTACGGTATTCAACTGTTGCGGATTGAACCCACCGGCCAGAAGGCCACTGACAGCAAATATCGCCACGGCCCGTCGCAGGGTTGCCGTGAGTTGAGCGGTTACCGGTACCAGCAACATGAACCACGCGGTGCCCATTGCGAGCAGCATCAGTCCGACGTATGCCGCACGGCTCAGGACCAGGCCGTCAACGGGTGGCGCAACCTCCGCGAGGGGCGATACGCTGCCGCCGAGAGTTGTGTCGGCGAGTGCTGGCAGTGCGGCCATCATGAGACTGGCCAGTACGCCTGAAGCCGATGCTATATTCCTCATCACCAAACTGGCGCCTTCAAGGTTGGCATCAAAGATGATCATGAACAGACGCAACCCGGTGATATTAGCGACCGTATATGGTCTGGCGCTAGCCAGTATCGTTTTCACGCGCGCCTTCAAGGCATTCACGCTGGCTGAGGTGCTTGCGGTTTCCGCATTCATCTGTGGCCTTTTCATGTTCTGGCTCACGCGACGGCAGCAGCCGGGAGTCCGGCTGGCGCTGCCCGAACGACTGATTGTGATCGGTTCCCTGCTTGGCCTGGTCGGGCTGCCGTTGAAACTGGTATTTAGCCTGCTCGGTGTTGGCGCGCCTGCCCATGACATGGCCAATCATGTGAGTACAGCGGGCAACCCTTTGCTGCTGCATGTTCATCACCTGTTCTTCAATCTCGGCTTCCTGGCTCTGCTGATCTCTGCCCTTGCCTGGATGGTTGCCGCGATTCGGTGGCAGAGTGCCTGACCAGCGTCACGGATAGATCCTTGAGGCTGAGGCCTTATGAACTTTGACCATTGCCGATGCCTACGTCCACCGCCAGTTGCAAGAAATCCCTAGCCTGGATACTCCGCTACGCCAGCCAGGCCAAGCCGCGGTACCACACCTTTCGGTGTGTCTTTCACGCCGGTACCGCTGTCGATCATGCCGAGTATCTCGCCGGTCTCCATGCACACCTTCGCCATCATGCCGGTGAAGAAGTTGGTGGTGACGAATGACTTCTGGTCAGCGCCAGGCTGGATCATCGCCCAGCCGTAGGCCGGCAGCCGGTATTCGCGCAGTACCTCGCCGGCTTCATTCAGGACCTCGACGGTTTCGCCCCGGGTCAGCAGCAGGCGGCCGTCCCGCAGGTAGGCAACCGCAATGGCCCAGATGCGATCCATCTCGAATGGTCTTGTCTCACCGGGGCAGACTTTCAGGTCCGGCATCTGTTTGCCGGTGCTGATGTTGAAGCGCATCACCCGTTTACCCGTCTCGGTCGTATAGGTCACGTACTCTTCCGACGGATGCAGTGTCATGTGTGTGATGCCCTTGAAGCCGAAGGGCTCTGGCGCTGTCTCCGGTGTCCACTCGTTGAGCAGTTTGCCGTCACGGCCGAACCGGTAGAGTTTGCCCTGACCGATCAGCCCGCCGGTACCAGGAATCGAACGTATGCAGGTGCCAGGCGGCGGGGTGTTGCCCTTGAAGTAGTCGGCGAGCAGGATCGTGCCGTCAGCAAGAAAGCAGGGGCTTGCCAGTCCGACGTCGGCGAATCGTGTCTCTGGCAACAAGGTGCCGGATGGCTTTACCTGCACGATGTGATGCCCCTGGCAATCGCAGCCCCAGAGCGTACCGTCCGGGGCAAAACGCAGGTGTACGATCAGGTGGCTGGTGAAGCCGATCCACAGCACGCCCTTGTATTGCAGGTTCCGGTCGTACTGCACGATGCGTCCGACCCCGGCGTGATTGTCATGCGGATTATTCAGATAGGTACAGCCGAGAAAGATGTCGCCCTTCTCGAACGGCCTGATCGTTGAGGTGGTCGGCGGAGTTGGCAGTGTTTCGCCGTCCCATCCCGCATAGATCCGCTCGCAGATTTCCTTCGGTACCGGCTTGACCGAGGCCATGAACTTCGGCTGGCCCGTTTCGGCACTGTCGCCTTTCACCGTCTCGATTCTTGTTGCATCGCTGCTCATCTTCAGGTTTTCCGGCTGCTCAGGCTACGAAGCCGAAGTAGTAAAGTGGCGGCGAGGTAACACCCGCCATGATCATGCAGATCATCCCCGCGCGGCCGAAAATCCGGTGGATTCTGCTGAACTTGTTCGGCTTGGGCGGGTTACCGAATTTGAATAGTGAAATGATGATCAGAAATACCCAGATGATCGAGGTGAGGATCGAGAAGAAGGTGTGGATATAGATTGTCCAGTTGAGCAGCGGAGTGCCTTCGTAGATGCTGCCTCTGGTGATCTCGAAAATTCCGCCCGACACCCTGAGGTCATACTCGAAAATACTCACCACGATGAACAGGCTGATGCCGAGGTAGAGCTGGATTCGACGATGGGTGACGTAATCTTTCCGGTTGCGCGCCATGCGCCAGGAAAAAATCAGGATCGGCAGGATGATGATGAAAGACAGGGTGACGATGTCGATGAGGATATCTGCGCGCGAGCCGAGAAAGCCTGGTGGGAACATGATTACAAGGACCTCAGGAAGCGTATAAATCGAACAGTACTGTCCGAAGTAGAACCCGGAACCCGAACAGTGTCAACCAGAAAGGCTGCTTTTCTTGAGTTCCCTGCCCCGGTGCTTGAAATAAATAGGACCAATATGTCCTAATGGCTTTTCAATGAAGCAGCAGCAGCGAAAACCCGCAATGAGCATGGTCAGTCCCGTCATCCGTCGCCGGGTCGCCAGCACCAAGGCGCGTGTCTGTGAAGTTGCGGCAAGAAAGTTCAATGAAGAAAGCTATGCCGCGGTGAGCGTCGATTCGATTGTCGAGGCGGCCGGAATTGCGCGCAGCAGTTTCTATCGCTTCTTCCGGGACAAGGAGGATCTCCTTCAGCAGATCATCGATCCCGTCTTCAACCTGGCGGTCACGGAGCTGGGCCGGATGTCCGCCGATCAGCCCGAAGGCATCGTCGATGGCATAGCTGAAAGCTATCTGCAGGTATGGGCGAAGCATCGGGACGGGCTGGTGTTGTCGATGAAGATCGGTGCGAGCCTGTTTCCGCTGGTGCAGAAATCGCACGACAGATATGTCGCTGCCATCCTGGTATTGATGGAGCGCCTGCACGAAGCGCGGATGTTGCGCCACGATGATCCACGCATGGCTGCCCGCCTTCTGGCGTTGACGGCGGTGCCGGTGCTCCAGGTCTGCGAGCGGCATCCACAGTTCAGGAATGTCTTTCGAAGCACGCTCCGCGGCCTGCTGCTGAAGTGGTAGGCAGCTGATGTTCATCAATTTCTGGTATCCGGCCGGACAGGCCAGTGCGATCGGTCGCAAGCCGGTCAAGGTCCGCATGCTGGGCCAGAATTTCGTCCTGTTCCGGGATACCGCGGGCTCCGTGCACTGTCTCAGCAATGTCTGTCTGCACCGTTGCGGTTCGCTCGGCGATGGATGGGTACGCAATGACCGTGTGGTCTGTCCGTACCATGGCTGGGAATTCAATGGCAGCGGTCAATGTGAGCGCATTCCGTCGCTCGGTCCCGGCCAGCCACCGATGACGGCACGTGCGCGTGTCGATGCCTATCCGGTACAGGAGAAGTACGGGCTGGTGTTCGTGTTTCTCGGTGACTTGCCAGAAGATCAGCGGCCGCCTGTCATGGAAATTCCCGAGTGGGGAGATCCTGGCTGGCGCTGTACGACGATGAGTTTCTCCCTGAAAGCCAACTATGCGCGGGTGGTGGAGAATGCACTGGATCCCGCCCACGCGGAGTTTGTGCATTTTGTCGGACGCAAGGGCATGGATCCGGACTATCACATGCCGGACTACGAGACCCGGGAGAGCGAGTGGGGTGCAGGCATGGAAGTGCGCTTCAGAACGCAGGCTGGTGGCTTGTTCAGGTATTTTCGCCCCGGCGATACCGAAACAGTTGCAGGTACGACCTTTCACGGACCGGCGCAATTCGTGACACGTATCCGCATGAATGCACGGATGTCATCATTTCAGTATGCCTTCGATACGCCGGTGGATGAGTACGAAACACGATCTTTTCTGATCAATGCGCGTAACTTCTTCAGAAGTCCGCTGCTCGACGGCACGGCTGACAAGCGTAACCGGGCCATCATCGAGGAAGATCGGGCCATCATTGAAAAAATCGAACCCGTTGCACCGCCGCGTAGCACCACTTCGGACCTGTCGGTCAGGTCTGATGCCATTCAGCTGATCTACAGGCGCTATCTGCGCGAATGGGAGTCGCGCGGCTGGCGGATCGACAGCGAAGCGATATTCCGTGAGCATCCGGCATCACGACTGCACATGATTCCGAGTCCCGGGCGGCGCGATTCACGCAACTGGGTGTTTGATACGGTTCCGCTGGTGCCGGCCGCAGAAACGCCGGACTGAATGGCCCGCAGTGCGGGTCTCAGATTCCAAGCTTGCCGAGTGCGTCAGCGACCTGACCGACGGTCGCCGCCAGGCGCGGATGTTCACTTTCGAAGCGCAGTACGACTTCCCGAAGGCGGACTTCCAAGCCGTCGGGCGCGTCCGGATCCTCGCCGACCCGGCCGACGTCCTGCAGCACCTTCTCGATCAGTGCGCGCGACTGCTGGTCCAGTGTCCGGGTCGCGCCCAGTTCCCGGTGCAGTTCCTTAAGCAGTTGTTGCAGCTTCTCGTTTGACATGGCCGGAGTATAGCCTTCTGCTTGCCGAAAAGGAGTGCACCGCATACCCTGTGCCCGAGTCCGCGCTGGTCCCCTCGCGGCGGCTAGTCGTGAATCCCGTCAGGTCCGGAAGGAAGCAGCGGTAGCGGTGATGCCGGGCGCCGGGGTGTGGCTGGCGCGGGCTCACCAAGCTCGCTTTTCCCTGATCTCGAACCTGGTCCGACAAGTTTCATGAGCTATCTCGCGCTGGCCCGCAAGTGGCGTCCCAAGACCTTCGCTGATGTGGCGGGTCAGGGCCATGTGGTCCGGGCGCTCGAAAACGCCCTCGGCTCCGGCCGTCTGCATCATGCTTTCCTGTTTACCGGTACGCGCGGCATAGGCAAGACCACGATTGCACGTATCTTCGTGAAGGCCCTGAATTGCGAGCAGGGCGTCAGCGCCACACCCTGCGGCCAGTGTGGCAGTTGCATCGCGATCGATGCGGGGCGCTTTGTCGATTTCCTGGAAGTGGATGCGGCTTCGACGACCGGTATCGACAACATGCGCGAAATACTGGAAAACGCGCAATACACGCCGGCCAGCGGACGCTTCAAGGTGTATCTGATCGACGAAGTACATATGCTCTCGAAGAGCGCCTTCAATGGCCTGCTGAAGACGCTCGAAGAGCCACCACCTCACATGAAGTTCCTGCTCGCGACGACTGATCCGCAGAAGATTCCGGCGACGGTTCTGTCCCGCTGCCTGCAATTCAACCTGAAACGTCTGTCGCAGGCCGGAATCGTCGAGCGCCTGACCAGTATCTGTGCGAGCGAAGGCGTGAGTGCCGAGGCTGGTGCGCTTCAGCGCCTGGCACGGGCGGCGGCCGGCAGCGTGCGTGATGCCTTGAGTCTGCTCGACCAGGCACTGGCTTTCGGCAATGGTGCTGTCAGGGACCGGGAGGTGGCCGAGATGCTCGGCAGCCTGGATCGCCAGCGGCTCACCGGTCTGCTGGAAGCGCTGGTGCAGGGTGATGCTCCCGGATTGATGGACCAGGTAAGCCAGCTCGACGAACTGGTTCCCGACTACGAAGATGTGCTGGCCGGTCTGGCAGGCTTGCTGCAGAAGATTGCGGTGATCCAGCTGGCAGGGGCAGATGCGGTTGAGGTCGATGACGACAAGGAACTGCTGACGCGTTTGGCCGCACAGATGCGGGCTGAAACGGTACAACTGATGTACCAGATCGCCGTATTGGGTCGCCGCGATCTCTATCTGGCACCTGATCCGCGTACCGGATTTGAAATGACGTTGCTGCGCGTGCTGGCTTTCGATCAGCTGGAAAGCCCGGCCGCGGCAGTATCGACGGCACCAGCCATGTCACCTGGTGCAAAAGCGGCCGCGCCGATTCCGAAGTCGCCGCCGGCGCCGACGTCAAGCGGCGTTGTCGGTGGCGAGATCAGTGACTGGCCTGCCTTTGTCGCCACGCTGGACCTCGATGCTGCTGCACGCCAGCTGGCGGCCAACTGTGCACTGGCTGCACAGTCACCGACCGAACTGCGGCTGAGCATTGAAGGTCGAAATGCCCACCTGCTGACCGAGAGCCTGAAAGTGCGCGTGACCGCTGCCGTCCATTCCGCTCTCGGCGACAGCCGCAAGCTGAATTTTGTGCTGGACAAGGGCGTGAGTGATACAGCAGCGGCACGCCAGGCCCGCAGCGAAGATGAGCAGCAGCGCAAGGCACGGGAGGCTATCGCTGCAGACAGCAATGTTCAGGCCATGGGCGAACTGTTCGGGGCAGAAGTTGTCGCCGGCTCCGTCCGCCCCTCACCACCGGCAAGTTCCGGAAAACCAGGCAACAGAAAGTGAGTGCGATATGAAAGCCGATCTCGGTCAGTTGATGAAGCAGGCCCAGCGGATGCAGGAGCAGATGCAGAAGGCCCAGGAAGAACTTGCCGGCATCGAAGTCAGCGGTGAGGCTGGTGGCGGTCTGGTGAAGATCCGCATGAGCTGCAAGCATGAGGTACGCGGCATCACGCTCGATCCGGCACTTCTGGGAGAGGATCGCGAAATGCTGGAGGATGTGCTGGTCGCAGCCTTTAACGATGCCTTGCGCAAGGTCGAGCGTACAAGCCAGGAAAAGCTCGGTGGCATGACTTCAGGACTCGGCCTGCCGCCGGGTTTCAAGCTGCCATTCTGAGCGGAATTCAGATCGCATGGCTTTTACGCCGCTCCTCCAGGACCTGTTGACTGCGCTGCGCTGTCTGCCTGGCGTCGGGCCGAAGTCTTCGCAGCGTATTGCTTTTCATCTGCTCGATCGGGACCGTGATGGCGCAGGGCGAATCGTTGCGGCCCTGCAGGCTGCCCTGGACAAGGTTGGACTCTGCGTACGCTGCCGCATGTTTGCCGAGGCCGAGCTGTGCATGATCTGTGGCGATCCGCGTCGCGATCATGGCCTCGTCTGCGTCGTCGAGACGCCCGCCGACGTCGTGGCGGTCGAGGAGTCAGGCAGTTATCGCGGCCGGTACTTTGTGCTGATGGGCAGGCTCTCGCCGCTGGATGGCATCGGTCCGGCAGAGCTTGGCATTCCGCTGCTTGAGCAACAGCTTGCCGATCGTGCGACGCGTGAGCTGATTCTCGCCACCAGTGCCACGGTAGAGGGCGAGGCGACCGCTGGTTATCTGGCCGGCATCGCACAGGAACGCGGGATTCGCGCCACGCGTATCGCGCATGGCGTGCCGATGGGCGGTGAACTCGAGTATGTGGATGCCGGTACCCTGTCTCACGCCATTGCGGCGCGCACCCGGATCGGCGCTGATCAGTAAGCCTGGCCAGTCGCCTGGTTGGCGAGATTCATGAGCCGTCGATAGCTCTCGTAACGCCGGTTGTCTATGGTGCCTTTCAGGACGGCTGCGCTCACCGCACAGTCCGGTTCCCGCAGGTGACTGCAATCGGCAAAGCGACAATCGCGACCGGTTGTGCCGATCTCGATGAAGCCATGTGCGATGTCGCGCGGATCGGGGATGGCCGGAACGAAGTCCCGTACACCGGGCGTGTCGATCAGGCGACCACCGTTTTCCAGCCGGTACATGATCGAGGCTGTGGTCGTGTGCCGACCTTCGTCGCTCGCGGCGGACAGTTGGCCGGTAGCCGTATCGGAACCGGGAACCAGGCGGTTCAGGAGCGATGATTTGCCCACCCCGGACTGGCCGACGAGCAGGCCGACGCACTGACCTGCCCAGCCCAGCAGCGCGTCAAGGCCTGTGCCTGTAACCGCGGATACCGGAAACAGCCGATAGCCAAGCCTGGAATAGACCGCCAGTTCGGTCTCCGGCAGCGCGGCAAGATCGGCCTTGTTCCAGACGATGGCCGCCTGGACGCCCATCAGATGTGCGGCACACAGGTACCGGTCGGTGATGAACAGATCGGGAAGCGGGAGCGCGGCCATGACCACGATCAGATGACTGATGTTGGCTGCGATCGTCTCCGGCTTGCTGCCCCTGGGGGGCTGTCGGTTGAGCTGATTCATGCGCGGGGCAGTGCCACTGACAACCACGGGATCCCCGTCAGCAAAAGCCTGCCAGTGCACATGGTCTCCGCAGCAAACCTGCAGATGGCGGCCGCGGACGATATAAGGCAGGGCACTGCCCTCGGTTGTTTCGAGCATGCCGCGCCGGCCATGCGCCGCGATCACGAGGCCGGTTTTGCTAGAATCCCGCGCGGCGTCAATTGCCATGGTCGTGTTGGGAGGATCCTGGCTGATGAGTGCACCGATGCACAGACTGATCTGGATCGATCTGGAGATGACCGGTCTCGATTGCCGGAATGATTCTATCATCGAGATCGCCACGGTCGTCACGGATGCAGATCTGTGCGTCATCGCCGAGGGACCAGTGCTGGCGATTCATCAAAGCGATGCGGTGCTCGCGCGGATGGATGAGTGGAATACCCGGCAGCATGGCAGGTCCGGTCTGACCGACCGGGTGCGCATGAGCACCGTTACGGCTGCACAGGCCGAGCAGCAGACACTGGCTTTCCTGACGGGGCACCTGGCGCCGAAAGTCTCGCCAATGTGCGGCAACAGCATCTGTCAGGATCGCCGCTTCATGGCGCGCGAGATGCCGACGCTGGAGGCCTTTTTCCATTACCGCAACCTGGATGTGTCCACGCTGAAGATCCTGGCCGGGCTGTGGGCGCCCGCCGCACTGGAGGGCGTTGTCAAGAACACCGAGCATCTGGCGCTTGCCGACATTCACGAATCAATAGCGGAACTGCGACACTACCGGGCACAGCTCCTGAAGCTGCCGACCGCTGCCGGCTGAACGCGGGGTGCCGGAGCCGCTTCAGGCTGCCGCGACGAACAGGCCGATGATGCAAACCAGACCGCCGACCCAGGCCAGCGAGCGCAGCGTGGCGCGGTCAGCGATATAGAAGATGCCATAGAGGATGCGTGCGGCAACGTAGCCGAGTGCCAGCAAGTCGATGGTGGGCTGGGCCGCACCAGCCAGGTGCGCGATGATTACGCCAGCTGCAAAGGCCGGAAAACTTTCATAGGAATTGGCCTGCGCCCAGTTCGCGCGTTGCCGCCAGCCCTGCAGGCTGGCCAGATAATCGCGCGGTCTGGCATTGTCGAAGTTCCGGGCTCCGCCTTTCGCAATACCGGCCCAGACGATCGGCATGAGGATTGCCACGAGTACGCACCAGTATGCTGTGGTCATCTCCGGTCTCCCGATCGTCTGTGCAGCAGTGGTCGCGACGCTATACGGTTTTCCCGGCCAGAAAGAGCCAGGTCTCGATAACGGTATCCGGGTTCAGGGAAATGCTGCTGATGCCTTCCGTGATCAGCCAGCGGGCGAAGTCGGGGTGATCGGACGGGCCCTGCCCACAGATACCGATGTACTTGCCTTCCTTCTTACAGGCATCGATGGCCATCTTGATCAGCATCCTGACCGACTCATCGCGTTCATCGAACAGGTCGGCGATCAGGCCCGAGTCGCGGTCCAGTCCCAGCGTGAGCTGCGTGAGGTCATTTGAGCCGATCGACATGCCGTCGAAGTACTGCAGGTACTGGTGCGCCAGCAGCGCGTTGGTCGGAAGCTCGCACATCATGATCAGGCGCAGGCCGTTTTCACCGCGTCGCAACCCGTTCTCGGCCAGCAGTTCGGTGACGCGCCTGGCTTCGCTGACGCTGCGTACGAAGGGCACCATGACTTCGACATTGGTCAGTCCCATGTCATTGCGTACCCGGCGCAAGGCACGGCATTCCAGTTCAAAGCAGGGCTTGAAGCTGTCGGATACATAACGTGAAGCGCCACGAAACCCGAGCATCGGATTTTCTTCATGAGGCTCGTACTGCTTGCCGCCGATCAGGTTGGCGTATTCATTCGACTTGAAATCGGACAGGCGGACGATCACCGGGTTGGGTGCGAAAGCCGCGGCGATCGTGCTGATGCCCTCCGTCAGGCGGGCGACGAAATACTCGACCGGATCGGCATAGCCTGCCGAATGTTCCCGCACGATCTCCTTGAGATCAGGCGGCAGGCGCGCAAAGTCGAGAACGGCTTTCGGATGCACGCCGATCATGCGGTTGACGATGAACTCAAGCCGCGCAAGACCGATACCCTGGTTCGGGAGACTGGAAAAATCAAAGGCGCAATCCGGATTGCCCACGTTCATCATGATCTTGACCGGCAGCTGCGGCAGGTTGGCAAGTTCGATCTTCTGCTGCTCATAATCGAGGATGCCGTCGTAGACCAGGCCCTCGTCGCCTTCCGCGCAGGACACGGTCACTGGTGCGCCGTCGCTGATCAGCCGCGTGGCGTCGCCGCAGCCGACCACGGCGGGAATGCCGAGTTCGCGCGCAATGATCGCCGCGTGGCAGGTGCGTCCGCCGCGGTTGGTGACGATGGCCGAGGCGCGTTTCATGACCGGTTCCCAGTCCGGATCGGTCATGTCGGCGACCAGCACGTCGCCATCCCGTACCAGGTCCATCTTTGCCGTGCTCGCAATGATGCGGGCAGGCCCGGCACCGATGCGCTGTCCGATGCTTCGCCCGCGGACCAGCACCTTTGAGTGGCTTTTCAGCCGGTAGCGCAGCAGCGTATTGCCGGAGCGACTCTGTACGGTTTCCGGGCGCGCCTGCAGGAGGTAGATCTGGCCGTCGCGCCCATCCTTGCCCCATTCGATGTCCATCGGGCAGTTGTAGTGCGATTCGATCACGAGCGCATAGCGCGCCAGCGTCTCGACATCCTGGTCGGTGAGTGAGAAGCGGGCGGAGTCGGCCGGTGCCACATCTTCCGTGCGAACCGTCCGTCCCGGTTCCGGCTGGTCATTGAAGACCATGCGTATCTTCTTGGTGCCGAGCTTGCGGCGCAGGATGGCCTGGTGCCCGCTTCTCAGGGCCGGCTTGTAGACATAGAACTCGTCGGGGTTCACTGCTCCCTGAACGACGGTCTCACCAAGTCCCCACGCCGAGGTGATGAAGACGACATCGCGGAAACCGGACTCGGTATCGAGCGTGAACATGACGCCGCTGGAGCCAAGATCCGAGCGCACCATATGCTGTATGCCGACCGAAAGCGCCACCAGCTTGTGGTCGAAGTTCTGGTGTACGCGATAGGCGATGGCGCGGTCGTTGTACAGGGACGCAAATACCTGATGTACGGCCTCGATCAGCCGGGGCAGGCCACGGATGTTGAGAAAGGTTTCCTGCTGACCTGCAAAGGATGCTTCGGGAAGGTCTTCGGCCGTTGCCGATGAACGTACCGCAACGGCCATGTCGTCGGCTTGCCCCCGGCTCATCGTCATCCATGCGGATTCGATGGCGGTCAGCAGCTTCGGAGGCAGCGGCGCGCCGAGTATCCAGTCGCGAATGGTTTTCCCGCAGCGGGCCAGCTGCTCGATGTTGTCTACATCGAGATCGCTGAGCAGTTTGTCGATGCGCGCATCAAGGCCGTCCTGGGCCAGGAACTCGCGGTAGGCGCGTGCTGTTGTGGCGAACCCGCCAGGTACACGAACGCCCAGAGCCGAGAGTTGGCCGATCATTTCGCCGAGCGAGGCATTCTTGCCGCCGACACGATGGATGTCGGTGAGCCGCAGCGACTCCATGGGGATTACGTACGGTTCCATTTGCCTCCAATGTCCGGACCGTCCATGATCGGCCCACTACAGCCAACGATGACAGTCCGTCATGAACCAGAAAAACATCAATCGACGCGTCGTATTTTTTCTGTCGGACCAGACCGGAGTGACCGCAGAAACCCTGGGTCGCAGCCTGTTGACGCAGTTCGAAGAATACGAATTCGACCAAGTGACTGTGCCATTTATCGATACTGTTGACAAGGCGGATGAAACCCTGCGGCGTATCAGTGCGGCAGTTAGCGAAACAGGCAACAGGCCTATCATTTTCAGCACGCTGGTGCACGACCATGTCCGCGAGCGTTTTGCCGGAGTGAACGGGTTATTCCTGGATTTCTTTGCCACCTATCTGGGTCCCATGGAGCGTGAATTGCTGGTCCGCTCCTCGCATACTTCGGGGCGCGCCCATGGCATGAAGGATACCGGGAGTTATGACCGGCGCATGGATGCCACCAACTTTGCGCTCAACAACGATGACGGCGCGCGCACGAATGATTATGAACGTGCAGATGTGATCCTGCTCGGCGTCTCACGCTCCGGCAAGACGCCGACCTGCCTGTACCTCGCGCTGACGTACGGTGTGTTCGCGGCCAACTATCCCCTGTCTGAAGACGAGTTTGAAACGGGGCGTCTGCCCAAGGCGCTGGAACCTTATCGTCACAAGCTGTTCGGGCTGAGCATTTCGCCGGAACGTCTGCAACAAATCCGTCGTGAGCGACGTCCGGAAGGCCGTTATGCCTCATCCGAGCAGGTGCGCTACGAACTGCGGGGTGCAGAGGCACTGTACAGTCGTTATCAGATTCCCTGGGTGGATACCACGCAGTTTTCCATTGAGGAAATTGCCAGCCGGATTCTCAGCACGACAGGTATCGAGAGGCGGGCGGGTCGATAGTCGACCGCGGCCTCAGATCGTGCCTGTCGGTGCCTCCAGTCCGGTGTAATGGCTGATGCGTGCGAGTTTCGCGGCGAGCTGACCGAGCGGTTCCAGAACCTCCGCTGACGCCCGGTCGATTGTGGCCTGGTCGCGGACATGGTGTTCCAGGTAAACGCGCAGCGTCGCTCCGGAGGTGCCGGTGCCGGACAAGCGGTAGACGATCCTTGTGCCGTCACTGAAAACCAGCCGGATGCCCTGATGGGCGGACTCGCTTCCGTCGACCGGATCGCGGTAATGGAAATCATCGGCCGTTTCTATCCTTGCACTGCCGACCTGTTTGCCCGACAAGCCGGGTACTGTTTCACGAAGCGCCTTGACCAGTGCGTTGGCAGCTGCCGTATCGGCCGTAAAGTAATCCTGGCGTTGAAAGTGATGGCGGCCATAGCGGCGCCAGTGCTCATTGGCAATTTCCTTCAGGCTGCGATTTTGTACAGCGAGCAGGTTGATCCAGAGCAGCACCGCCCACAGGCCATCCTTTTCGCGGACATGTGCCGAGCTGGTGCCGAAACTTTCTTCCCCACAGAGCCCGATCAGTCCGGCCTCGAGCAGATTGCAGAAGAATCGCCAGCCGGTCGGCGTCTCATAGCAGGGGATGCCGAGTTCGGCCGCGACCACATCGAGCGCCCGGCTGGTCGGCATGGAACGTGCCGCACCGGGTACGCCGCTGCGGTAGCCTGGCAGGAGCGGCAATGACGCGAGCATCATGGCCACGCTGTCCCCCGGTGACAGGAAAAATCCCGGGCCGAGAATCATGTTCCGGTCGCCGTCGCCGTCCGAGGCGGCGAGCAGGTCAGCTGAGTCCGGTCTCAAGGACTCGGCAACCAGCTCCGCCGCATCGATCGGATTCGGGTCCGGATGGAGTCCGCCGAAGTCCGGCAGGGGCTCGCCGCGCAACACGCTGTCGTGTGGACAGTCGAGCAGATCGACGAAAATCCTCTGCGCATAGGGTCCGGTGACACCGTGCATGGCATCGAAGCGGATGCGATGCCCGGCCTTGAGCCATGCGCGGATCGCCCCGAAATCGAAGAGGGTCTGCATCAGCGCGGCATAGGCGGCAGTCGGGTCGATCACTTCGATGCGAATACCGCGCAGATCCGTCACGCCGATACAGTTCAGGTCGGTGGCCGGCAGGCTGGCCATGCGGTACCCGCCGAGTTGCTGGCTGGCCCTGAATACCGCTTCTGTCACCTGCTCGGTTGCCTGGCCGCCGGTCGGTGTATTGAACTTCAGGCCAAAGTCGCCGTCCGGGCCACCGGGATTGTGGCTGGCGGTCAGGATGAATCCGGCCGCGGCCGAATACTGCCTGATCACCAGTGATGCGGCCGGAGTCGACAGCAGACCGTTCTGTCCGACAACCACTTCGCGTATGCCATTGGCGGCAGCGATACGGATGATGGTCTGTATCGCCTCGGCATTGTGGTATCTCCCGTCACCGCCGATCACCAGACGGGAACCTTCGGGCAGCTTCAGCGTATCGAAGATGGCCTGTACAAAGCACTCCAGATAGTGCGGCTGACTGAACACGCTGACTTTCTTGCGCAGGCCGGCCGTCCCGGGGCGCTGATCCTGAAAGGGCGCGCAGCTGATATGAGTGATGTCAAGCGTGGACACGATCACAGACCCCGTTGGATTTTGCTTTAGTGTTGGACATGTGTTTTGAAAAAAGTGTGCATGAGCCACCGTGCTATAGTCAAAACGTGATTACCGACAGCTACATCGTTCCACAATGCATCGTTGCGCCACGCAGCCTCGGCGCACTGATGGCATTGTATGAAGGCAACTTCATCAAGCTGGCCGGACTCGCACCCCTGATGCTGCCGGATCGGCTTGCCGCCCCATGCACGGCAGTCTCTACATCGGTTCATGATCTGGACCTGCATCTCAGCGTTGATGCCGGAACCCGTTATACGCTGGATCTGCGTCTCAGTTACCGCTTTGATGATCCGGGTGGTTGTGTGGCCGACCCGGATCTGCGCCTGCGAGTCTACCTTGATGCGCGCATGGTTGAAGTGCTGGGCTGGATCAATGCTCCGCGACACGAGACGCTGCGGCAGTTGATGAAGCACAGTTCAGGTGAACTTGACCGTCGCTGGTCGAAGAACATCATGCTCGGCAAATGGCTGGACTACCTGTACGAGATGGGGCACCGGTTCCGGTCCTCACCGCCCGTCGCAGCTTGAGAAACTGTCGATTGCTTCACCGTCGCCAGGCGCGGACTTGGTTAAGTTCGAGCGTGGAGCTTCAGGTCTGCAGCGTCGAATGGCATCCATTGCCCAGCAACTGCTTGTGCGTCGAAAGCCCGCCGAGGACGAGCGGCTCCTGCAGCTGTTCTGGAATCGCGCCGAGCTGAAACGTGAATTTGCCCGCCTGCAGCGGGACCGGGACCGCCTTGCCGATCAGCTGCGCCAGCAGGAGGGCTCGACGCTCCGGTGGCAGCAGCGCCTCGAGCAACTTGAAGGACTGCTTGCCGACCCGGAACGCGCCGCAAACGCGGCGGTTTTTTTTCAGCTGCGTGGCGTCTGGCAGTACTGTCGGCGGCGTTTGGCGCGCCTGGCGCGAGAACTCGGGTCGCGTCAGCAGGACGCTGAACTGCGGCGGGAGACGGCACGTTTTGAAGAGCATCGCAAGATCGCCCTGGCGTCCATCGAACAGCGTCTGGTGCCGCTGATCGAAAGGCGTGTCGCGATCGAGGCCGAGCTGCATGGAGTACGTCTGCAGCAGGTGAAACTGACCAGTTTCTGGAAGCTGTTGGCTCGTCGCCGTTGTGAGCACGCGCAGTCAGTGCTGGAGTCCGCGCTGGCCGGCGTCCAGTCGCAGATCGATCGCTATGAAAAAGCCCGCCACGAGAAGCTCAACGAGTCCGTGACCCAGGCAGCTACCATCGGCACGGACAGCAAGCGGATCGTGAATCTCTCTGTCATCGCGCTGGCGCAGGAGCTGGTGGTGCAGCTCACTGCCCACAACGTTGCCCAGATGGCGCGCGACGCATCGCTGCGCCAGGTCAACGATATGCGGTATGGTGACTTGCCTGCCTGTCACCAGACAGGGCAGATGGTGGCAAAGGTTCTGCAGCGCCTCGATGAACTTGATGATCTGCCGGTACTCGTCCGGGCGCGGGCAGAGTACCTGCGGCGGCAGGCTGAATACCTGCGTGATGCCGATACTGTGCCGATCGCTGCGTCCTGCGCGGAGATCCCGCTGCAGCTGACGGCCGGTGACAGCCCCGCGCCAGCGAGTGATCGCAGGCTGTCAGTCAACGTCCTCGGCGAGGAGTATTGGGAGATCTATTCCGTACTCCTGAATTAAGGTCCGGCCTGCGGTGCCGTGCCCCCGGGCGACGACTGGGTTACCAGGCCCTGGCTGGCGCTGCTGATCCGCGAATACTCGGATGCCACGCGCGCTGCGGTCTGCAGCAGTACATCGGGTTGTTCGTCCGGCTTGAGTTCGTCGAGCGATGCAAGCGCCGGCAGACCCTGAGCCGAACGGCGCGTATTTTCACGTGCCAGCTGCACGCGTTGTTCGCTCTCGCGTTCATTCTTCCGCACCGTCAGGTTCAGCGAGATCTTCTTACGCGAGCGCAGCTGATCGATGTCCTTGATGCTTGCCTCAAGGTGGCGCATATCCGGGTCGCTGGCAAGTTCCGTGCTTTCGTAGCGGGAAAGTTCCGCGATTGCGGCATCAAGGGGCTGACTGGTCTGGAACCGGGTCGCGGCGATCTGATCCCAGGGCAGCGCACGATCACGGCTGCTTTCGCCGATGGTCGTTGCATCGATTGCCGAGGGCAGGGCGATGTCGGGGATCACGCCGCGATTCTGCGTGCTGCCTCCATTGACGCGGTAGAATTTGCCGATGGTCAGCGTGAGCTGGCCAAGTCCGCGATCTGATCTGCTGTGTGAATACTGGTCCAGTTCGTAGAGATTCTGCACGGTTCCCTTGCCGAAGGTCTGCTGGCCCATGACGATGCCGCGCCGGTAGTCCTGGATGGCGGCGGCAAAGATCTCTGACGCCGAGGCGCTGAACCGGTCAACCAATACGATGAGCGGTCCGCTGTAGGCAACAGTGGGTTCCGGATCGTCCAGAACCTCAATACGGCCGTTGGTATCGCGCAGCTGGACAACCGGTCCCTGGTTGATGAACAGGCCGGTCAACGCCGTGGCCTCGGTCAGGTGTCCGCCGCCATTGCCACGCAGGTCGAGAACCAGGCTGACAATCTTGTCCTTGCGCAGTTCGCCAATCAGGCGCCGCACATCGCGCGTGGTGCTCACATAGTCCTTGTCGCCACGATTGCGTGCTTCAAAATCCTGATAGAAGCTGGGCACGGTGATCACGCCGACATTGACCGGTTCACCGTCACGCTCAACCTTGATGACCTGCTTCTTGGCAGCCTGTTCCTCCAGCTTGATCTTGTCGCGGGTCAGCTCCAGGACATATTCGGCGGCGCCTGGCGCGGCGCCGCCCGGCAGGATCTGCAGGCGAACCTTGCTGCCGCGCGGGCCACGGATCTTCTGCACGACGTCGTCCAGCTCCCAGCCAACCACATCGGTCATTTCCTTGCTGTTTTCCTGGCCGACCGCAGTGATGCGGTCGTTTGCCTTGAGCCTGCCGTCCGCCGCTGCGGGGCCGCCGGGTATCACATTCATCACCTGGACAAACTCGTCATCGAGCTGCAGCGATGCGCCGATACCTTCATAGGAAAGGCTCATCTGGATCTTGTATTCCTCGGACTGACGCGGTGACAGGTAGTTGGAGTGCGGGTCGAGCGTCATGGCGAAGGCGTTCATGAAGGTCTCGAAGACATCGTCGCTGTCGAGCTTGTTGATGCGCTCCAGGACCCGCGTGTAGCGCTTGCGCAGCACCTCTGCCGTCTCTTTCCAGGACTTGTCGGCGAGCATGAGGCCGAGCGCATCGTTCTTGACGCGCCGGCGCCATAGGTCCTGCATTTCCGCAGGCGTGGCAATCCAGGGAAGATCCTTGCGGTCAAAGACGTAGTCTTCATTCACGCTGAAGTCCGGTTCCTGCTCCAGCACAGTCAGCGCATAGGTCAGGTTCTGCTGGGTGCGCAGCCGGTACAGGCGGAATATATCGAAGACCGGGTCCATGTCACCGGAACGCAGCGAGTCATCCAGCGAGTTACGGTAGCGCGCAAAGTAGGCGATGTCCGACTGCAAGAAGTAGTGCCGATTGCCGTCGAGCGTTTCGAGGTAGGTCTTCAGCGTCGCTTCGGACAGGGAGTCATCGAGCGGCAGCCGTGCGTAGTGGGCCCGCTCCACAAAGCGCGTCACCATGCGCGCAACCTGCCGCTCACGCGGTGTGGTGTCGAGCACCGCAGGACCTGGCGGAAGCTCGGGCTTTGCCATGCCCGGGACAGCCGGACCCAGCAGTGCGGCCAGGCAGGTGACGAGGGCGTATTTCCAGCTATTGTTCATGCGTGACGCTTTGCAGGGTGATCTCATTGAGGGACAAGGGCCAAATGGCTCCGCTAGGCTAGACTTGGACCGTGTGCGAGGCAAGCGAATGGCCCGGAAACCGGTAATTGACGCAATCCAAGGTGTGATCCATGCAACCTTTGACCATCATTCTGGGTATCGTGTTCGGCAGCGTCGTGTCCGTGGCTTTCAGTCTCGCTATCGTCCTCCTCGTATTCGGCCTGCGCAGTCCCGAGGATTCACGCTATCTGCTGGAAATCCCTGAACTGTGGCGCGCCGTGGCAATGTTCAGCGTGACCGCTGTCGCAGCCGGTCTGTCTTTCCTGGGGTCATTGCGTGTTGCGTCGTGGCGCTGGTGGCCGATGGCGGCCATGTGTATCGCCCTGACCGGCATCGGCTTTTATTACTGGCCAGACTAGGGCTGCTGACCGAAAAGCCGGGGCCTCTCATCCAGCTGTCGTGAGCAGCCGGCGCTGCAAACGCAGGATCAGGTACCAGACCAGCCAGACCAGAGCTGGCGACAGCAGGACCAGCCAGGCCAGTACCTCGCCGCGACTGGCTGCGGCATAGATGCTGTCGGCATAGTCGATGAAACCGAGCTTGCCCTCATAGCTGCCGATCAGGCGCTTGCCCGCCACGTATGCAACCGCGGGGACAACCAGTGCACCGGCCACACCGAGCAGGCTGAACCACAGCAGCCAGCGAAGGATCGTCGTGAGGAATCTGCGCATGGCGCATTGTCCCATTTATGCGTGATCTGTCATAACCCGGCCGGCGATCCGGTTATTGCGCTTCCGGACTGCCGCTGTGCCCGGGCCCGGCGCAGGCGCGAATGCCGGTAGCGCCGCCGCAATACCATGAGCCAGATGCCGGCATGCACGCAGATGGCGCTGATCACCAGCAGGTAGCTGATGATCCAGCCCGGGTCGGGGATATAGATGCCCGATGCCAGGGCGCCGGCACCAAGCAGCAAGTAAAGGAAGGGCAGGGCCGCATAGAGCCTTCCCGGGAGCCGCAGGCGGCGCGAGAGGAAGCGCCGCAGGGGTCCCTTTGGAAATGATTGCCGGAGTGTTGCTGGTCTGTTCCGCATGTCGCCGCCTGACAGGTGCAAGTCTGGCTGGCAGGCGGATTTCTGTCTGTGTGCAGACTCACACGGCAGGTGGCTCAGTCAAAGCCTGGTACCTCGGCAGGCGCCAGCGAGCGCGGCGCGTGCCCGATCAGTTGCCGCGCCCGGCTGCGCAGGCTCTGAAGCTCGGCCTGGTTCCCGCCGGATCTCAGTTCGTTGATCAGACTGGCCAGGCTGGTCCGGTTGCCGGTGGCCCGGCGCAATTCCGCATCGAGGTCATGGAAAATCGTCACGCCGCGTGCGCTCACTGCTCCGGTGGAGGCCGTCGTGCGCAGGCTTGTCACCCCGGCGCCCCATTTCCGCAGGCTACCGATGGTTTGTACATAACGTGCTTCTGAAATCGTGCCCGAATCGAGCAGTGCACGGAGTCCAAAGTATTCCGCGAGACCTTCATCGATCCAGTCCTGGTCGGCGGGTGTCTTGAGGTCGGCAAGCAGCACGTGCACCATCTCATGCACGATCGTGCTGGTGCCGTTCTCGCTGATCAGCGGCCGGCGAGCGTTGACGAAAATGGAATTGGGTGCGGACAGCGCGCCGAGCCACATGGGTTCGCCTGCAGCGACGATGTTCAGGTAGGCCGGCGGCTTGCCGAGCGCGGAAGTCAGCTGCGGCAGCGTCCAGCGCAGCAGGGCCAGCATGGCGATCCGCTCCATGCGGATGCCGCGCGGTGCCGATACCGTGATTTCCGTGCCTGCAATCACATCACGCCGCGTGCCGATGTCACCGGCGATGACCCAGCCGAGCGGGCGGGCCCTGCGGTTGCCGGGATTACCGATTCGCATCTGTCCGGTTGAGTCGGGCAGGTAGGGTGTCACGACGGACCAGCCTTCCGGGGCGCTTACGGCCAGTTCGCCGTGCAGTATGCTGCCTTTTGTGAGCCGCCAGCTGCTGACCGGAAAGGCCTTCTCGCCGCGGAAAATTGCCAGCCTTCTGCCCACCCATGCATCGTGGCTTGATGCATCGCGCGCCGAGCGCCGATGTGTGAGCCGGACCTGGTAACGGAGTTCGCCCCCGGTCGCCGGGGGGTTCCAGATCAGCTTGCCGGCGCTGAGCCGGATGCGTCCGTCACCATCGGGTTTGCCGGACAGGGCGTCAGCGGACAGTTGCAGCTCACGCAGTGCGCCTTTGTCCTGGCTGAGGACGATTCGCGCCCTGGCGCTGTCGGTGTCGGCAGCGAGCTGCAGTTGATATTGCAGGTGGATGGCCGCTGCCTGTGCACCGAGCACGGGCAAAGCGCAGCCCGACAGAAGGAGCAGGGCTGTAGCGAGACCAGCGCGCGAGCGGTGGGCAACTGCCGCAGGAATCAGGACATGTCCTCCTGGACTATGAACTGGCGCAGCTCACCGGCCAGCTCCTTGCAGGCAGCTGTTTCGGTACGCGCAATGAATGGCAGCGGCAGAATCAGCGCCGGCATCATCGAGCTGCCATGGACGTCGGCGCTTACCTTGCCGGCGGAACTTGAGGCCTTCAGATCCCAGACTCGGGCAGTATATGTGCCGTCGTCTTCCCACCAGACCAGACCGAAGCAACCGCCACCGGCTGCACTGGCGGCACAACTCATGCCACCGCCATCCGACGTCTTCTTTGTGCTGCCATTGACCCAGACCAGATAACGCACCCCGCTGGCGCTGATCCGTTCACTGACACCTGGTCGGGCCAGCAGTTCCGGCAGATCATTGATCCCCTGCGGCATGGTGCGCGGCTCGAGCCAGGGAAAGAGTTCGTCGAGGAATTTCTCGCGCGGATAGACCTTGAGCGCCTGTGCGCCGTTATCCAGTTCTTCATCCATGCACTCGAGAAAGTCCGCTTCTGTGCGATTGCCCTTGTGGTAACTGGCGGGGATGACCACAATCGATTCGTTTGCCGTGATGCCGGTTGCGGCGTTCTTCAGTCCTTCAACGCGGCTGGTGACGCAGCCGGAACAGATGGCGAAAATGAGCGGCAACACCGGCGAAAGCCAGCTCATGGTCTGTCTAGTTGCTTGCGTCGGTGCTGGCATCGGATTGCTCCTGCAGCAGTTTTTCGATCCCGGGTTGAACGGCGAACTCAACACTGATGGCAGCAGCCGCATCGCGCATGGCGAGGACAGTCGCCTGTTCCATTGAGCGAGCCGGCTTCAGGGTGCTCTCGCGGGCTTCCCCATAGCCACTGAGACTCCATGCGGTGATCAGTTCACCTTCGGGTCCGTACACTCTGAGAGTGTAGCGGATCCAGACCGCATACTGGTCCGACGCCGAGTTCTTTGGCAAGGAAAACTCGAAGGCATCAATGACCGGTTCAATGATGATATCGACCGCAGCCGGATTGGCCGCCGTCGGCAGCTTGCTCACCTGCGCCGTATCGCGAAACAGGCGACTGCCGAGCCGGTCGAAGAGACCCACGTTGGCCGGCCCGAGCTCGATATCCCATGCCGCCTGTCCGTCCTCATGCTCGGTGTAGTGGTAAGCGGCAAACGCCGGGGTGTAATACAGGCCGGCGCTCAGCGGCAGGGCCTGAACCAGGGGTTCCGGAACGCGGTCCGGAATGGTCAGCGACTGGCTGCAGCCTGCTGCCAACAGCAGAACGAGAGTGGTCGCAGCAATACGACCAGCGCACATGGTGCCTTGCTATCCGCCGGAACTGGCGAGGATTGCCGCCGGCTTCTCAAAGTTGTCGCGGCGTTCCGCGAAACCCAGCGGGTCGGGGTGAATGATGATTTCGCAGTCGGGAAACACCTTCCAGATCTCGGCTTCCACCTGATCGAGTATCTCGTGCGTTTCATGCAGCGAGGTGCCGGCATCGAGTTCGAGGTGGAACTGCACGATGTAGCCGGAGCCGCTGAACCGGGTGCGCAGGTCGTGAAAACCAAGTACTTCCGGATGTGCTTTTGCGATATCGCGAATCCGGCGACGGTCGACTTCGGGAATCTCCTTGTCCAGCAGCACGTCGAGAGAATGCATGGCGATTCCCCAGGCGCCGGATACCAGGTAGAGGGCAACGGCCCCGCCAACCAGCGGGTCCAGCCAGCGCAGTCCGGTCATTGCCGTGCCTGCCACCGCACCCGCCACGACCACATTGACCAGCACGTCTGTCTTGTAGTGCATTGCATCGGCGGTAATGGCCAGCGAGCCCGTCTTGTTCTTCACGAAGTGCTGGTAGAAGACCAGGCCGACTGTCGCCAGGGTTGAAACGGCCAGCACCGCTATGCCGGCGCCAGCCTGGGCGATCGGTGCAGGGGCCAAGAGGCGCTGTATGGCTTCATAGCAGACGAATACGCCCGAGCCACTGATGATCAGTGCCTGCAACAGGGCGGCAAGTCCTTCCGACTTGCCATGGCCAAAACGGTGCTCGCGGTCAGGCGGTTCCAGCGAATAGCGGATGGCCCAGAAGGTCAGCAGCGAAGCCAGTACATCGAGAACGGAGTCGGCGAGGGAGCTCAATATGGAGACAGAGTCCGTAGCCAGCCATGCCCAAACCTTGCCGCCAACCAGACTGCAGGCGACGAACACGGATGCATAGGTTGCCGACTTGAGCAGCCAGGCGCGTTCAGCCTTGCTGAGGCGGGTTGGCGCGTCAGTGTTTTTTTCAGTGCGGGCCACAGCTCATCCGGGATCGTGAAGCGGTGCCGCCATGTTTCGTGTTGGCGACGATTGAAGCCATTATGCCATGCATCGGCGCTTCGATCATGGCTCGTCCATCTGCAACCGGCTAATATCGCCGCGCCTCCCCACTGGCTGCGCGCCGCATGTCGCCCACCGAATTCCTGCAGATCATCCTGATGGCTGCCGCCTGGGGCGGGTCTTTCCTGTTTCTGCGCATGACCGTCGGAGAATTCGGCGCGGTACCGCTGATTGCGATGCGCGTGACCATCGCTGCCCTGGTGCTGCTGCCCGGAATCCTGCTGAATCCCGCCTGGCGGGAACAGTTCAGACATAATTTTTTCAAACTGCTGCTGCTTGGCGCATTCAACGCCGCACTGCCATTTTCTTTGTTTGCGCATGCAACCCTGTATGTCACCGCCGGCTTTGCCTCGATCATCAATGCGACTGCGCCATTGTTCACGGCATTTCTGGCCTGGCTATGGCTGCGGGAGCGCCCGACGCTGCTCCGCGTTGCCGGTCTGGTCACCGGGTTTTCCGGTGTCGTGCTGCTGGTCGGCGGAGTACCCTCCACGCAGAGCGGTGCCTTGCTGGCAACCGCAGGCGCGTTTCTGGCCAGTTTGTGCTACGGGGTGGCGGCGAACTTCGTGAAAACGGAGCTCGCCGGCGTACATGCATGGGTGACAACGGGTGGCAGCCTTGTTTTTGCCGCACTGCTGCTGTTGCCGCTGTCATTGTGGCAGTGGCCCGAGCAGTCGCCCTCAATGCACTCCTGGCTGGCAGTTGTGCTGCTTGCCGTACTGTGTACGAGCATCCCGAACATCTACTACTTCCGGCTGGTGATCAGTGCCGGTCCGACCCGGGCCATGGCGGTTGCATTCCTGATCCCGGTATTCGGCATGCTGTGGGGTGCGCTCTTACTTGATGAGACCGTTACACTCGCCATGCTCGGCGGCTGCAGCGTGATCCTGCTGGGTACCGCACTGGTCGGCGGCTTTACCAGCCGGCGTCTGCGCTAGGCACGAAGTTTCGCGAGAGGGTGTATTGATATGTACGACATCGTCAAGGACTACTACGGCAAGCAACTGCAGGGCTCTGCAGACCTCAAGACCACGGCTTGCTGCGATACAAGCAAGGTACCGGGTTGGCTGAAGCCGCTGCTGTCACGCATCCATCCTGAAGTGCTGAACCGCTATTACGGTTGCGGGCTGGTCTGTCCGCCGCAACTCGCGGGTTGCCGGATTCTCGATCTGGGCTGTGGTTCCGGGCGCGATGTTTATGCGCTGGCGCAGCTGGCCGGACCGACGGGCAGTGTTGTTGGTGTGGACATGACTGCCGAGCAGCTGGCGGTTGCCGATGGTCATCGCGGCTGGCACGCCGAACAGTTTGGCTTTGACAACGTGCGTTTTCTGAGCGGCTATATCGAGCGCCTGGATGAACTGGATCTGGAGCCCGGGAGCTTTGATGTCATTGTCTCCAACTGCGTGGTCAATCTGTCGCCGGACAAGCCTGCCGTGCTCGCCGGGGTGCATCGCCTGCTCAAGCCGGGCGGGGAGTTCTATTTCTCGGACGTCTACGCCGACCGGCGTGTTCCTGAATCGGTACGCAATGATCCCGTACTCTATGGTGAGTGCCTCGGTGGTGCCTTGTACTGGAACGATTTCCTGCGCATGTCGCGGCAGGCAGGCTTTGCGGATCCGCGCCTGCTCACCGATCAGCCGCTGGCGGTCACCGATGCAGAACTCGCTGCCCGGGTCGGCGCTATCCGTTTTTATTCGGCCACGTATCGACTGTTCAGGATCGCCGCACTGGAAGATGCCTGCGAAGATCATGGGCAGGCCGTGGTCTATCGCGGTACCGTGCCCGATCAGCCATTGCGATTCGATCTGGACAAGCATCACGGCATTGAAGCCGGTCGCGTGTTTCCGGTCTGCGGCAATACCTTCCGGATGTTGCATGAAACCCGTTTCGCAGCGCATTTCGATTTCATCGGTGACTTCAGCCGCCACTTCGGCCTGTTTGCCGGCTGCGGCAGCAGCATTCCTTTCGATGCAGGGGCATCAGCCGGAGTGCGCGACGCATCTGGCAGCTGTTGCTGAGGGGGCAGTCGGGTGAACGCGGCCGGTGTGAAACGTACACCAGACAATCGCTTCGACAAGCTGCCGGAATTCGGTTTCGCGCCGCACTATTGCCAGCTGCCCGATGCGTGCTTTGGCAGTCTGCGCATGCACTACCTGGATGAGGGACCTGTCGATGCGCCGGTGATCCTGCTGATGCACGGGCAGGGCACATGGTCGTACATGTACCGGAAGATGATCCCCCTGCTCGTCGCGGCGGGTCATCGTGTGGTGGCGCCCGACTACATTGGCTTTGGCCGTTCCGACAAGCTGCCGGACACGGAGGACTACAGCTTTCAGCAACACGTGGACTGGCTGGTGTGTTTTCTCGATACACTGCAAATCCGGGATGCGACCGCCTATCTGTTCGACTGGGGTGGTTACTTCGGCCTGCGTATCGCGGCGCTGCATCCCGCATTCTTCGGCCGACTCGTATTGAGCAATACCATGTTGCCGCAAGGGCAGGGCGGCAGCGGGCGGGAATGGTTTCTGAACTGGCGTGCGCAGCAGTTCGCGCTGCCGAAGTTTCCGCAGGGCGAGATGGTCAACATGGGCGTCGTCGAGAAACTCGGGCCCGGGATCATTGCGGCCTACGACGCGCCGTACCCGGATGAGACCTTCAAGACCGGTCCGCGACGCTGCCCCATGATCCTGCCGATCTGGCCCGATGATCCAGTCAGCATCGCCAACAAGGAGGCATGGCAGAAGCTGGCCGAATGGACGAAGCCGGTGCTCACGCTCTTCAGTGCCAGCCTCGGTACCGGCAGTCTGGGGCCGGATGCGATCAAGACGCATATCCCCGGGGCCAAGGGGCAGGCGCACGCGCTGCTGGAGCCGGCCGGGTTCTATATCGTCGAGGACCGGTATCGCGAGATTGCGCTACGGATTGCGGAGTTTGCCGCTCATTAGTGCCGCATTATCCGGCGGTGGCGCGCTCGCGCAGATACTCGGTGTCTTCAAACATGAATTCCTTCCAGTTCTTCGTGTCGAGTATCTCCGGCACAAAGCGCCGTACGCCGGTCATCACGTCCGAAGGCAGGGCATCAAGTCCGGATATCTTGGCCCCGAAGCCGCGCGCGACTGTGCCGCCCGAACGATCGCCCATGCCCATCCATGGCTGCCAGCGGTTCTTGTTCTGCAGCTGGGCATGTATGGGTGCGGAGTTGAGCCGGGGATTGGCAATATCGGTGAACAGGGCCGAAAAGGTCATGAATGAATTCACATAGTTGGTTTCGCCGGGCCGCACCATGTCCGGCATTTTCTCGATGGACTGCGTGGCGAGAAACACCCGGTCACCGATCAATTCCAGCGGCAGCGCCTTCGGCGTGTAGCCCATCGCGGTAATGCCCTCAGGCGTATAAATTCGCGGTACAGGCCCGAGCCGGAAGTGGTGGATATTGCTTCGCTCGCCGGTCAGGGGATTGTCGAAGTATTCAAGCGGCTCGTGGCTGTCGAACTTCGTATAAAAACCCACCTCATATTTGCGCATTTCGTAGCGATCGTTGCCCTTCGCATCCCAGTAGTCGACCAGGATGTTGTTCATCGTGAACAGCGGCACGAAGTTGCCGGTGCCAAGATCAGCATAGAGGTTCAGCCGGAAGAAGGTGTGCACGGTCTCTGTACCCAGGCTGCCGACCATCTTGACGTGAGCGCGCAAGGCCGTCAGTGGATCGGCCAGATTGAAACCTTCCGGAACAGCGGTTGCCGAGGTCTTTGCACCCGCAGACGCAACCGCGAGTGTGCCGAGGCTTGCTACGCCGCCAAGTGCGGCTCGCCGGGTCATTGGGTGCATGCCAGTCTCCTCTGTCATCAAAAACAATGGGGGAAAGCCCGCGAGTTTAGCCATTCCCGGGTCATTCGGCTCGACGTGGCCCGCGTTCTTTCTATACTGGCAGACATGCCGGGCGAACTGATTCGTCTCGTTCATGTTGTCAGTTCAGCGCTGATGTTCGGCGTGGGCATTGGGGCGTTCTGGTTTGTGCGTACGTCCCTGCGTTCAGCTGATGTGGCAGCGATCGCTGTCACCATCCGCAACGCGGTGCGGGCCGAGTGGTTCATTGCCGGGCCGGTCGCGGTAATTCAGCCCACGACGGGCTACTTGCTGATGCTTCAGCTCGAGTACTCGCTGCGCTCCCGCTGGTTCCTGGCGGTTGCGATCCTCTACATCCTCGCGGGCATGTGCTGGGTTTACCTCGTGAAGGCTGAACTGGGGATGAGGGCCCTGGCCGCTGCCTCGCTCGCGTCGCCGCGCGCGGCGACGCCTCTGCCGCCGCAATTCCACACCCTGGCCCGTCGCTGGCAGTATCTCGCGCTGGGTTCTATCGCCGGCGTGCTCGCGATCTTCTGGCTGATGGTGTTCCGGCCGGGGCTCTGAGGACGGCAGCGTTTTAGGCAAGCGCTGTTGCCGATCGATACCGGCCGAGGCCCATGCTTTGGTCCGCTGATTGGTGCCGGACCTGCTGTGTGATTACAGCAGCATCCCTTGTGGTCGTTCACGACATCGGGTCGGGTTCGTGCGCCTGGCTAATCGCAGGTGGCAGCGGGATGAACTCGCCGTTGTCGAGATCGGGCAGCTTCATTCGGCCGGCTGCCCAGTCCTCGCGCGCCTGGTCGATGCGTTCCTTTGATGAGGAGACGAAGTTCCAGTCGATGTAACGCGGCCCCACGGGCTCGCCGCCCAGGCCCATGACCACGGCATCGCCGATGGCGGCAAGGGTTGCGGCCTTGCCCGGCTTGAGCACAGCCATGGTGCCGGCCTCGATCCGCTGGCCACCAACGTCAACCGCCCCACTGACCACGTAGACACTGCGCTCCGGGTACTCGGCGGGCAGTGATGCGCGCGCTCCCGCACGCAGCTGCCAGTGCACGTAGAACTGCGGCGATTCGGTGCGCACCGGCGAGGCCACACCCGACAGGCGGCCGGCAATCAGCCGCCCGACCACGCCGTCGCTATCGAACACCGGGAGCGCCGCGCTGTCGTAGTGCCAGAACTCGGGATTCATGTCCTCGTGCTCGTCCGGCAGCGCCACCCAGGCCTGGATGCCGTCGAGCCGCCCGCCTTCCCTGCGCAGGTGCTCAAAGCGCTCCGAGTGGGTTATGCCGCTGCCTGAGGTCATCCAGTTGACCTCGCCCGGACGCACCGCCTGCTCCGATCCGACGCTGTCGCGGTGCATGATCTCGCCGTCGAAAAGGTAGGTGATCGTAGACAGTCCGATATGCGGATGCGGGCGAATGTCCGCTTCGCGAGGCAGTCCCGGCTGCAGGTCCTTGGGACCAATGCGGTCGAAGAAGATGTAGGGCCCGACCATTCGGCGTGTGGCGTACGGCAGCACACGGCCGACCTCGAAACTGCCGAGGTCGCGACGCCGCTGCTGTATGACAAGTTCGATCACGTGGCCGCTACTGGTTTCGAGCAATGGCACGAACGACGGGCATCCGATACCGGTGGCGTTGCAGCCACCTCAGGTGCCACGCGGCAACACGGTCAGGACATGCCCGATGAACTCGTGGAACGCCTTGAGGTAGTTGCGCAGGAACTCTGCCGTGGATGCGTTGGCGATATTGCCGGCGTCATCGATCATCCCGTCCTTGAACTGGATGTAGGCTTCCGGCGAGTTCATCTGCGGCGAGTTGAGGAAGCCGAGGATGCTGCGCAAGTGCTGCTGTGCCACGGCAGTGCCGATTGCGCCTGGCGAGGTGCCGATGACGCCTGACGGAATGTTGGCCAACGAGTTGGTGCCCCAGGGGCGGCTGGCCCAGTCGAGGGCATTCTTGAGCCCGCCGGGGACGGAGCGGTTGTACTCAGGCGTCACGATAAGGATCGCGTCGGAGCCCTCGATGCACTGCTTGAACTTGCGGCCGGCCTCGGGATAGTCGGCGTCATAGTCGTAGCTGTAGATCGGCAAATCCCGGTAGGAAATTTCCTCGAAGCGGAGCTGGGCCGGTGCCAGCTTGAACAGCGCATTGGCGAGCTTGCGGTTGATGGATTCCTTTGCGATGCTGCCGATCAGGTATCCGACCTTGTACGTCTTCATCATCTGCTCCCTGGTTTTCGGAATGGCCGCCAGCATGGCAACGGCTGGACTTACTCGGCCGGTGGCGGTGGTGGTGGCGGCAACCTGATAGGCAACAACCGCTGGCCTACAGTAGCAGCTTCATGGAGGGGACATAGGCCATCTGAAGGCTTTGATTTCTGCGGAGCCTCACTCGTTCACCTCCCATCAACACGGAGAAGCACCATGATGCAGGTAAGCAAGGCTGCGGACCGCGGTGTCGCCGAACACGGCTGGCTGAGCTCGCGCCACACGTTCTCGTTCGCCGACTACAGGGATTCGGGCCAGATTGGCTTTTCTGACCTGCGCGTGATCAACGAGGATCGCGTGGCACCCGGCCAGGGTTTCGGCACCCACCCGCACCGCGACATGGAGATTTTTTCCTACGTGTTGGAAGGCGTCCTGGTGCACAGCGACAGCATGGGTACCGGCTCGCAGATCAGGCCCGGCGATGTACAGTTGATGAGCGCCGGCAGTGGCGTTACCCACAGCGAGTTCAACGGCTCCAGGGAGGAGCCGGTGCACTTCCTGCAAATCTGGATCGTGCCGGACCACACCGGTGGCGCACCGGTCTACCAGCAGCAACACTTCAGTGAAGCGGACAAGCGTGGGCGCCTGCGCTTGATCATTTCGCCGGATGGCCGCGATGGCTCGCTGCGCATTCAGCAGGACACCCACGTTTACGCTGGTCTGTTCGATGGTGACGGTACCGCGTTGACGCTAAACAAGAACCGTCATGCCTTTGTGCATGTCGCCCGCGGCAGCATCGAACTCGACGGCATGAAGCTGGAGGCCGGTGACGGGGTGCGCCTGCGCAACCCACAGAGGCTGCAGCTAACGGCCGGCGAGGGTGCGGAAGTGCTGGTATTCGACCTGCGTCCGAACGAATTGCCGCAAACGCCCTGAGCTTACGCAACATTGGGGCTTCAGATGCGAAAAAACCCGCGTTTTAGCGGGTTTTTCGGTCGTCATCGGATGTCGTCGGATCGTGAAGTGGTGGAGGCGGCGTCCCTCACATCCTGACTGCAAGGTATTGTGGGTACTGGAGTTTCGCCGATTCGCTTTTTCCGCTTGCCCCCAAAATTGCCCCACGGTTGACGTATCGTTTTCGCACCCGGTGCGATTCCGTCGCGAGCCTGGAAGCGCGTCGAACACGCGCTTTTCTCTTGACCGCTGCTGTGCCAGTAACAGATCAGGCTTTCGACTTCGGCAAGGCGGCAGCCCGCACGGCACGCTGCACTTCCCGAAAGACTGTATCGAATGTCGGAAGCTGACTCATCTGGTGTGCAAGACGATTTGCCCAGAGCCGACGCAGGCGCTCTTCCTTGGCGGCGATTGCCTGCTCCATGCCTGCAACGACACGTTGTCGCAATGCCAGCTTGGCATCGAGTTCGACACGCATCTCTGCAATTCGCAAATTGGTTGCGCCGAACAGATACCAGAGGTCATACAGATCGCGCGGCTCGTTGCGAGCCCGGTCGCTCAGGGCCAGCAGTTTCTCGACCACGATCTCTTCGAGAGCGTAGACCTTCACGGTCGGTCCTTCCGGCAGGTCGTCGAAGCTCGTGTAGATACGCTGGATCGGGCGATCCTGTAACGGGTAGCACAGGACTTCGTTGATCGTGATGTCTACCTTGACATCGTTCGGAGCGGGGAGCGGCCCCTGGTAACGCAGATAGAACGTGTAGCTGTTCTGATGGCCGTGGCGGTCTTCGCAATCGAAGGCGATGCGAAGGCCGCAGGCGGCTTCAATCGCAGTGAAGATTTCGTTCAGGCCAGCCAGGATTTCTTCGAGTGCGATTGGTCGGGTCAGCGTGAAGTCCAGGTCTTCGGAAAACCGGTAGTCCTCGAACCAGCAGCGGCGCAGCGCGGTACCGCCTTTGAAGGCGAGCACTTCGCGCAGCGGATGGCCGGCCAGACCCGTCAGAAACCAGGCCAGCACGTAGTCGCGTTCGATCACGGCTTCGGGGATGCGCCGCCCGCCAGCAGATTGCAGCGTGTTCGAGATCAACGAAATGTTGCGTTGAGGGATCATCAGCCAAGCCTCACGGCATCGAGCTCTTCGGGAGTCACGTTGAGCTGAAGCCGCCAGCGTGCGAGGAAGGCACCCTCGGCGGGCAGTAGCGGGTCGAGTCGCTGGTAGGTTGCCGTTAACGTGTCGCGCAACGAGGCGAGCATTGAAGCATCGGCCAGGCTGTAGTGCTCAAGCAGGTAGCCAAGGCGACGCACAACCGCGCCGACGCCGAGACGTTGTGCGTAGTCCACCAGCCGCTCGGCATTCAGCACATCGCGCTTCATCCACAAGCCCTTGGCGACTTCGGTAATGCCACCGGCAAACGCGGGGTGTCGTAGACCATCGATGATGGTGCGCTCCATGTCGCTGATCATCACGAAGCGCTCTTTGTCGATCCAGTGCTTCACCACACCGAAGGCTTGTTCTGTGGTGATGTGGATAAAGCGGAAATCGTAGCCACCCACCGTCTGTGGGCGGACGCGCCGCGTGCATGACACATAGATGGTGAAGTTCGGCTGGGTCACCATGCGATGCAGTTCAAGTGCCGTACCGTGTGACAGGAAGTAGGGTGCCGTGCCGGCGAGTTCACGCGCAATCAGGTACGGGCTGCCGATATATTCGGTAGCACGGCCGAGTTCGAAGGGCACTAGGTTGTAGAGACCTGGTTTCAGCCGTGTCACCAAGCCCCGTTGTTGGGCCTTGTGCACCAGGTTGCGGGCCGATGACGCCGACAGCCCGGTGATTGAGCGCACATCCGCCAAGGTGAACGTAGACCGGCACCGTTCGTTCAGTTCGGTGAAGAGCTGCGCCGCGCGTGGGCCTAGTGTCTTGGTCTGCGAATGATACTTTACGCTCAATGTAGTTCTCGAATAGAGACGAAATGCGCAAAAAAGATAACAGAAACTATTTTTAGTGGCAAGTTCGTTTCCTTATAAGGGACGAATCGAGGCTAAAATATAACAATGATCATTCAAAGCGGACTTCCCACGGTACGTCCAAGTTCTGCAGCTGTTGCCGGACGAACGTCAGGCGGCACGGTTGCCCGGGCACTTTTTTGACTGTCAGCAGTGCTGACAGCTGCCCCGGGGTTGGTTCGGTCGAGCGATACGGCAGACTTACCGACCTAAATACACCACGGTGATCTGCTCGCGCTGATGCCCCAGCTCTGGGCTGATCGTGAGTCGCGCTTCGCGGTCGGCCTCGCGTTCTGAGGGTGTGAGATCTCTAGCCCGTGGTCCACCGGCCGTAGGTGCCGGCCAGCCGGTCAGTTCGCGGTAACGCGTCTGTGCGTACTGGTGGCGGTGGCCGTGGATGCGGTGTGCGCCGGCCGCAGCGCACTGATACTCGAAGCGGCGTAACTGCTCGACGTAGCTTCGCTCGGCCGGAATGAGGCTGCCCCTGCCGGCCAGGGCCTTGGCTTCATCAAGGAGCTGGCGCTGCTCAGTGTTGCGGATCGGAATTTCGCGCGCCCGCCCACCCTTGGTCCAGGTGTCCTTGAGTACCAGCCGGTTGTCCCGATCGGCCCACGCCGGGCGGATCTTGATCGACTCACCACGGCGCAGGCCGAAGGCGGCCTGCAACCGCAGCGACATTGCCGTAAAGGGGTCGGTGATCCGGGCGAGCTCGCTTCCGGTCAGCTGACGCGCCTTGCTGACGTTGGTGACGTACTGTCGATGGCCGATGCCGTAATGATCGTTGTCGCGGGTCATGACGTTTTGCTTGCCGATCTTTTCTGTCCACCAGCGCAGCTCTGCCATCCGGTTCTTGATCGTGCCCACAGCCAGGCCTTCGGCTTGCCAGCGTTCGACCAAGCGCTCGACGTGCTTGGGCTTGAGGCTTGCTGCAGCCATGTGCCGGTAGCCCAACTCATGAAGCTGGTTTGCCACCAGGTCGAGCACGCGCTCGCGATCGCGCTGGGTCGCGAAGCTGCCGTCGCGGTTGCGCCGGCACATTTGCTTCAACTCATAGTTCAGATTCCGCATTCGCTTCTCGTCTGCCTTTCGTTCTGCCTTCCATCCGTTGCCCCAGGGTTTTCGATTCGCTTTCTGTCGCTGGTGTAATGCATATCTGGTCAGTGTTTCTGTCCGTCCCGAACGCCTGAGCGTTACGGAAACCACAAGGGACACGGGACACCACTCCCGTTTCGTGCCGAGTAACTACTGGCCGCCGCGGCACGCGGCATTGGCGTCGATGGCGCTTCCTGTGGGAAGGCGATCCATCGGTTGAGCCATTGACCCAAGGCTCTGGGTGCGCCGGTGGCGCTATTGCTGATGTGGCCCGTAGAGAGGCGCGGGCGAGGGGCAGACCGCGTTGCGCGGTCCGAGGTTGTGACGTTCCAGAGAGGTCGTCACGTGGGGTTGTCACTTGCGACAGCCCCGGCACAACGCTTGTGTGCTGGGGCTGTATGCGCGTCGTCACTACTGGCTGGCGCCGCGTAGTGACGACGCGGTTGGCGCAGCGATGCTGGGGCAGGATGCGGGCGAGATTGCAGCAGTGGTGTCTCGGCAGATGCCGCTACGGTTCTGCAAGCTCGACTGGGGCAGGACAAACGTATCGTGTCTCAAGTCTGACGAAATCTCCGAGCCTTGCGGCCACCGGTTTTCAGGAGATCTGACCGGTTTCGGGCGATGCGTAACGGGCATCAACCGGGCTGACACAGCCAACGTGAATTTGGACGCACCGATGCTGCGCCATCTGTTTGTCGTCTGCAACAGCAGTGGAGAGGCTGAGACAGGGCCTCATGCGGTGGGCCAGAGCGCACGGCCGGTTCGAGGTGTCAGCACTGCTGACGGTCGCGTATGTCCTGACCTGCCGGCATTCCTCGATCCAGTGATGACTTAGGAAATGGTCGGTCTATCCGGTTGTCCGGTCTAGCGGGCTGCGCACAGCGCGTGCGCCTTTCTGCATGACGTGGGTGTAGATCATGGTGGTCTTCACGTCCGAGTGTCCGAGCAACTCCTGGACCGTGCGGATGTCATAGCCATCCTCCAGAAGGTGCGTCGCGAAGCAATGGCGCAAGGTGTGCGTGGAGACGCGCCGATCAACGCCGGCGCGCTGGGCAGCTGTCTTGATTGCCTTCTGCAGGTTGCTCGGCGAAGCGTGCCAGCGACGCCAGCAGGGGTCTTCAGCGCTGCGTGAACGGGTCTTGGACGGAAATACGAACTGCCAGCGCCACTCGATGGCCGCTGTCGGGTACTTACGCGCCAGCGCGTCGGGGAGCGGGGCATGGCCAAAGCCTTCGGCGAGATCTCGATCATGCAGTCGCCGCACACGCTCCAGGTGTTGCCGCAAGTCCGGCAGGACACCCTCGGGTAGAATTGTCACTCGATCCTTCATGCCCTTTCCAGAGCGCACCGTGATCTGGTGGTAATCAAAACCGAGATCTCCTACGCGCAGCGTGAGTGCCTCCAGCAAGCGCATGCCGCTGCCGTACATCATCCGCGCAATCAGGCTTTCGGTGCCCGCCAGCTCTTGCAGTACCTGGCCCAGCTCCCCGCGTGAAAGTACGACCGGCAGGTGAGTGGGCCTTCGGGCACGCACCACGTCCTCAATCCAGCCTATCTCCTGGTCCAGTACTGCTTTGTAGAGAAACAGAACGGCAGCCAGTGCCTGATTCTGAGTGCTCGCCGCGACTTTCTTTTGCACGGCAAGATAATCGAGAAACTCGCGAACTTCGGCTGAGCCCATTTCCGCGGGATGTCGCTTGCCATGAAACAGGATGTACCGGCGGATCCAGTGCACGTAGGCACTTTCAGTCCGCGGGCTATAATGCCGCACACGGATGCAGGCTCGGACTTTTTCGAGCAACGGGGAGGGTGCCATGGTGATGATCTCCTACGCCGCGTTTATCTTTTTTTATTATTCACTCTATCCATCTGATCGCAAATGGGTTTCCCATGATTTCCCATAAAAAGTCCGGATGGCAAACGGAATTTAGTCCGTATAGATATAGTTAGATTCAGAACAGATGATTCGGCTCCTTCTCCTTGCGACCGTGCTAGTCGCCTTCTCGCACCGGCAGGAGCCCGATTGAAATTAGAGGAGCGGGAGCGCTGGGCAACTATTCACGGGCACCGAACTATCCGGGGCGCGGCAATCCGCTCAAGATCCCGAAAAGCGGGTGGTGAAGGAAGCGTCTTTGCGGCGTGAACGTGCTGTTCTGGTCCCACGCCGTGCGTTTCAGCGTGCTACGGAATTCTTACAGCCTCTTTCCGCCGACTACGTTCTGTGCGCCGCATAACGACCATTGGACGGCCGGATCCTCCAGCGAACAATATTCTTACGGTGGTCAGCGATTCTTGCGTTTGCCGTTCGGTCTGTCACGAGTGTCTCAAGCGCGCAGCCGCCGGTCTCACTCAAGGTTAAGATTACGCGGTCTCTGGTGCCGGACCATCCGGTAGTCGGTGTGGCAGAGACAGTTCAGTTCGCATTCCCAGATGATTGGGGTTGCATAGTGCTCCGTGCGATGGCGAAAAGCCAGTATCGCTGGCTCGCTTCGCAGCACTGCAGGTCACCGGTTCTGTCGCCAGGTTGGGACATCAACGCCTGCTGGACCCGACCATCCTTCATGAATTGTGGCCGTGAAGCCTGAAGTGGCGGAAGATTGACCTCGGCAGCGCACCCAACGGCTTCACGAACCCGGCAGTACTGCGCAAGCGATCTGCGATGCCAGAGTGCGCCAGGCGTTTAACGGACGCATCCACTCTACGTTGACTGAATCACCTGTCACGCGGCTTGCAGACGCAAGCCTGCCCGCGCGCCAGCCGCTGGCGCCGGTGAGCTTCAGGCGTTAGCCACCAAGAAGGTGCCATGAAAACATTTGCCGCATATGTAATTATCGCGTGTCTTTCGAGTACGGCATTAGCTGGTTCAATTACAGAAAATACGTCTTGGAACAAAGAGTTCTCTGCCGAAGCCGTCAATGGTGTCTTCGTGCTTTGTAAAAGTAGCAGTAAATCCTGCGCTACCAATGACTTAGCTCGTGCATCAAAGGAATATCTTCCAGCATCAACATTTAAGATCCCCAACGCAATTATCGGCCTAGAAACTGGTGTCATAAAGAATGAGCATCAGGTTTTCAAATGGGACGGAAAGCCAAGAGCCATGAAGCAATGGGAAAGAGACTTGACCTTAAGAGGGGCAATACAAGTTTCAGCTGTTCCCGTATTTCAACAAATCGCCAGAGAAGTTGGCGAAGTAAGAATGCAGAAATACCTTAAAAAATTTTCCTATGGCAACCAGAATATCAGTGGTGGCATTGACAAATTCTGGTTGGAAGGCCAGCTTAGAATTTCCGCAGTTAATCAAGTGGAGTTTCTAGAGTCTCTATATTTAAATAAATTGTCAGCATCTAAAGAAAACCAGCTAATAGTAAAAAGAGGCTTTGGTAACGGAGGCGGCACCTGAATATCTAGTGCATTCAAAAACTGGTTTTTCTGGTGTGGGAACTGAGTCAAATCCTGGTGTCGCATGGTGGGTTGGGTGGGTTGAGAAGGAGACAGAGGTTTACTTTTTTCGCCTTTAACATGGATATAGACAACGAAATAAGACATTATGAAAACATTAAATCAAAGACGCGCGGCAATCAAAATGCAAAGGCAGGGCTACCCAAACACTGCGTACAACTCTGATTCGCGTATGGTGAATGCAAACATAACATCCCCGCTCAAGCAGACAACGCCAATCTCTTGTGTAAAGAATTATATTTATGGCGTTGCAGCTTAGCGGGAGCGTTAGCGCCCGCAAGAAACCGTGAGGTAATCATGTACGTTCCGCCCGGCTTCAATACGATCACGCCATACTTCTTCGTCAAGGGTGCCGACCAATTCGTTGCGTTCCTTGTCAAAGCTTTTGGTGGCACCGAGGTGCTTCGCAGCTTGCGCCCCGACGGCTGCATTGCCAATGCGCAGGTTCGCATCGGCACATCCACCATCATGGCAAGCGAGGCTGGTGGCCAGTACGCACCCATGCCAACGGCCTGCTACATCTACGTCGAGGACGCTGACAAGGCCATGGAACAGGCGCTGGCGGCCGGTGGCACGCTGGAGATGGAGGTCAGCGACATGCCCTATGGCGACCGTCAAGGCGGCATCAAAGATCCGCATGGCAATATCTGGTGGGTCTCTCAGCGCCTTGTCCAAGCACCGTATTCAACTTGAGCGTGCGGGCTCTAACAAGTCAATGCAGCGGACGCGGTACCCGCGCCGCTGATTTCCAGCGTTAGATGCCATGAGAATTGTGGGCGTTACATTGCGCGTAGGTTGCGCGGTCCAGCCTCGAGGAGAGTTGTAGTGTTTCTACTGAGCGAGAAATACATACGTTGGCATGTTCGCCTGATGAACGTGTTCGCACGCGCCTTCGGCGTCATGTCGGTGCTCGTCGGCGTAGTATTTTGCATCTCTGCATTCGGCGATCCAGACGAGCGGGTGATGTTCGCTGTAACTGGAATCGCCATTCTCGCGATTGGTATTGCCTTCCTGGTTGTGAAGCCACTTAGGACGGAGCATATCTACTCAATTATGGAAGGGTTCGGATATCGTCGGCCTACCAAGGCTGATAACTCTCCACGCAATGGCATCTAACAACTCGTTGCAGGCGGACCGTGAACGATAAAGTGCACATCACAATGGATCGGCGGGCGGCCGCTGAACTCGGGCGTTAGCCGTCATGAATTCGCTTGTATTGGCACTAGCGGTTTCGTTCGTCGCAGCATCGGCTGCGGCGGGCGCTCCTCACCCTGACTCCAGCGTTGTTCGGGGCGACTTTGACGGGGATGGAGTCATTGATCGCGCCACGCTCGTGCAGAGCGAGAGTAAGGTAGAAATCTCCATTGAGCGCGGAGGCGCCTCCGCAGCAGTGCAGGTCCTAGAGTTTGGTGTAGGCCCCTCCAGACAGGATGCTATCTGCCAGTTGCCGGCTGAGCTGATCGCCACTCCTCAGAATTGCAGCCCCATGGATGAACCCTTACCCGGCTGCAAAGTAATTACGGGGGCCATTGGCCTCACACTGAGTGACGGTGAGTGCGACTCGATCCACCTATATTGGGATCATGCCGCCTCTCATATGGCCTGGTGGCGCCTGTGACGGCTAACCAATCGTTCGAGCGGCCCGTGACGCATCATCGCGAGGCGCGCTCCGCGTCGCCCGGTCATTGTGCGCGCAGAGCGCGCCTGGCACGGCTGAGCGCGGCCGCTCAACTCAATCGTTAGGTTTCTCGGACACATTTGTGGACAAGCATCTTACGGTGACAGGGCTGCGCCTAGAACGGCGATTCGACGGCGTAATTGAGTGGTCACGCGGCGAACTCGGGGAGCTCACGTTAGGGCCAGACGAAGCAACGTTCAAGGATTGGTCAATTCCTTACGCGGCGATAAGTGAGGCAGCCCTGAATACCGAGCGGATGCTTTTCAAGAGGGTGCAGTGCCTGGCAATCGACGCAGAAACAGGCAAGTACATATTTACGCTCCACAATCCGATAGCAACCGCGGACGACTTCCCGTTTTCGGTTCGCACAACAGAACGAAGATCGGCCATTGGAAAGTTGATCCTGGTTGGGACAATATTCTTTCTGGCGAAGATTGCATGGGATGTTCTTAAGCCGTGGGCATGAAACCTAACCAGTCGCTCCACCGGTCGCCTGACGCGTCTGTCACGCGGCTTGCAAGGGCAACCCGCGCGCCAGCCGCTGGCGCCGGTGAGCTCGATCGTTATACGCATGAATTGCCATCGTACGCTTAAACCTGCCGTGTATGCGAGTCTCCTTCTTAGCATCCTGAATGCAGGGGCTCTGGCGGACAGTTGGTCGTTTCGGAAAGAGAAAACGGAAACTGTCCACCAATTTGGAAAAACAAAAATACTGAGGATCGTGGACGCGACGAATGACCAACAGTATCCCTCGTTCACAGTCGACATTTATACCGATGATCAACTGGTCGGAAGATACGGCAACGTCAGCTTTGACCAAATATTTTCCTCGAAAGATAATTCTCTATTCGTGGGCCTTTCGAACAATGGGCTTCCCGGTACGGCAATTCTTATTTTTGACAGCTCGGGCAATTTGAAGCTTGAGATCAAACACGGGTTGGGACATTTTAGGTATTGCGAAGAAAGCGCGAGCCTAGTCCGCACCTGGTTTAGCGCGGAGCATGCAGACTTCGCTTTTGAATATGCAGAAGGAAATGAAATAAAGGACATGACCCTACGTCTTTGCGACGGAAAACTGGCGTCTCTGAATTCGGTAATCGAAAATGCGTATAACAAGTAGCTGCACCGGACCCGTGAGACTCCGCGGCAAATTGTGCGTCGCGCGTTGCGCTCTTTTCGCACAGTTTGCCGCTCCGCTCACGGTCCGGTGAGCACAGCGTTAGGTTGCCCTATGAGAATCCGACCATTTCTTCGCTGGTGCTATACATCGCTGCTAGGTCACCTAGTCCTATTCGGAGGGAGCTTTACGCTGGTTGAATTCGTCACGTTCTCCTGTCTGGACTACCAAGATGGAACACTAACGTTTCATCGTGCCCTATATACCGCGGCCACAGGTGCCGTTTGTGGTGTGGTAGGGGCGATTCTCGTTTGGTACACAGTTACGAGGCCGCTAATCGCTCGACAGCAGCGATCTAAGCCTGGGTTGGAATCAAAGCATTCGTGACACCACTGCCGTGCGACAGCGCGAATTAAACATTAACGAACCAAGCTGACCACTACTTGCCAGTGCCCAGATTCATCCGCCTTGGCGCGCAATCAGATGAAGAAGGACCTGCCCATGCGGGTCTTCTTTATCGAATCGGATCTCGTTCTCCAGCCCCTACTGCTGGTTCGCCCCCGTTTCTACGGACGGCTCAGTGATGGCGCTCTCGCGAGTCGGTCAGGCGGTGCGTGTGAGCGGGATGACGGTTGCGCCGATACGAAGGGTGTCGAGATAGTCCGCCCACGACTGCATCATCCTCTTGCGTTCAGACAGATGCTCGGCAAAGTTGTATGCCGCGCGCACGGTGTCGCGTTCCGCATGCGCAAGTTGGCGCTCGATCGCGTCGCGGTGCCAGCCTTGTTCGTTGAGTCGGGTGGAGGCCATGCTGCGGAATCCGTGGCCGGTCATTTGATCCGACGCGTAGCCCAGGCGGCGCAGGGCGGCGTTGACGGTGTTCTCGCTCATGGGGCGGCCATTGGTGCGTGCGCCGGGGAATACATACCGACCCTTGCCGGTCAGCGGCCTCAGCTCGCGCATGACTTCGACGGCCTGGGTGGATAACGGAACAATGTGCTGCTCGCGCATTTTCATGCGCGCGGCCGGGATGCGCCATTCGGCGCCGTCGAGATCGAACTCGGCCCACTCGGCCCGCCGCAGTTCGCCGGGGCGCACGAACACGAGCGGGGCGAGGCGCAGGGCGCACTTGGTGATGAGGGCGCCTTTGTAACCATTGATCGCGCGCAGCAGTTCGCCGATGGCCTTCGGCTCGACGATGGAGGCAAGATGGGTTCCCCGGGTCGGTGGCAGCGCGCCGCGCAGATCGCGCGTGGGGTCGCGCTCGGCGCGACCGGTGGCCACTGCGTAGCGGAATGCCTGCCCGCAGTTCTGCGATGCGCGGTGTGCGGTTTCGACCGCGCCGCGCGATTCGATGCGCCTTAGAACAGACAGTATTTCGGGCGCGGTGATCTCCGCTATCGGCCGCGCGCCGATCCACGGGAAGATGTCCCGTTCGAGCCGGCGCAGGATCTTGCTGGAGTGGGTCTCGGCCCAGGAAGGCGAGAACCTGGCGAACCACTCCCGCGCGACGACTTCGAAGCTGTTGGCGGCCCGGTCGCCCTTGGCCGCCTTGATCGCTTTTCGTTGCTCGCCCGGATCGACGTCGCTCGCCAGCAGCTTGCGTGCCTCGTCGCGTCGATCTCGGGCGGATTTCAGGCTCACGTCGGGATAGACGCCGAAGGACAGGCGCTTCTCCTTTCCGTCAAAGCGGTACTTCCAGCGCCACCACTTCCCGCCAGCAGGGCTGATTTCGAGGTACAGGCCGCCGACGTCGAACAGCCTGATGCTCCTGGCTTGCGGCCTGGCAGAACGGATTGCGCTATCGGTCAACGGCATGTGGGGGCAACTCCCTGTGACTGCCTCCTGTTGCCCCGAGAGTTGCCCCACTTGTGGGGGCAGATTCGGGCGGAAGGCAAACAACCATGTCGGACAATATATATAAAAAAACCCACTGTTTCCAGTGGGTTATAGGACGTCTTCGGAATGCTTTGGTAGGTCAATTGGTGGAGGCGGCGGGAATCGAACCCGCGTCCGCAAGTCCGCTGCTCAAGGATCTACATGCGTATTCCGCCTTTTTTCTTGCTGGCAGCTACCCGACGGACAGGGACAACTGACAGCCAGTCCAGTAATAGGCAGTTAACCGTCGGGTCCTGGACGAACCCTCGGGCGAGCTTGTGTTTGATGACTCCTGGCTCCGGACCGCACAAGCACGGACCCGGTCAGAAGGCTCTAGCGCTGGTTTTTAAGCAGCGAGAGCGTAGTTGTCGTCGTTGGCAACTATAAGGTTTGCAGATGGATTTACGAGGTGATCTGCACCTCGGCATGCACCCAGAGGTTTGTAACCCACGTCGAAACCATGTCGCCCCCGGTAAGCCGATTATTGGGGCTGCGGTCGGGGAAGACAAGGGCGTGGGTCGCGACTGAAGCCGCAGCTGCGGGCGCTCCTACCCGCGACGCAGCAGGCGGCTCTTCTGCCGCTGCCAGTCGCGATCCTTGATGGTGTCGCGCTTGTCCTGGCTTTTCTTGCCCTTGGCGAGCCCCAGCGTGACCTTGACTTTGCCCTTGTCCCAGCGCATCGCCAGTGGCACCAGCGTGTAGCCGTCACGCTCGACGTTACTGCGCAGCCGGTCGATCTCGCGGCGGTGGAGCAGGAGCTTGCGCAAGCGCACGGGGTCGGGGTCTACATGGGTGGAGGCGGAGGGCAGGGGCGCGATATTGGCGCCGAGCAGCCACACCTCGCCATCCCTGAAGATCGCGTAGGCTTCCTTCAGGTTGCCGCGTGCGGCGCGCAGGCTCTTTACTTCCCAGCCGGTCAGCGCGATGCCGGCCTCTATCTGGTCTTCGATGAAATAGTCGAAGCGCGCCTTGCGATTTTCGACGATAAGGCTGGATCCGGCGCTTTTGGCCGGTTTGCTGGTTTTGGCTGAGTTCATGGGTGAATTGTCGGCGAGGCGCAGTTCGGCAACAATCCTGCCAAGTTTGTCTGGATAGCGGAAGCGAAATCGTTCCACATGCGTGAAGTTCACCGCAGCGCCATCGTGCCGTATCCGGCGCCCGCCATGTATGCGCTGGTGTCTGATCTCGAGGCCTATCCGCAGTTTCTGCCCGGCTGCACCGGCAGCTCCGTGCTGGAGCGGGGAGCCGATTCGGTGCTGGCGAGCCTTTCACTGTCGAAGGGGCCATTCAAGGCTACGTTCACCACCCGCAATGTGCTCGAGCCGCCGCGCCGGATGACCATGGACCTGGTCGATGGGCCATTCAGCAGTCTGCACGGGGAGTGGACGCTGGTGCCGCTTGGTGAAAACGGCTGTCGTATCGAGCTGCGGGTGAACTTCGAATTTGCCGGCACGACGCGCGATTTGCTGCTCGGGCCGGCTTTCGAACTGACCTGCGGCGGGCTCGTGGACGCTTTCGTCAGTCGCGCCAGGAAGCTCTATGGCTGAGCTCATAGAGATGCAGGTGGCCTATGCGCGACCTGATGTGCAGGTGGTCAGATCACTGAGCGTGCCGGCTGGCACCCGGGCGCGCGCAGCACTGAAGGCGTCGGATCTCCTTGCGGAATTCCCCGAAATTGATCCGGACCGTTGTCCGCTGGGTATCCATGGGCGAGAGATCAGCGGGGAGCGCGTACTGCGGCAGGGCGAGCGGCTCGAGGTTTACAGGCCGCTCCTCAAGGATCCGCGCACGGCGAGGCGGGAAGCGGTCGCACAGGGCACCGTGCTCGGCCGTAGCGGCCGGTAGCGCATGCCTCAGGACGGTTTGTCGATTGGTACGTCCTGATCGATCTTGCGGACGGTATCGCCGTCGAACCAGATGATTACCCAGTGCTGCAGGGCTTTATTGCCCCTGCCCGGCTTCAGGTAGTACATGTAGTCCCAGCGATCCTTGCGAAACCCCGTGCCGGCAACCGGTGTGCCGAGCAGAAAGCGTACCTGGCTGCGGGTCATGCCGATCTGTACGGCGTCGATGTCGGTCTGGTCGAGCAGATTGCCCTGCTGCACGTCGACGCGGTACACGCAGGCCGTCGTCAGGCCGCAGAGCAATAAGGAAATGAGGAGTCTGGTCAGCAGGCTGCGCATCAGGATCCGCCCCATGTTTCGGTGCTGGTAGCTGTGGGATAGCTGGTGGATAATCCGGGCGGATGATAGCCGATCGAAGCTGCTGATGGAGATCAACGATCTACGCAAGGCGGGGCTCAAGGCCACGACGGCCAGGTTGCGGATACTTGAAATCCTGCAGCAGGGGGGCGCCCAGCACCTCAGCGCGGAAGAAATCTATCGTCGCCTGGTCGAGGCGGGTGAGGAAGTCGGCCTGGCTACCGTGTATCGGGTGCTGACGCAGTTCGAGAACGCGGGGCTCGTCACTCGCCACAATTTCTCCAGCGACCATTCGGTTTTCGAGATCGGCTCCCGCAAGCATCACGACCACATGGTGTGCGGTGAGACGGGTCGGGTCATCGAGTTCTCCAGCGACGAAATCGAGCGCCTGCAGCGGGAGATTGCCCGCAAGCACGGCTACGAACTGGTCGATCACAGCCTGGTGCTGTACGTGCGGCCGAGGAAGGAAAAAGACTGAGCCAGGCCGGCGTTCAGGCCGGCGTACGCCGCCGGCCAGCGGTCTTCGGGGGCTTCCCGGGGGCTGGCGCTGCAGCAGCAGCGAGCATTTCCTGTGCGTGTGCTCGGGTCTGTGCCGTGATGTTCAGGCCACCGAGCATCCGTGCGGTTTCCTCCACGCGCTCCGCTGCATCGAGTTTCTGTACCGAAGTACTGGTCTTGCCGCGCACGGCCTGCTTCCGCACTGTGAAATGCTGACTGGCCTGTGCCGCGACCTGCGGCAGATGCGTGACGCAAAGCACCTGACGCTGGCCGCTCAGTTCGCGCAGCTTGCGGCCGACGATTTCTGCCACGGCGCCGCCTACACCGGCATCGACCTCGTCGAAAATCAGCGTTGGCGCACCGTGTGTTGCCGTGGCAACCACCTGAACGGCCAGATTGAGGCGCGACAGCTCGCCGCCCGAGGCGACGCGACTCATCGGCGCCGGTGGCTGACCGGGATTGGTGCTGACCAGAAACTCGATGTCGTCGACGCCCTCCGGGCCGATGGCCGCATCCGGTAGTGGCCGGATGCGTATTTCAAACACGCCGCCGGCCATGCCGAGTGTAGCCATGTTCTGCGTGATCGCTGTCGCGAGCTTTGTGGCGGTCTCGGCGCGCCGGACGGTGAGCTGTGCTGCAAGCGTGTTCAGCGCGCTGCGCTTCGCGGCGGCGACGTTTTCCAGGCGGCTGCAGGTCTCGGCGTAGTTGCCCAGTTGCGCCAGTTCATCGCTGAGTCGCACCTGAAGCGCGGGCAGCTCGTCCGTGGTGATGCGATGCTTTCGTGCCGCTTCCTGGAGCGCTGCCAGCCGATCATCGAGTTCGCTTTCACGGGCCGGGTCCTGGTCGATGGTGTCCATGCGCTGCCGGATCAGGTCGGCGGCTTCGCGAATCCGGATGTCGGCCTCGGTGAGCATCTGCAAAGCCGCGTCCAGCCCTGGATCGAAGCTGAGGACCTCGTTGAGCGCCTGGCGCGCAGCGGCGACCGCGGCCTGCGCCGAACCGCTGTCGTCGTCATAGGCGCGCCCCAGCGCTGTGTGGAGCGCAGCGGCGATCTGCGTCCGGTGGCGCAGTGCGCGATGTTCGCGTTCAACTTCGGCGTATTCGCCCTCGCGCGGATTGAGCGCCTGCAGTTCACTGACCTGAAACGCCAGCAGTTCGCGGCGGCTGTCGCGGTCGCGCTCACGCGTCAGCAATTCCCGGTATTCCTGCTCGGCAGCTCGCCAGCTGTGCCATGCGTTGCGCACCGCATCCCGCAGGCCGAGGGTGTTTCCCGTGCTGTCGAGCACCTCGCGCTGCGTACCCTTGTGGCGCAGGGACTGATAGTCCTGTTGGCCACAGATGTCCACCAGCAGGCCGCCCAGTTCACGCAGCGTCTGCGCCGGAACGGGTCGTCCATTGATCCAGGCGCGCGAGCGCCCGTCGCTGCCCACCACGCGACGCATGACGCAGTCGCCGGATTCCTCACCGAGTTCATTCTCAAGCAGCCATGTGCTGGCAGCGCGGTTATCTGCTGTGTCGAAGGTGGCGCTTACTTCGAGGCGCTCCGCGCCGCTGCGGATCGCGAGCGCATCACTGCGTTCGCCAAGCGCCAGCGCCAGAGCGTCGATGAGTATGGATTTTCCGGCGCCCGTTTCGCCGGTCAGTGTCGTAAAGCCGGGGCCGATCTCGATTGCGACTGCTTCGATGACGGCCAGATCGCGGATTTGCAACTCACGCAGCACTAGGCACCATCAGTCTTCTGGGGCAGGTGGATTGGTGTGCTCTCGCGCGCATCGCGCCCCCAGAGCAGTTTGCTGCGCAGGATGCCGAAGTAGTCGTAGCCGACCGGGTGAATGAGTTCGATCCGTTCTTTCGCTGCACGTACCCGGATACTTCCGCCCGGGCCGAGCTGCCCGACCGGCTCGCCGTCACAACTGACGTCGGCGTGTTCGGACTGCGCGGCCCGCAGCCGGACTTCGGCAACGCGCGTGGCAGGGATCACCAGTGGCCGGTCGCTGAGGGTGTGCGGGCAGATCGGAATCAGTAACAGTGCCTCGAGGCTGGGTTCGACGATGGGACCGCCGCAGCTCAGCGCATAGGCGGTAGAACCGGTGGGCGTGGAGACAATGAAGCCGTCGCCCAGGTGAGTGTTTACGTACTGTCCGTCAACAAATGTCTGGTACTCACACATGCGACCGGTGGCGTGCCGTTTGATGACCACATCGTTGAGCGCCATGCTGCTCGACACGATTTCCTCGTCGTGTCTCAGATCGACCAGCAGCAGCATGCGCTGTTCGCTGACGTATTTGCCGGCCAGAACCTCGTCGACACGAGCGAGCATGTGCTCCGGACCCACGTCGGCGAGAAATCCCAGCCGGCCGCGATTGATGCCAAGCAGGGGAGTCTGGCGGCCCGCAATGCGTCGGGCGGCATAGAGCATGCTGCCATCGCCGCCGATCGCGATCACCAGGTCCGCACCGTTGGCGATCTTCGTGTCGGGCACCCGGCGCACCTGCCTGGGCAGCGCGCGGCTGCGCAGCGATTCGCTGGCCTGTACCTTGAGGCCGGCGGCAAGCAGATGTGTGGTCAGCACCTGCATGGAATCCAGCGTGCGCCGGTCTTGCGGGTTGCCCATCAGTGCGATGGTGCCAAAGCGTGCGGCGCGCGTTTTCTTACTGGTCACAGGAGGCCCCGGTGCAGGAACGGTTTTACGCCCGCAATCCGGGCGCAGCAGCTATGCGCAACATAAAGGGTCCAGCCACGCCGCGGCAAGCAGCGATAGCCGGTTTTCGATGATGCTCCTTGCCTTGACACCCGCCGCAGGCGGTTGCTAGCGTGCCTCGCTACCAGTACGCGTTCCTGCAAGATTCCTGATCCCTGAAGCATGAGCAGTGAAACGACCCGCCCCGTTCCCTCCGAGCGCGCACAGCACATTCTGCGCGTCCTGGTAGAGCACTATATCCGTGACGGGCAGCCGGTGGGTTCCCGTACCCTGGCCCTGGAGGCTGGCCTCGCTCTCAGCCCGGCCACCATCCGCAACGTGATGGCGGATCTTGAGGATCTGGGTTTTATCACCTCTCCGCACACCAGCGCTGGCCGGATTCCGACCGCGCGCGGCTACCGCTTTTTCGTCGATACGCTCGTGCGTCTGCAACCGCTCGCCGAGCAGGAAGTTGCAAAGCTCCAGACCCGCTTCGAGGAACGGCAGCGCGGCGATGCCAAGTCGATTGTCACCACGGCTTCGTCGGTGTTGTCCGGGTTGACCAGCCTTGCGGGAGTGGTGACGTTGCCGCGGCAGTCGCAGGTCACCCTGCGGCATATCGAGTTCCTGCCGCTGTCCGGACAGCGGGTGCTGGCGATCCTGGTGGTCAATGATGCCGAGGTGCAGAACCGCATCCTCGATATGCCACGCGACTACAGCGAGGATGAGCTGCGGCGGGCGGCGAATTATCTCAATCAGCAGTTTGTAGGGCGGGATATCGACGATGTCCGCACGCGTTTGCTCGATGATATGGATGTCACCCGCGAGTCGATGAACCACCTGATGCTGGAGACCATCGTCGTGGCCGACAAGGGGCGCCAGAGCGGCCGTGACGGCTCGGGTTACGTGATGTCAGGTGAAACGCAGCTGATGAACTTCCACGAGCTCTCGGACGTGGAGAAGATCAAGCACCTGTTTGAAGCGTTCGGAGAACAGCGGGAGATCCTGACGCTGCTTGACCGCAGTCTGGAGGCTGATGGCGTACAGATCTTCATCGGCGAGGAATCGGGTTACCGGATGCTGGATAATTGCACCATCGTTGCGGCGCCATATTCGGTAGACGAACATATCGTCGGGGTGCTCGGCGTGATCGGCCCTACCCGCATGGCCTACGAGCGCGTCATACCCATCGTGGAGATCACCGCACGGCTGGTTGGCGCGGCCTTGAATTCCTCGTCCTGAGCCCCACTATGGTCTGAGCGGGCGATGGTCCGCACGTTTGTCTGCGCCTGCCAGTATGCTGATTTCAGGAGTAATGCCATGCCGGATACCGAACCCCAGGAGCCCACCGCAGAGATGGCAGATGCCGGAGGCGGTGAGCAGGGCCAGGCGGCGGATCCGGTCGCAGAACTGAGGGAAGCGCTGAAGCGGGCTGAAGCGACGGCTGCCGACAACTGGAACCGGTATCTGCGCTCGGTCGCCGAGATGGAGAATGTACGCAAGCGGGCCGCCCGCGACATCGAAGCCGCGCGCCGTGCAGGTATAGAAAAACTGGCTACGGAGCTGCTGGTCATTGCCGATACCCTGGAGATGGGGCTCGAATCGGCGGGAACAGCCTCGGCGGAGAGTCTGCTGGCCGGCAAGGAGGCCACGCTGCGCCTGCTGCAGGCCGCCTTCGAGAAGTTCAACATCGAGGCGGTCGACCCTGCCGGTTACCGTTTCGACCCCCAGCTGCATGAGGCCATGAGCATGCAGCCTTCGAATACGGCCGAGCCCAATTCGGTGCTGGCGGTCCTCCAGAAGGGCTACCGGATCGGCGACCGGTTACTGCGGCCGGCGCGTGTGATCGTCGCTGGTGAGCCGGTGGTGTCGCCTGCGTCCGGGGTGGAAGACACTTCGGGCGGCGAGTCCGCTTGAAAACGGCTGATCCGCTCCCATTAGTGGTGACAGACAGCAATATTTTATTGACGACAGCAATCTTCAACGGAGCGACTGGATGAGCAAGGTAATCGGCATAGACTTGGGTACAACCAACTCCTGCGTCGCGGTGATGGAGGGCGGCAAGCCCAAGGTCATCGAGAACAGCGAGGGCGACCGGACCACGCCGTCGATCGTCGCCTTCACCAAGGATGGCGACGCACTGGTGGGTCAGGCTGCAAAGCGGCAGGCGGTGACCAATCCGGCCAATACGCTTTTCGCCGTCAAGCGGCTGATCGGTCGCAAGTTCAAGGATGAGGTAGTGCAGCGGGACATCGGTATGGTCCCCTACAAGATCATCGGTGCCGACAATGGTGATGCCTGGGTAGAAGCCGGTGGCAAGAAGATGGCTCCGCCGGAGATCTCCGCGCGCGTGCTGATGAAGATGAAGAAGACGGCCGAAGACTATCTGGGCGAGGCGGTGACGGAAGCCGTGATTACCGTCCCGGCCTACTTCAACGATTCACAGCGACAGGCAACCAAGGACGCCGGCCGGATCGCCGGGCTGGACGTCAAGCGCATCATCAATGAGCCGACGGCGGCGGCCCTTGCCTATGGCATGGACAAGCAGCGCGGTGACCGCAAGATCGCGGTCTATGACCTTGGCGGCGGCACCTTCGATATCTCCATCATCGAGATCGCCGAGATCGACGGCGAGCATCAGTTCGAGGTGCTGGCGACCAACGGCGATACCTTCCTTGGCGGTGAGGACTTCGACCTCCGCGTGATCGAATATCTGGCCGGTGAGTTCCAGAAAGAAAGTGGCGTGGACATTCGCCGTGACCCGCTCGCCATGCAGCGCCTTAAGGAAGCCGGCGAGAAGGCCAAGGTGGAGCTGTCTTCACTGCAGCAGACTGAAGTCAACCTGCCCTATATCACTGCTGATGCAAGCGGCCCGAAGCATCTGAATATCCGCCTGACGCGCGCGAAGCTCGAATCGCTGGTCGAAGACCTGGTCGAGCGGACCATCGCGCCGTCGAAGATGGCGCTGAAAGACGCCGGTCTCAAGGCCAGCGATATAGATGATGTGATTCTGGTGGGTGGCCAGACGCGCATGCCCAAAGTACAGGAGGCGGTGCGCAATTTCTTCGGCAAGGAACCGCGCAAGGACGTCAATCCGGACGAAGCGGTGGCCGTTGGTGCAGCGATCCAGGCGGGCGTGCTCTCCGGCCAGGTCAAGGATGTGCTGCTTCTGGATGTGACTCCGCTGTCGCTGGGTATCGAGACCATGGGCAGCGTCATGACCAAGCTGATCGAGAAGAACACCACGATCCCGACCCGTGCAACCCAGGTGTTTTCGACTGCGGACGACAACCAGACGGCAGTGACGATTCACGTGCTGCAGGGTGAGCGGGATCAGGCGCGGCACAACAAGTCGCTCGGCCGCTTCGACCTGTCGGATATCCCGGCGGCGCCGCGCGGTATGCCGCAGATCGAGGTCACCTTTGACATCGATGCGAACGGCATCCTGAACGTATCGGCCAAGGACAAGTCCACGGGCAAGGAACAGAAGATCGTCATCAAGGCATCCAGCGGTCTGTCCGAGGATGAGATCAAACGCATGGTTACCGAGGCCGAGAGCCATGCAGAGGAAGACCGTCAGTTCCGTGAGCTGGTCGATGCGCGCAATCAGGCCGATGGTCTCGTGCATACTACCGAGCGCATGCTGCGGGAACTGGGTGACAAGGTCGATCCGGCCGAGCGCGGGCCTATCGAGTCGGCACTGTCTGATGCCAGGGAAGCGATAAAGGGCGACGACAAGGCCAAGATCGAACTCAAGGCAAAGGCGCTCGCGGAAGTTTCAGCGGTGCTGGCACAGAAGGCTTCAGCGCAGGCCGGGTCGGGCAGCGATGAGGGTGCGGGTGCGGGCAGCGCAGGCAGTAGCCAGGATGGCGTGGTCGACGCCGAGTTTGAAGAGATCAAGGACGGCAAGGACCAGTCTGGCACTGCCTGAAGCGCGGGCCTGAATACGGGTTTTCGGACCCGTCATGTCACTGGCTGACAAGGGTAGACGGCGGCCTGGTGCGGTGCACCGGGCCGCGTTTGTATTGGTGAACCAAGCGGATAGCAAATGACGAAGCGCGACTATTACGAGGTACTCGGTGTCGGCAAGGATGCCGCTGAGGCTGATATCAAAAAGGCTTACCGTCGCCTGGCCATGAAGCTGCATCCGGATCGCAATTCAGGCGATACAAAGACCGAGGCTGAATTCAAGGATGTCAAAGAGGCCTATGAAGTCCTCTCTGACCCGCAGAAGCGCGCCACCTATGACCAGTTCGGTCACGCCGGGCTCGAGGCGCAGGCGGGTGGGGGCCGGGGCAGCCACGGCTTCAATCCCGGTGATGCTTTCGGCGACATCTTCGGCGATGTTTTTGGCGATATTTTCGGTGGCGGCGGAAGGCGTGGGCGCTCGACGGTTTTTCGCGGGGCCGATCTGCGTTACGAGCTTGCGCTGACCCTGGAGCAGGCGGTTTTCGGCGATACCGTCAATCTCCAGTTGCCCACCCTGGTGGTCTGCAATACCTGCGAAGGCTCTGGCGCAAAGCCGGGCACCAGGCCGGTGACCTGTCGAACCTGCGAGGGCAATGGCCAGGTACGCATGACGCGTGGTCATTTCTCGATTCAGCAGCCGTGCCCGACCTGTCGCGGCTCCGGCCAGCAGATCGAAGAGCCGTGCAGCAGCTGCCAGGGACGCGGGCGCATCCAGAAGAACAAGACGCTGGCAGTCAAGGTTCCGGCCGGTGTCGATAGCGGCGATCGCATACGGCTTTCCGGTGAAGGAGAGGCGGGACAGAATGGCGGGCCCTCGGGTGATCTCTATGTAGAGATACACATACAGCCCCACGACATATTTCAGCGCGATGGTGCCGATCTTTCCTGTGTCATCCCGATCAGTTATGCCACGGCCGTTCTCGGCGGTACGGTGGAAGTGCCGACCCTGATGGGTGAGGTGGCCTTGAAGGTTCCGCCGGAGACACAGTCCGGGCGTGCGTTCCGTCTGCGTGGCAAGGGCGTACGGCCTGTGCGGGGCAGCGGCCCCGGTGACCTCTATTGCCGGGTTGAGGTTGAGACACCGGTCAAGCTCACCTCCGCACAGAAAAAACTTCTGGAGAGCTTCAACGAGGCGCTGGTCGCCGGCGGAGACCGGCATCGACCGCGCAGCCAGTCGTGGCTCGATGGCGTGAAGCGCTTCTTTGCTAAAGTCGGTTCCTGATTCGCAACGTGGTGGGCGGTATGCAGCGTATAGCAGTCCTTGGCGCAAACGGCCGCATGGGTCTCGCGCTGATTCGCCTGATTGCAGCCAGTGACCGGGCAGTACTGGCAGGTGCACTGACCGAACCCGGTCATGCGACCGTCGGGCGTGATGCCGGCCAGTTGGCCGGCCTCGATTCGCTGGGTGTCGCGTTGACCGATCAGCTGGAAATGGCAATCGCGGACTGCGATATCGCCATCGATTTCACGGCACCGGCGGCGACGGCACGGCATGCGCAGGCCTGCGCAGCGCATCGTTGCAGCCTGGTGGTTGGCACGACCGGGCTGGGCGCCGTCGAGCTCGCAGCGCTGCAGTCAGCTGCAGGCAGCATCGCGGTCCTGTATTCCCGCAACATGAGTATCGGTATCACGGTTCTGACCGAACTGGTGCGTCAGGCAGCCCGGTTGCTTGGTCCTGGTTTTGACGCCGAGATTTCCGAGGCCCATCACCGCGCAAAGAAGGATGCACCGTCGGGCACCGCGCTCCAGCTGGGCGAAGCATTGGCAGAAGCCCGCGCGCAGAAGCTGGCGGATGTGGCAGTCTATGATCGTAGCGGGTTGACCGCGGGCCGGCCCGCGCAGGCCATCGGCTTTTCATCGGTCCGCGCCGGCTCAATCGTCGGCGACCATACCGTATTGCTCGCCAGCGACGAGGAAGTGCTGGAGCTGACACACCGTGCCACCGATCGCGCGCTGTTCGCACGCGGCGCACTGCGTGCTGCGGCCTGGCTGGCGGATCAGCCGGCGGGCCTCTATTCGATGCAGGATGTACTGGGGCTCTCTGCCCGCTAGCCACTGTCGTCGACAGTCCCAAAGGGGTGTCCACGCCAGCCCCTGTCGTTTAGAATGCCGCGGGTCCCCAACAAAACCAGCAGAGCGGGAGGGCCCGGACAGGTTGTCTCCCGCTGCGTGTATATGCGCCCATCAAAAGCAGAAAACTTCCGGTCATCGCAGGTCCAGGGCTGATGGAAGCCGCGTTACTGGCTTTACGCGACGGTACGCTGTTCCACGGCATCTCCGTGGGCGCGCCCGGTCGCACCATTGGCGAAGTGGTATTCAATACGGCGATGACGGGTTACCAGGAGATTCTCACCGATCCGTCCTACTGCCGGCAGATCGTCACGCTGACCTATCCGCATATCGGTAACACGGCGACCAACAGCGAGGATCACGAGAGCGAGCGCATCTTTGCCGCCGGCCTCGTGATCCGCGACCTGCCGGCGGTATCGAGCAGCTGGCGTGCCGAGGTGCCGTTCCCCGAATTCCTGCGCCGGGGCGGTATCGTGGCGATTGCCGAAATTGATACCCGCAAGCTGACGCGTATCCTGCGCGACAAGGGTGCGATGTCCGGCTGCATCATGACCGGCGAGATCGATTCGCGAACTGCGGTCGATCATGCACGACGCTTCCCTGGTCTCGCAGGGATGGATCTGGCGAAGATCGTCAGTACCAAGGACAACTATCAGTGGAACCTGGGCGCTGCGTGGCCGGGACCGGGACCGATCAGGCCAAAGCGCAGTGGCGCCTTCGAAGTCGTGGCTTACGACTTCGGCATCAAGCGCAATATTCTCCGCTTGCTGGTCGATAATGGATGCCGCGTTACCGTGGTGCCGGCACAGACGCCGGCCGAGGAAGTGCTGGCCCGCCGCCCGGACGGGATTTTCTTGTCGAACGGCCCAGGTGATCCCGAACCCTGCACGTATGCGATTGAAGCGATCCGGCAGATCCTGGCCACCGGAACGCCGGTATTCGGTATTTGCCTTGGGCACCAGCTGCTGGCGCTGGCGAGTGGCGCGAAAACGGTCAAGATGAAGTTTGGCCATCACGGTGCCAATCATCCTGTGCAGGATCTTGAAACCGGTCGCGTCATGATCACCAGTCAGAACCATGGGTTTGCCGTGGATGAGGCGAGCCTGCCGGATAACCTGCGACCGACACACCGCTCCCTGTTTGATAATTCACTTCAGGGAATCGAAAGAACTGATTGTCCTGCATATAGTTTTCAAGGGCATCCGGAAGCCAGTCCGGGGCCTCATGACATTCGTTCCCTGTTTTCACGCTTCAGCAACCTGATGCGCCAGCGTGTGCAGCAGGGTGCGGGCGCGGCTACCGCCGGCAAGTAGCCTTAATTCCCGGATACCTGAACAGCCATGCCCCGTCGTACCGACATCGAGAGCATCCTGATCATAGGCGCCGGGCCGATCGTTATCGGCCAGGCCTGTGAATTCGACTACTCCGGCGTGCAGGCCTGCAAGGCCCTGCGGCAGGAAGGTTACCGGGTCATCCTGGTCAACTCGAACCCTGCCACGATCATGACCGATCCGGAAATGGCCGATGCTGTCTACATCGAGCCGGTCAACTGGCAGACGGTTGCGCGAATCATCGAAAAAGAGAAACCCGACGCGCTGCTGCCCACGATGGGTGGCCAGACTGCGCTCAACTGTGCACTCGATCTCGAGCGCCATGGGGTGCTTGCCCGGTTTGAAGTCGAGATGATCGGTGCTTCGCGCGATGCGATCGATACCGCCGAGGATCGCGAACTGTTTCGCCAGGCGATGAACGAAATCGGGTTGTCGGTTGCCCATGCCGAGATCGCGCACTCGCTGGAGGAGGCGATTCAGGCCCAGGCGCGAATCGGCTTTCCGACCATTATCCGGCCGTCGTTTACGCTCGGCGGCAGTGGCAGCGGTATCGCCTATAACCGCGAAGAATTCGAGGCGATGGCTGCGCATGGCCTCGACCTGTCGCCGACGACGCAGATCCTGCTTGAGGAGTCGGTGATCGGCTGGAAAGAATTCGAGATGGAGGTGGTGCGCGACCGCAACGACAACTGCATCATCATCTGCTCGATCGAAAACGTGGACGCCATGGGTGTGCATACCGGTGATTCGATCACGGTTGCACCGGCCCAGACGCTGACCGACAAGGAATACCAGTTGATGCGCAATGCATCGATTGCTGTGCTTCGTCGAATCGGGGTGGATACGGGCGGGTCGAACGTGCAGTTTGCGCTCAATCCGCGCGACGGCCGCATGATCGTCATTGAAATGAATCCGCGGGTATCGCGATCATCTGCGCTGGCATCCAAGGCAACCGGCTTCCCGATTGCGAAGGTTGCAGCCAAGCTGGCGGTTGGCTATACGCTGGACGAACTGCGCAACGACATTACCGGCGGCGCAACGCCCGCTTCCTTCGAGCCGACCATCGACTACGTCGTTACGAAGATCCCGCGTTTCACCTTCGAGAAGTTCCCCGGCGCAAACAGTCGTCTGACGACACAGATGAAATCGGTCGGCGAAGTCATGGCCATGGGCCGGACTTTCCAGGAATCCCTGCAAAAAGCGCTGCGTGGCCTGGAGACCGGGATCAATGGCCTCGTCGAGAAGCTGCCGGCCGAGCCGTCCCCCGAAGAGATGGATCGTCTGCGTCTCGAGTTGCGCATGCCCGGCGCTGACCGGCTCCTCTATGTCGGCGATGCCTTCCGGCACGGGATGAGCTGTGATGAAGTGGCGAGCCTCTCCGGAATAGATCCGTGGTTCCTTGCCCAGATCGAAGAACTTGTCCAGCTTGAAGCAAAGGTTGGTACTGATGGTGTCGTTGTGCTGCAGCCTGGAATGTTGCGGAGCCTGAAGCGCAAAGGTTTTGCTGACAGTCGCCTGGCTGCACTGCTGGGGATGCCTGAAGATTTCGTGCGCCAGCAGCGCCTGAATGCCGGTATCAGGCCGGTCTTCAAGCGCGTGGATACCTGTGCAGCGGAATTTGCCACCAGTACCGCCTATCTCTATTCCTCCTATGAAGAGGAGTGTGAGGCCGCTCCGGGCGATCGAAACAAGGTAATGATTCTCGGTGGTGGCCCGAACCGCATCGGCCAGGGCATCGAGTTCGACTACTGCTGCGTGCATGCCGCCTTCGCGCTGAAGGAGATCGGCTACGAAGCGATCATGGTCAACTGCAATCCGGAAACGGTATCGACGGACTACGATACGTCGGATCGTCTCTACTTCGAGCCGCTGACCTTCGAAGATGTCATGGAGATCGTCGACAAGGAGCGGCCGGTCGGCGTCATTGTCCAGTTCGGCGGACAGACGCCACTCAAGCTGGCGCGGCGTCTTGAAGAAGCCGGTGTGCCGATTGTCGGCACCAGTCCGACATCAATCGACATTGCCGAAGACCGCGAGCTGTTTCAGAAGCTTGTGCAGCAACTCGGTCTCAGGCAGCCGCCAAACTGCACGGCGCGGACGCCGGAGGAGGCTGTGCGGCGCGCTGCTGATGTCGGATTCCCGCTGGTGATCCGTCCCTCATTCGTGCTCGGCGGTCGGGCGATGGAGGTCGTGCATAACGAGGAAGATCTGCGCGCCTACATGAAAGATGCAGTCAACGTGTCGAACGACAGCCCGGTGCTGCTGGATCGCTTCCTTGACCAGGCTGTAGAGGTGGATGTTGATCTGGTGAGCGACGGGAAGGACATCCTCATCGGCGGCATCATGGAGCATATCGAGCAGGCCGGAGTCCATTCGGGTGACTCCGGTTGCTCGCTGCCACCGGCGACACTAAGCGCGGAAACGCAGGCCGAATTGATCGATCAGGTCACCAGGCTCGCCAGGGCGCTCAATGTGGTTGGCCTGATGAATACCCAGTTTGCCATCCAGAACGGGCTGGTCTATCTGCTTGAGGTCAATCCGCGCGCATCGCGTACCGTGCCCTTTGTTTCCAAGGCCACCGGTCTGCCGCTTGCCAAGATTGCCGCGAAGACCATGCTCAATATCTCGCTGGCCGAGCAGGGCGTGACCGAACAGGTCGTGCCGGGCTTCTATTCGGTCAAGGAAGCTGTATTTCCCTTCGGCAAGTTTCCTGAAGCCGATCCGATACTCGGTCCCGAGATGAAATCGACGGGCGAGGTGATGGGAACCGGTCGCACTTTTGCGGAGGCCTATGCCAAAGCGCAGATTGCCTCCGGCGTGGTCCTCCCCCAGCGGGGTACCGCATTCCTTTCGGTGCGCGACCGCGACAAGCCGGCAGTGGTAAAGCTGGGCAAGCTGCTGCTGGATCGTGGCTTCGACCTGGTCGCAACCGGCGGTACCGCAGTGGCGCTTGCCACGGCCGGTGTCGCCTGTCGCCGGGTCAACAAGGTTCGTGAAGGACGGCCGCATGTCGTGGACATGATCAAGAATGACGAGATCCACTTCATCGTCAACACGACCGAAGGCAAACAGGCCATTCGGGAGTCGCATTCCATTCGCGCGGCGGCGGTGCACAAGAAAGTCACCTACTACACGACCATGCCTGCAGCCATAGCCACCAGCTACGCCCTGGACCATCTCGAGGGCGGCAGCGTCAACAGGCTGCAGGACCTGCATGCGGGAGTTGTACAGTGAAAAGAAATCCGATCACGGCCGTCGGGGCGGACAAGCTTCGCGACGAGATCCGTGTCCTCAAGACTGAATCGCGTCCCCGGGTGATTCAGGCGATTGCCGAAGCGCGCGCCCACGGTGATCTCAAGGAGAATGCCGAATACCACGCGGCGAAGGAGCAGCAGGCTTTCATTGAAGGCCGGATCCGGGACCTCGAGATCTTGCAGTCTACGGCCGAAATCATCGATGTCGCGCGGCTGGCGGGGACGAAGAAGATCGTCTTCGGCGCCACGGTCCACCTGGTTGACGAGGACGATGGCCGTGAGATCTGTTATCGCATCGTCGGCGAATACGAAGCAGACATGAAAGGCGGTCTGATCTCCATCAGCTCGCCACTTGCGCGGGCGCTCATCGGGCGCCTCGAGGGCGACCTGGTGTCGATGACGGCCCCGGGTGGCGAGCGAAATTACGAGATCATGCGGGTCGAATACCTGTGAATGGTTGCTGTATCGCGGTGTCAGGTGGCCAAGAGCACTTCTAGCGCACGCTGGAAACAGAGGCAGGCGCGGGACCCCTTCGTGCGCAAGGCGCACGCGGAAGGCTGGCGGTCCCGGGCGATTTTCAAGCTGTCGGAGTTGCAACGCGTCGAGAAACTCATGGCGCCCGGCAATATCGTGGTCGACCTGGGCGCCGCGCCGGGTGCCTGGAGCCAGTATGCGGCTTCAATCGTGGGCCCGCGGGGTCGTGTGGTTGCCCTGGACCTGCTGGAGATGCCGCCCTTGGCCGGGGTAGAGGTCATGCAGGGCGATTTCCGGGAGGATAAAACCCTGCAGGCCCTGCTGGCGCGGCTCGGGCAGGTCAGGGTCGACCTTGTCTTGTCGGATCTGGCACCCAATATGAGTGGTATGCGCACGGTCGATCAGCCACGCAGCATGTATCTGGCCGAACTCGTACTCGACTTTGCGGGTCAGGTCCTGCGGGAGCGGGGCAATATGGTGGTAAAGCTGTTTCAGGGCGAGGGTTTCCAGGAATACATAGGCGCGGTGCGTTCACGGTTTGAGTCGGTCCGGATGAGAAAGCCGCCTGCTTCCCGGGCCGGAAACCGGGAGACGTATCTGGTAGCAAGAAACTTTCGGTTGTAGTAGGGTCTAAACAGAATACTGTCAGAATTTTGACGGTCAGGTTTCCAAGAGGGCCACCCACGTGCTCAATGATCTTGCCAAGAACATCATCCTCTGGATCGTCATCGCCATCGTGTTGCTGACGGTCTTTCAGAGTTTCAGTACGGGTACCCGTCAGTCAGATGCGGTCGAATACTCCGAGTTTCTGGATCTGGTCAGCAGCGGGCAGGTGGATCAGGTCGTCTTTGAGGGCGATACGATCAAGGGATTCAAGGCCACGGGCGACCGGTTTACGACCTACAGTCCCGAGACCGACAACACCGCTTTGATCGGTGAGCTCAAGAAGAACAACGTTCGCATCAGTGCGAGTCCCCCAAAGAGCCAGAGCATTCTGGTCAGCCTGTTCATCAATTCCTTTCCGGTACTGCTGTTGATCGGCGTCTGGGTGTATTTCATGCGCCAGATGCAGGGCGGTGGCGGTGGCCGTGGTGCCATGTCGTTTGGCAAGAGCAAGGCAAGGCTGCTCAGCGAGGATCAGATCAAGGTGACCTTCGTGGATGTCGCTGGCGTCGAGGAGGCCAAGAGCGAAGTCGAAGAGATCGTCGAGTTCCTGAAGGACCCGGCGAAGTTTCAGCGCCTGGGCGGCAAGATCCCGAAGGGCGTGCTGATGGTCGGTTCGCCGGGTACGGGCAAGACCTTGCTGGCACGTGCCATCGCCGGTGAAGCGAAGGTGCCATTCTTCACGATCTCGGGCTCGGATTTCGTCGAGATGTTCGTTGGTGTCGGCGCGTCCCGGGTCCGGGACATGTTCGAACAGGCGAAGAAGCATGCGCCTTGCATCATATTCATCGATGAGATCGACGCGGTTGGGCGGCATCGTGGTGCCGGTCTGGGTGGTGGTCACGACGAGCGCGAACAGACACTTAATCAATTGCTGGTCGAGATGGACGGCTTTGAAGGCAGCGAGGGCGTCATTGTCATTGCGGCGACCAACCGTCCCGATGTGCTCGATCCCGCCTTGCTCCGTCCGGGTCGCTTCGACCGGCAGGTCGTGGTGCCATTGCCTGATGTACGTGGCCGTGAACAGATCCTGAAAGTACATATGCGCAAGGTTCCGCTGTCTGATGACGTGCGGCCAAGCGTGATCGCACGTGGTACACCGGGCTTCTCCGGTGCCGACCTTGCCAACCTGGTGAATGAGGCTGCCTTGTTTGCTGCGCGTGCCAACCGGCGCACGGTAACCATGGATGAGTTCGAGAAGGCCAAGGACAAGATCATGATGGGCGCCGAGCGGCGTTCCATGGTCATGAGCGAATCCGAGCGCCGCCTGACGGCATACCACGAGGCCGGGCACGCGATCGTCGGGCTTTCGGTGCCGGACCATGATCCGGTATACAAGGTCAGCATTATTCCCCGCGGCCGTGCGCTCGGCGTCACGATGTTCCTGCCAGAGGAAGACCGGTACAGCTACAGCAAGCGACGCCTCAACAGCCAGATAGCCAGTCTGTTCGGCGGGCGTATCGCCGAGGAACTGGTGTTTGGCAATGAGGCGGTAACCACCGGTGCCTCGAACGATATTGAACGGGCCACTGAGATTGCACGGAACATGGTCACGAAGTGGGGCCTGTCCGAGCGGCTTGGACCGTTGACCTACACCGAGGAAGACGGCGAAGTGTTTCTCGGCCGCAGTGTTACCAGCCACAAGCAGGTTTCCGATGTCACGATCCACGCGATTGATGAGGAAGTCCGCAAGATTATCGATTCAAATTACCGGCTGGCCACTGGCATTCTCACCAGCAACAGGGAAAAGTTGAATGCCATGGCGGAGGCGCTCATGAAGTATGAGACGATCGACGAAACCCAGATCAAGGACATCATGGCGGGTCGTGAGCCCCGGCCGCCCGAAGGCTGGGATAGCAGTGGCGGTCCGGGTGCTCCGGCGACTGTGTCGGGCGGTGCGAGCAAGGGTGATGAGCCAGGGCTCGGTGAGCCTGCCAGCCAGCACCGGACCCGCAGCTGAGCCAGTCGCGCAGTCGCCCGACAACAGATATCCAGCCGGCTGGTTAAGGGCTGCTTGCTGCGCCGGATGATTCCCCTTGTTCCAGACGCCAGGCCGGCGGCCCCGCGCTGCCTGGTAATGGGCATTCTCAACGTCACGCCGGATTCCTTCTGGGATGGTGGGCGCTACCGCCAAATTGATGCGGCTGTTGCGCACGGCCTGAAGCTCGCCGCTCAGGGTGCAGACATGCTCGATATCGGTGGGGAATCGACCCGGCCGGGTGCTTCGGCACCGGGTGTCGAGGAAGAGTTGCAGCGGGTGATTCCGGTCATTGAGGGGCTACGCCAGGCCAGCGATATCGCCATCTCCATCGATACCAGCAGTGCTGAAGTCATGCGAGCAGCGGCAGCCGCCGGTGCCAACATGATCAATGATGTCTGTGCGCTGAGCCGGCCAGGTGCTTTGGCGGCAGCGGTGGAGACGGGGCTTCCGGTGTGCCTGATGCATATGCAGGGAGATCCGCAGACGATGCAACGACGGCCTGCCTACGTTGATGTCGTGGCTGAGGTAAGGGCGTTTCTCTTGCAGCGAGCAGCTGAATGCATGGCAGCCGGCCTGGCACACGATTGCCTTATACTCGATCCGGGTTTTGGTTTTGGCAAAAACCTTGATCACAATCTAAGCCTGCTGCGCGGGCTGGAGGTGCTGGTCGCCACCGGGTTTCCGGTGCTCGTCGGACTATCGCGAAAGAGTATGTTGGGCGACCTGCTGGGCAGGGCGGTTGAAGACCGGTTGCCTGGCAGTCTTGCTCTGGCGATCGCGGCCCGGCAGCGCGGGGCCAGGATCGTGAGGGTTCACGATGTGGCTGCAACTGTGGATGCGTTCCGGACGCTGGATGCAGTTGAAGGTTCTGAATTGGGCGGCCAGCGTTCAGACGCCATGGCCAGAACTGGAGTATCCGAGTGAGCAGAAAACTGTTTGGTACCGATGGAATCCGGGGCCAGGTCGGCGAGTACCCGATGACGGCAGAATTCGCCCTGCGCCTGGCCAGTGCCGCTGCTCACGTGCTGGCACCGCAGGGTGGCACGGTACTTATCGGCAAGGACACCCGGGTATCCGGTTACATGTTCGAGTCGGCCCTCGAAGCGGGATTTGTCGCGGCCGGGATGGACGTGATGCTGGTCGGGCCGCTGCCCACGCCGGGTATTGCCTATCTCACCCGGACGCTGGGCGCTGATCTTGGCGTGGTAATCAGCGCCTCGCACAATCCATATCAGGATAACGGCATCAAGTTCTTTGACCGAGAAGGCAGCAAGCTCTCCGATATGATCGAGGCGGCCATTGAAGAACGCCTCGAATCGCCCGCGATCACGCGGGAGTCCAGCCAGCTGGGGCGCGCCAAGCGGGTTGATAATGCGCTGCAGTCCTACCAGAACTTCTGTATCTCGACCGTTCCGCCCGAGCTTCGACTCGACGGCCTGAAAATTGTCATCGACTGTTCGCACGGCGCAGCCTACAAGGTTGCGCCACGTGTCCTGACCGAACTCGGGGCGGAGATCGTGCCAATCGGCTGTTCACCGAATGGCAGGAACATCAATGACGGCTGTGGCTCGATGAAGCCTGAACTGTTGCAGCTCACGACCACCGGTGTGCGCGCCGACCTGGGTATTGCCCTCGACGGTGATGGCGACCGGCTGCTCATGGCTGATCATGCAGGCGCGCTGGTTGATGGCGACCAACTGCTGTGGGTTCTGGCCAGCGCCTGGCAAAAGAGCGGTGAGCTGCAGGGTCCGGTGGTGGGCACCCTTATGAGCAATTTTGGACTCGAGCGCGGTCTGGGCGATCTCGGCATCGAATTTCTGCGTGCCAAGGTCGGAGATCGCTATGTGCTCGAGCTGTTGCGTGAAAAAGGTGGCCGACTGGGCGGCGAGACTTCGGGGCATCTGCTCTGTCTGGACAAGACCACTACCGGAGACGGCCTGATCAGTGCGCTGCAGGTACTCAGCGTGGTCAAGAAAACCGGCCAACCGCTCGCTGATCTGGTTGCCGGAATGCGGCGTTATCCACAGAAGCTGGTTAACGTCAGGATGAGCCGAAAGCTGGATCTGGACGGTTCGATGCCGGTCCAGGCAGCCGTACTCAAGGCGCAACAGCAGCTGGCAGGGCGAGGGCGCGTGGTTCTGCGCGCTTCGGGCACCGAGCCGGTCGTGCGCGTGATGGTCGAAGGAAACGACCATGCCGAGGTCGACCGCCTGACAGATGAACTGGCAGAGACGGTACGTCAGGCTGCAAATGCCTGATCTGCGTTGATTTTCAGCTGGGCTGAGGCTAACCTGCGCCGTCATTTTCGGGCCGCATGCCGCTTTGCGCGCCTGTCTCCCCGGAGTCACCTATGTCAAATCGGCGGCCGCTCGTGGCCGGAAACTGGAAGCTCAACGGTAACCGCACCGGAAATAGCGCCCTGATCAGTGCCCTGCGGGCTGGATTGGCGGCCCAGTGCCGTACCGATGTGGTCGTATGTCCGCCCTGTGTTTATCTGGCCGACATTGCTGCGGCTATCCACGATAGCGTTATTCAGCTTGGCGCCCAGAATACTGCCGCGGAAGATTCTGGTGCTTTCACCGGTGAAGTTGCGGCCAGCATGCTGGCCGATGTGGGTTGCAAGTACGTCATCATCGGTCATTCAGAGCGCCGGGCCTTTTTTGGCGAGACGGACGCCTTGGTTGCTGCCAAGGTTGCAGCAGCCCTGCGCTGCGGACTCAGGCCGATTCTCTGCGTGGGCGAAACGCTGGGGGAGCGCGATGCGGGGGATTTCCTGGACGTCGTGCGTCGACAGCTGGAGGCGGTGCTTGACGTGGTGGGTATCGAGGCCTTTGCGGAAGGGCTTGTCGCCTATGAGCCGGTCTGGGCGATTGGTACAGGACGTACGGCGACGCCGATGCAGGCACAAGACGTACACGCAGAGATACGGGCAACGCTGGCGCGACGCAATGCTACAATTGCCGCCGCTGTCCGCATCCTTTATGGCGGCAGTGTGAAGGCTTCCAATGCGAAGGACCTCTTCGCGATGGCAGACATAGATGGTGGACTGATCGGCGGCGCCTCGCTGGATGCGGCCGGGTTTCTCGGTATTTGCAAGGCGGCGGCAGAGAGTTATTGATGACTACCCTGAACACAGTTGTGCTGGTTGTACACGTACTTGTGGGCGTGATGATGGTCGGCCTGATCCTGATTCAGCGCGGCAAAGGTGCCGATGCGGGTGCTGCGTTTGGATCTGGTGCATCCGGCACGGTATTTGGCGCGCGGGGTTCGGCCAATTTCCTGTCGCGGTCGACGGCGATCCTTGCAGCAATATTTTTCTGTACCAGTCTGGGGCTTGCCTATCTGGGTTCGCAGCGTGAGGCCCCGACGAGCGTGCTCGATGTCGCGGCAGATTCTGCTGCGGCACCTGAGCAGGGTTTGCCTGTGGTCGGGCCCAAGGAGACGGATGCGCAGGTGCCGGCGGGCACATTGCCAGTTCTGCCACCGGCTCCAGCAGCCGAGCTGCCGGCGCCGGCGGACAAACAGACAGATTGATTTTTTTCGAGTGCCGACGTGGTGGAATTGGTAGACACGCCGTCTTGAGGGGGCGGTGGCGCAAGCTGTGCGAGTTCGAGTCTCGCCGTCGGCACCAACAGATCAGCAGAACCCGCGAATAGAAATTCGCTGGTCAGCCGTGGGTCGAAGGAGCGCCCGTGCTGAACAACTATTTGCCCGTATACATCTATCTTTGTGTGGCGCTGGGGATCGGGCTGGTTCTGCTCGGACTCGGTTTTCTGATCGGCAACGGGCAGAAGTACGGCGAAAAGCTGTCGCCTTACGAATGTGGCTTTGAGCCCTTCGAGGACAGCCGCATGCGCTTTGACGTCCGCTACTATCTGGTTGCCATTCTGTTTATCGTCTTCGATCTCGAGATCGCCTTTCTGTTTCCCTGGGCGATCACCCTGAAGGAGACCGGGCTCACGGGGGTCCTCGCCATGGGTATCTTTCTCGTGATTCTGGTGGTCGGTTTTATCTACGAGTGGAAAAAAGGAGCTCTGGAGTGGGACTAGAACGTCCGGTGCCGGAGATTCTTCAGCAGCGTGGTTTTGTGGTGACCGGGCTGGACAACCTCATCAACTGGGCACGCACCGGCTCGTTGTGGCCGATGACATTTGGCCTCGCTTGCTGTGCCGTGGAGATGATGCAGGCGGGAGCCGCCCGCTACGACCTTGATCGTTTTGGCGTGATCTTCCGTCCGAGTCCGCGCCAGGCCGACGTGATGATCGTTGCGGGTACATTGACCAACAAGATGGCGCCGGCCCTGCGCAAGGTCTATGACCAGATGACCGAGCCGCGCTGGGTCATCTCAATGGGCTCATGTGCCAATGGTGGTGGCTACTACCACTATTCCTATGCCGTCGTGCGTGGTTGTGACCGGATCGTACCGGTCGACGTCTATGTACCTGGCTGTCCGCCGACCGCCGAAGCGCTGATCTACGGCATTCTGCAGCTGCAGAACAAGATCCGGCGCACCAACACCATCGCGCGTTGATCTGGCCATGCGAGCAAGCAGCGGGATGGTAGTTTGATGAGCGCACGTACGGATGCGTTGCTGACCGCGCTGGGCGAGCGCTTCGGCCCCCGCCTGCAGCGGGTGGAGTCGCGCTGCGGCGAGCTGGGCTTTGAAGTCGCGCTGCCGGACCTTGTTGATGCCTGCCGGATTCTGCGAGACGACTTTGCTTTCGAGATGCTTGTCGATCTCTGTGGCGTCGATTATCTGACCTGGGGGCAGGGCGAGTGGGAAACCCAGGACGCCACCAGCAGCGGCTTCAGTCGCGCAGCGGTACGAGCCACTATCCTTCCGGATCCGGCACAGCAGTTTGATCCACGACGTTTTGCCGTGGTCTACCACCTGCTGTCGGTCAGCCGCAATTACCGGCTCCGGCTGAGCGTCTACACGGGCGTGGACAATCCGCCGGTTGTGCCATCGGTCATCGATATATGGGCTTCCGCCAACTGGTATGAGCGCGAGGCATTTGACCTGTACGGCATCCTGTTTGACGGGCACCCTGATCTGCGCCGTATTCTCACCGACTACGGATTCATCGGTCATCCGTTCCGCAAGGATTTCCCGATGTCGGGAAATGTCGAGGTTCGCTACGACCCCGAGCAGGGGCGGGTGGTGTACCAGCCGGTGAGCATCGAGCCACGGACACTCGTGCCGCGGGTTATCCGTGATGACAACCGGTACGAGCCTGACATCAAGTCCGCGGAGCCACCGCGTGGCTGAGTTCCAGAATTACACGATCAACTTTGGTCCGCAGCATCCCGCGGCGCATGGGGTGTTGCGTCTCGTGCTCGAGATGGATGGCGAAACCGTGCAGAGGGCTGATCCGCACGTTGGCCTTCTGCACAGGGCCACTGAAAAGCTGGCGGAGAGCAAGCCTTTCAACCAGAGCATCGGCTACATGGACCGGCTCGACTATGTGTCCATGATGTGCAACGAGCACGGATACGTGCTGGCGATCGAGAAGCTCCTCGGTGTGGTTGTGCCGATACGCGCGCAGTACATACGGGTGATGTTCGATGAGGTCACCCGGATACTGAATCACCTGATGTGGCTCGGTGCGCATGGTCTCGATATCGGCGCGATGACCATGTTCCTGTACTGCTTCCGCGAACGCGAAGACCTGATGGATTGCTACGAAGCGGTTTCGGGCACACGCATGCACGCCACCTATTATCGGCCTGGTGGCGTATACCGGGACCTGCCTGACACCATGCCCAGGTTTCAGCCTTCCGCATGGCGCAGCGACAAGAAGCTGCGCAGCCTGAACCAGGCGCGTGAAGGCTCATTGCTCGATTTTCTGCAGGATTTCTGTACGCGTTTTCCCGCCTGCGTCGATGAATACGAAACGCTGCTGACGGACAACCGCATCTGGAAACAGCGCACGGTAAACATCGGCGTGGTCAGCCCGGAGCGCGCACTCCAGCTCGGTTTTTCGGGACCCATGCTGCGTGGTTCGGGTATCGCCTGGGATCTGCGCAAGAAACAGCCCTACGAAGTCTATGCTGATATGGATTTCGATATCCCCATCGGTGTGAACGGTGACTGCTATGACCGCTATCTGGTGCGGGTCGAGGAACTGCGTGAATCGAACCGGATCATCCGCCAGTGTATTGACTGGTTGCGGGCAAATCCCGGGCCGGTGATGACTGACGATCACAAGATCGCCCCACCAAGTCGTGAACAGATGAAGGGTGACATGGAGTCGCTGATTCATCACTTCAAGTTGTTTACCGAGGGCTATACGGTCCCTGCCGGCGAGGCCTATGCCGCTGTCGAGCATCCCAAGGGCGAGTTTGGCGTGTATCTCGTGTCTGATGGGGCCAACAAGCCATACCGGCTGAAGATCCGGGCGCCGGGTTTCGCGCATCTGTCGTCCATGCACGAGATGGTGGTCGGTCATATGCTTTCAGACGTTGTTGCCGTTATCGGCACACAGGACATCGTGTTCGGCGAGGTGGATCGCTAGTCATGTGTGCCTTGAAGAGACTGAACTGAATGGAACCCGAGAAAATCCTGTCTGAGCACCTGCGTGCCGAGATCGATCGCTGGGTGGCGCGTTTTCCGGAGGGGCGACAGCGTTCCGCCGTAATCGCGGCCCTGCATGCCGCCCAGCATGAGAATCACGGCTACCTCACGCCTGAACTGATGGGCGCGATTGCCGGATATCTCGGTCTCCCGCCGATACAGGTCTATGAGGTTGCGGCTTTCTATTCGATGCTCGAGACGAAGCCGGTCGGCCGACACAGTATTTCCGTGTGCACCAATATCTCGTGCATGCTCAGGGGCGGAGAGAACATCCTCGCCTATCTCGAAAAAAAGCTGGGTGTAAAAGTCGGTGAAAGCACGCCGGACGGACAGTTTTATCTGAAGTGCGAAGAAGAGTGCCTTGCCGCCTGTTGTGGTGCGCCGATGATGATGGTTGACCACAAGTATCACGAGAATCTGACGCCGGCGAAGGTGGACGAGATCCTCGACAATGTTGCCAAGTCGGCGGGGCACTGAGCGTGAGCGAGCAACGCACATACGAACAGAACCTGGTCTGCTATCAGACCCTCGGGCAGGATCAGCCTGCCAGCCTGGAAACCTATCGCAAGCTCGGTGGCTATGAGATCTGGGAAAAGATACTCGCGGGCGGCATGACACGTGCGGAAGTCATCGACGGTGTGAAGGCGTCCGGCCTGCGGGGGCGCGGTGGAGCAGGGTTTCCTACTGGCGTGAAGTGGAGCTTCATGCCTAAGGATGCGCCGGGCCAGAAGTATGTGGTTTGCAATTCGGACGAAAGCGAGCCGGGCACCTGTCACGACCGGGACATCCTGCGCTATAACCCGCACGCGATCATCGAAGGAATAGCCATTGGCGGATTCGCGATGGGAGCGACCGTCGGGTACAACTATATACGCGGAGAGTTCATCGACGAGCCTTTTCCGGTCTTTGAGGCTGCACTGAAAGAAGCCTACGCTGCCGGACTGCTCGGCCGGAATCTGCGCGGTTCCGGTATCGATTTCGACCTGCATGCATTCATCGGTGCAGGCGCCTATATCTGCGGCGAGGAAACGGGCCTGCTCGAGTCCCTGGAAGGGAAACCGGGTAAACCCCGGTTCAAACCACCGTTTCCGGCTGCCTTTGGTCTGTATGGACGTCCGACGACCATCAACAACACGCAGTCGTTTGCCCTGGTACCGACGATTCTGCGCAGGGGGCCAAAATGGTTTGCTGATCTGGGGCCCGAGGGCTCGGGCGGCACAGCCATTTTTTCGGTGTCCGGCCATGTCGAGCGGCCTGGCAATTATGAGCTGCCCATGGGCATTCCATTCCGCGAGCTGCTGAAGATCGCGGGCGGAATGCGTGACGGGCGGCGGCTCAAGGCAGTAATCCCTGGTGGGTCTTCCGTGTACGTCGTGCCAGGCGATCTGATCATGGACGTCACGATGGACTACAACAGTCTCAAGAATATCGGCACCTCGTTTGGTACCGGTGCCGTGATCATCATGGATGAAACCACCTGTATGGTGAGCGTACTTCGGCGCTTGTCGCGTTTCTATTTTGCCGAATCCTGCGGGCAGTGCACGCCATGTCGCGAAGGTACGGGCTGGATGTACCGTCTGCTGTCGCGTGTTCTTGCCGGTGAGGCGGAGCGCAAGGACCTCGACCTGCTGCTTGATGTTGCCGGGCACATAGAAGGCCACACGATCTGTGCGTTTGGCGATGCTTCAGCCTGGCCGGTACAGAGTTTTCTGCGCCACTTCATGCCCGAATTCGAATACATGATCCAGCATCGGGGCCGGTCAATCGTCGAATCGCGGACTGAAGCAGCATGAGCGACGACAGCTTCAAGGTGGAAGTAAACGGTGTCGAGCTGAACGCCCGGCCGGGCGAGATGCTGATCGCCGTGACTGACCGCGCGGGTATCTATGTGCCGCGCTTCTGTTACCACGAGAAGCTGTCTGTGGCCGCGAATTGCCGGATGTGTCTGGTCGATGTGGCGAATGTACCGAAGCCGCTGCCGGCCTGTGCAACACCGGTAACGAATGGCATGAAAGTTGCGACGCGCTCGCAAAAAGCCATCGGCGCACAGAAAGCCGTTATGGAGTTCCTGCTCATCAATCATCCTCTGGATTGCCCGATCTGCGATCAGGGTGGCGAGTGCGAACTGCAGGATCTGGCCATGGGCTTTGGCCGGGACATCGCCCGCTTTGCCGAGGGAAAGCGCTCGCTGAGCGACAAGGATATCGGCCCGCTCATTTCGACCGACATGACCCGGTGCATCCTGTGTACCCGCTGCGTGCGTTTCGGAACGGAGATCGCCGGCATCCAGGAACTGGGTACCGTCGGTCGTGGGGAACGCACCCAGATTGCCAGCTTTGTGGGCAGCACCGTGGACCATGAGCTTTCCGGTAACGTCATCGATCTCTGTCCGGTTGGTGCGCTGAACAACAAGCCTTATCGTTTCAGCGCACGGGCCTGGGAAATGCAGTCGCTGCCGGCCGTTGCGCCACATGACTGCGTGGGCTCTAACCTGTCGGCACATGTGCTGCTCGGGCGTGTGAAGCGCGTGGTGCCGCGTGTCAACGAAGAGATCAATGAGACCTGGCTTTCGGACCGGGATCGTTTCAGTTATGCCGGTATCTATGCGCCGGACCGGCTGAATCAGCCGATGATTCGCGAGGGCGGGGAATGGCGGACTGCGGGCTGGGAAGAAGCGCTGCAACTGGCAGCCAGCCGGTTGGCTGAGGTCGCCTGTGCGGATGGCGGTGCCGGACTCGGTGCCTGGGCCGCACCTTCGGCGACGCTGGAGGAGGGCTACCTGCTGCAGCGTTTGCTGCGCCATCTGGGTTCTGAAAACATCGACCATCGGCTGCGTCGCCGTGATTTCCGGCTTGAGGAACGTGATCCGGTGTTTCCGTCACTGGGCGTTACGCTCGCGGAGATCGAATCAGCGGATGCGATTCTGGTCGTCGGCTCCAACCTGCGACGCGAGGCCCCCATGCTTGCTCACCGCGTGCGCAAGGCTGCCATCAGCGGTGCCGCAGTGATGTTCGTCAATCCGCTGCGCTACGACTACCTGCATCCTGTTGCCGGATACATTGAGACCGGTGCAGATCTGGTCAGCGGAATGCGTCGCTTTGCGGCGGCGGATGCGGTGGCCGCGGCAATTGCAGCGCGCCTGAAAGCGGCGACCACAGCAGGCAAACGGGCCGTCATCCTCCTTGGCCAGATCGCGGGTCGGCATCCCCGCTTTGCTGATCTCCGCCAGATGGCTGGTGAGCTGGCACATGAATCCGGTGCGGAACTCGGCTATCTCTCCGAAGGCGCGAATTCAGCGGGTCTTGCCCTGGCAGGAGTGCTTCCGCACCGTGGTATGGGCGGGGCAGCAAGCACAGGTTCCGGGCGCAATTTTGCGCAGATGCTTCATCAGCCGCCCAAAGGTCTGGTGCTGCTGGGCTGTGAGCCGGATGAAGATTGCAGCGATGCCGACCAGGCCGTCAAGGCAATGCAGGCAGCAAGCTTTGTTCTGGCGCTGACGCCGTTTTTCGGGACTGCTGTGCGCGCCCACGCCCACGTCGTGTTGCCGGTCGGAACCTTTGCCGAAACTGCCGGCACCTTCGTCAATGGCGAAGGCCGCTGGCAGAGTTTCAATGGCATAGCCAGTCCGGTGGGCGAGAGCCGCCCGGCCTGGAAGGTGCTGCGCGTGCTTGGCAACCTGTTGCAGATGCCTGGCTGTGAATACGCTTCGGCAGACGAGATCCTGGCGGAGTTACGCAAACTGGTTCCACCGGTCCAGCCGCACAATGTCGTACTGGCGAGTTCGATTCCGCCCGCACCGACCTCCGCCGACATTCCGCTGGCCGCCCTGGACGTTCCGATGTACCGGATTGACGCAGTCCTGCGCCGTACACCGGCCCTGCAGCTGACGCGCGAAGCGCGTACCGCGCGCGGCAACAGACTCGAGACGGCGTAGGGAACCAGGCGTCGTCATGGCAGCAATTCAATTCATTCAGGACCTCTGGTTTGCGCTGCCTGATCAGCTGCGTGAAGTGATCGTGATCGTCGTGCAGATCCTGCCGCTCACTGTAACCGTGATCCTGTGCGTGGCATTTCTCACCTATGGCGAGCGGAAGATCATCGGCTACATGCAGATCCGCGTGGGACCAAACCGGGTGGGTCCGAAGGGCTGGTTTCAGCCTTTCGCCGATACCATCAAGCTGGTGATCAAGGAAGTGGTCATTCCCGCCAACTCCAGCCGCTTCCTGTTTGTCATTGCGCCACTGCTGGCGATCGTCCCTGCACTTGCGACCTGGGCGGTCGTGCCGCTGTTCCCCGGCTTTGCGATCGCGGATATCGATGCCGGACTGCTCTATGTGCTCGCGCTGACCTCCTTGAGTGTCTACGGCATCATCCTGGCCGGCTGGGCGACCAATTCCAAGTACGCCCTGCTCGGCGCAATGCGATCTGCAGCACAAGTGGTTGCCTACGAAATTGCGATGGGCTTTGCGCTTGTCGGCGTGCTGATGGCCAGCGGCAGCATGAATCTTGGCAAGATCGTGGAGGCGCAGTCGGGCGGACTGTTCAGCTGGTTCTGGCTGCCGCTCTTCCCGCTGTTCATTGTCTACTTCATTTCCGGCCTGGCCGAGACCAACCGTGCCCCATTCGACGTCGCTGAAGGCGAATCGGAAATCGTCGCGGGTTTCCATGTCGAGTATTCAGGCGTCGCGTTCGCGATTTTCTTCCTGGCTGAATATGCCAACATGTTACTGATCTCGGCGCTGACTGCAGTGATGTTCCTTGGGGGCTGGCTGTCCCCATTTGCCGGTGACAGCATGTCGTTTCTCGACGGTACAGTCCTCGAGCTGCTCCGTGCGCCGGGCTTGCACTGGCTATGTGTGAAGATCGCGTTCTTCCTGTTCTTCTTCCTCTGGGTGCGAGCTACATTCCCGCGCTATCGCTACGACCAGATCATGCGTCTGGGGTGGAAAGTGTTCATTCCGGTAACGCTGGTCTGGATCGTGATCGAGGGCGTGCTGGCCGTACTGCATGTCGGACCGTGGAGTACCTGAGCATGCCGGACCAACAGGATCCAGTTTCATGAATGCACTTGTCAGTTCCGTAAAAACCCTCGTGCTGTGGGACTTGCTGAAGGGGTTGCGCCTTACCCTGCGCAATCTGTTTGCCCCTAAGTTCACCATCAACTACCCGGAAGAGAAGACGCCGCAGTCGCCGCGCTTCCGTGGTTTGCATGCGCTGCGCCGTTATCCGAATGGTGAAGAGCGCTGTATAGCCTGCAAGTTGTGTCAGGCGGTCTGTCCGGCGGCAGCGATAACCATCGAATCAGACGTTGGTCCGGATGGCACGCGTCGCACGACCCGTTATGACATCGACCTGTTCAAATGCATTTACTGCGGCTTCTGTGAGGAAGCCTGTCCGGTGGATGCCATCGTCGAGACCCGGATTCTCGAATACCACATGGAAAACCGGGGCGAGAACATCATGACCAAAGACAAGCTGCTCGCGGTCGGCGAGAAGCATGAGGCGAGCATCGCTGCCGACAGGGCAGCGGATGCGCGTTATCGATAGCAGGTACGCAGGGATGTTCCCGACGATACTTTTTTATGCGGCTGCAGCGACGCTGATCGGAGCGGCGATTGCAGTGATCACCGTTCGTAATCCGGTGCATGCCGTACTGTCCCTGATTCTGGCCTTTGTCAGCAGCGCCGTACTTTGGCTGCTGCTGGAGGTTGAATTCCTGGCGGTCGTGCTGGTGCTGGTCTATGTCGGTGCCGTCATGGTGCTGTTCCTGTTTGTGGTGATGATGCTGGACGTCAATACCACAAGCCTGCGGGATGGTTTTGCCCGGTACGCGCCGGTCGGTGCGATCGTTGCGGGCATCATCATTCTGGAGCTTGCTGGCCTGATCTGGTGGCGAAATGAAGGGATGCCGGTGGATCGGGTGCTGGTGCCCCGCGATGCGGCTTACTCGAGCACGGCGGAGCTGGGAAAGGTGATCTACACACAGTACCTGTACCCGTTTGAACTCGCCGCGATGCTGCTCCTGCTGGCGATCGTGGCCGCCATTCTTCTGACCATGCGCAAGCGGCCCGGGATCAAGAAGCAGGATATTTCGGCCCAGGTTCGTGTGCGCCGGGAGGACCGCGTGAAGCTGGTCAGCATGAAGGCGGAGAAGGACTGATGGTATCCCTCGAGCATTATCTGACCCTCTCGGCACTGCTGTTTGCAATCAGCGTCGCGGGTATTTTTCTGAACCGGAAAAATGTCATCGTTCTGCTGATGTGTGTTGAACTGCTGCTGCTCGCGGTCAACTTCAATTTCATTGCATTTTCGCGGTACCTGGATGATCCGGCCGGGCAGGTATTCGTCTTTTTCATACTTACGGTGGCTGCAGCCGAATCGGCAATCGGACTCGCCATTCTTGTGGTGTTGTTCCGGAACCGGCGCAGCATCAACGTCCAGGAAATGGACACCCTGAAGGGTTGATGTGATGGAGAATATCTACCTGGCTATCGTTCTCTGTCCGCTTGCGGCCGCATTGCTGGCCGGTCTGTTCGGGCAGGTGACGGGGCGGGCCGGTGCACATGCCGTAACCATCATCGGGGTCGGCGCCTCCTTTCTGCTGTCGCTTGCAGTGCTGAAGGCACAGGTGCTGGATGGAGCGCCTTCGTTCAACGGCACCGTATATACCTGGGCCGTCGTCGATGGCGTACACATGCAGGTCGGCTTTCTGGTCGACCGGCTGACGGCGCTGATGATGGTCGTGGTGACCGCTGTCTCACTGATGGTGCATATATATACCATCGGTTACATGCATGATGATCCCGGCTACCAGCGCTTTTTCAGTTATATCTCGCTGTTCACCTTTGCCATGCTCATGCTGGTGATGGCGAACAACTTCATGCAGCTGTTCTTCGGCTGGGAAGCGGTCGGCGTCGTTTCCTACCTGCTGATCGGCTTCTGGTACACGCGGCCTACGGCAATTTTCGCCAACATGAAGGCCTTTCTCGTCAACCGGGTTGGTGATTTCGGCTTTTTGCTCGGCATCGCGCTGATCCTGATGTCGACAGGCAGCCTGGATTACGCGACGGTCTTTGCCGGTGCCGATGCGATGAGCGGGCAGACGATACAGTTGTTTGGCGACAGCCAGTGGCCGGTGATCACGGTGGCCTGCATTCTGCTTTTCATCGGGGCAATGGGCAAGTCGGCCCAGATGCCGCTCCATGTCTGGCTGCCGGATTCGATGGAAGGTCCCACGCCGATCTCGGCGCTGATCCATGCCGCCACCATGGTGACGGCGGGTATCTTCATGGTTGCCCGGATGTCACCGCTCTTTGAGCATTCAGATACTGCCTTGTCGGTGGTCATGGTGGTCGGTGCCACAACAGCACTCTTTACCGGATTTCTTGGCGTCGTGCAGAACGACATCAAGCGTGTAGTGGCCTACTCGACGCTGTCGCAGCTCGGTTACATGACGGTCGCGCTGGGGGCCTCTGCCTATGCGGCGGGCGTGTTCCATCTCATGACCCATGCCTTCTTCAAGGCGTTGCTCTTCCTCGCTGCAGGTTCGGTAATCATCGCCATGCATCACGAGCAGGATATCCGCAAGATGGGCGGACTGTGGCGTTACCTGCCGATCACCTGGCTGACCAGTCTGATCGGATCCCTGTCCCTGATCGGTTTCCCCGGTTTCGCAGGCTTCTTTTCCAAGGATGCGATCATCGAGGCAGTTGGTGTCGCGCACCGGACCGGTTCCGGATATGCGTGGTGGTGCCTGATGATCGGCGTGTTTGTCACCGCGCTCTATTCGTTCCGGATGTTTTTCCTCGTGTTCCACGGGGCAGAGCGGCTTGATTCGCATGCCAAGGACCACCTGCATGAGCCGTCGATGGTCGTCTGGCTGCCGCTCGTGCTCCTTGCCGTACCGTCGGTCATCCTTGGTTGGCTGACGGTCGGGCCAGTCGTTTTCGGCAGCTATTTCGGGGGCGCCATCTTTACGCGCGAGATCAATGATGTGCTCGGTGAAGGCGCTGCAGAATTTCACGGGCCTGCGGCTTATGTGCTGCATGCCCTCAGTATGCCGGTGCCCTGGATAGCGCTGGGTGGCGTTGTGTGCGCCTGGTACCTGTATCTGAAAAATCCGGCTTTGCCGGAACGCCTGCGCAAGCAGTTCAATGGGCTCTATACGCTGCTGATCAACAAGTACTACTTCGATGAATTCAACCAGAAGGTGTTTGCTCGCGGCAGTACGGCGCTGGGCGGGTTTTTCTGGCATGTCGGTGATGAAGCAGTGATTGACAACGGTCTGGTAAATGGCAGTGCGCGCCTGGTCGGTTGGGCGTCGCAGGTCGCGCGTCAGCTGCAGTCCGGCTATCTGTACCACTATGCGTTCGCGATGATTGCCGGACTGGCTGTACTCATTGGCTGGTTGCTGCTTGCCGGCTGATATCAGCCAAGCGATGGGGTAGACGTGGGAATATTGAGCATATTGATCTGGCTGCCGATACTGGGCGGACTGCTGGTCCTTGCGATCAGTCGTACCAGCGCCGGCAAACCGTCCGGTGATGGTGCGGGATTGCGTGCCGATCGTTTGTTGGCGCTTGTCATATCGATACTCTGCTTCGTCCTCAGTCTGCCATTGTGGACGGACTTCAATTTGGCAACGGCAGACATGCAGTTTGTCGAACGCATGCCATGGATCCGCGCCTTCAATGTCGAGTACTACCTTGGCGTGGACGGCTTCTCCATGCCGCTCATCCTGCTGACAACGTTCCTGACACCGATCGTCGTGTTGGCTGGCTGGGATTCCGTCCGTGTGCGCACTGCAGAGTACTTTGCCGCTTTCCTGATTCTTGAAGGACTCATGATCGGCGTGTTCGCCGCCATCGATGCCCTGCTGTTCTATGTGCTTTGGGAAGCGATGCTGATCCCGATGTTCATCATCATCGGTGTCTGGGGTGGTGAGCGCCGGATTTATGCGACGGTGAAGTTCTTCCTGTACACCTTTCTCGGTTCGGTCTTCATGCTGATCGCGCTGATCTACCTGTATCTGAAATCGGGCAGCTACAGCATTCTCGTATTCCATCAGCTTCCGTTGAGCCAGACGGAGCAGACACTGATCTTCCTGGCCTTTCTCGCCGCCTTTGCGGTAAAGGTGCCGATGTGGCCAGTACACACCTGGTTGCCGGATGCGCATGTGGAGGCGCCCACCGGTGGATCGGTCATTCTTGCGGCGGTGCTCCTGAAGATGGGCGGCTACGGGTTTATCCGCTTCAGCTTGCCCATTACACCGGATGCCAGCGGGCAGTTGTCTGCGCTGATGATTTTTCTGTCGCTGGTCGCAGTGGTATACATCGGCTTCGTCGCCCTCGTGCAGCAGGACATGAAGAAGCTCATCGCCTATTCCTCCATCGCGCACATGGGCTTCGTCACGCTTGGGCTTTTCATCGCCTGGCCCATCCTCGCGCGCACCGGAATTACAAGTGGTGTAGCCATGGGCCTCTCCGGGGCAATGCTGCAGATGATTTCACATGGTTTTATTTCCGGTGCATTGTTTCTTTGCGTCGGAGTCCTGTATGACCGGATGCACAGCCGGAAGATTGCTGACTATGGCGGTGTCGTGAATACCATGCCGCGCTTTGCCGCCTTTATGGTGCTGTTTGCGCTGGCCAATGCGGGGTTACCCGGTACTTCGGGCTTTGTCGGCGAATTCATGGTGATTCTGGCCAGTTTCAAGGCGGGTTTCTGGTATGCCTTCCTGGCATCTATCACCCTGATTCTGGGTGCGGCTTATACGCTGTGGCTGGTCAAACGCGTCATATTCGGTGCAGTGGCCAATACGGCTGTCGCCAGCCTTGTGGATATTTCAGCCCGGGAAATGCTGATTCTGTTGCTCGTGGCCGGTGGCGTGCTTTGGCTTGGCCTGTGGCCAGCGCCTCTCGCTGATGTGATGTCCGCAAGCGTCGATCATCTGGCCATGCAGATCACGCAATCCAAGGTGCAGGCGGGACTATGAATTATTCGCTCCTGGACTTGTCTGCCCAGTTGCCTGAAATCGTGCTGGCCAGCGGGATCTGTGTCCTGCTGATTGTCGATCTGTTCGTGCGCGACAGCGCGCGTGACTTCAGCTACCTGCTGGCGATTTTCCTGCTGGCCGGTGTTGCGTGGGTGTTGATCGGTACAGGGCCGGACAGCACAGCGCATTTTGCGGCTGGTGGCTCATATGTGTCCGATGCACTGGCGCGGGTCCTCAAGTTGTTTGCGGTAACGGCCGTGGCATCGGTCTTTCTGTACTCGCGTCCCTGGCTCCGCAGCAGGGAACTGCATTTCGGTGAGTACTACGTTCTGGGCTTGTTCGGCCTGCTCGGGATCATGGTCCTGGCCTCGGGTTACAGCCTGCTTGTCAGCTATATCGGGTTGGAAATCCTGTCGCTAAGCCTGTATGCGATAGTGGCCTTCGACCGCGACGCGTCCCGGTCGGCCGAAGCGGCGATGAAGTACTTCGTGCTGGGTGCAATTGCTTCGGGCACCTTGCTCTACGGCATGTCGCTCGTCTATGGCATCACCGGCACGCTGCAGATCGGGGAGCTGCAGACGGCCATCGCCGCACAGTCGGGTGTGGTCGGCCTCTGGGTTGGTCTTGGATTCATGGTCGCAGGTGTCGCCTTCAAGTTTGGCGCGGTGCCTTTTCATATGTGGGTACCGGACGTCTATGAGGGTGCGCCAACCCCGGTCACTCTCTATATCGGTACGGCACCGAAGCTCGGTGCGCTGGCATTGGCTGTCCGCATTCTGGTCGAGGGCTCGGCAGGCCTCGCCTCGTTCTGGGAACCGATGCTGGCGGCGCTCGCGGTGTTGTCGCTGATCCTTGGCAACGTGGCCGCAATCGCACAGAAGAACATCCGGCGAATGCTTGCGTACTCCACGATCTCACATGTCGGATTTATTCTGCTGGGCCTGATGGCGGGCAGCCCGGGCGGTATACAGGCTGCGCTCTTCTATACGATCGTTTATGTGATCATGGCGGCGGGCGCCTTCGGTTTTCTTGTCATGCTGGGCAGTCAGGGCCAGGAAATATATGACCTGGATGATCTGCGCGGCCTCTGGCAGCGCAGTCCGTGGTTTACGCTGATGATGGCCCTGCTGATGTTCAGCATGGCGGGTGTCCCGCCGCTGGCCGGTTTCTATGCCAAGTGGTGGGTCCTTTCCGCGTTGCTGAACTCGGGCTATCTGGGGCTGGCGATAGTTGGTGTGCTGACCTCCGTGATTGGCGCCTTTTACTACCTGCGCGTCATCCGCCTGATGCTGTTCGACAATGGCGGTACAGCCAGTACGGTTGGTCTGCCGCTGGACCTCAAGCTTGTCCTTAGCGTCAATGCCTTGCTGTTGCTCGGTATCGGCCTGTTCCCGGACCGCCTCCTGGATCTCTGTGCGTATGCTGCTGCGCTGATCTGATTCCGGTCCGTTTCCCGACGGTTGCCTCGCTGCTGCGAAATGGCTACCATGCATAGCTGCGCTGGTGCGGGGTGGAGCAGTCTGGCAGCTCGTCGGGCTCATAACCCGAAGGTCGTAGGTTCGAATCCTACCCCCGCTACCATTTATCGCTTGAAATGGCCCCGCGCGGGGCTTTGTTTTTTTTGCGGTATTGCACGGCGACAGCCCGCACCCGGGCGGCAGCGAGGATTGGGGTGCAGCAAGGGTGGGCCAATGGCCCATTTTTTGTTTCTGCTCCATGCAATTGCAGGGCATGAAGCCCGGATGAGGCGCGTGATGAGCAAGGGTCGTATACAACTGATTGCCCTGCTGGAACCGCCGGTAGAGGCACTGGGCTACGAGTTGACAGACCTGGAGTTCAGCGTTGGCGGAGGGCGCAGGGTTCTTCGCCTGTTTATCGACCGGCCCGAGGGGATTCGTGTCGAGGATTGCGAAGCGGTAAGCCGGCAGATCAGCGGCTTGCTGGACGTTGAGGACCCGATTCAGGGTGACTACGACCTTGAAGTCTCTTCTCCGGGCATGGACCGGAAGCTGGTAAAGCCGGCGCACTTTGACCGGTTTGCCGGCCAGCCGGTCAAGGGACGGTTCAGGGCGAAGATTGCGGGGCGCCGCCGGTTTGCGGGGGTGCTGATTGGCCGCGATGGCGACAAGGCCAGGCTGGACCTTGACGGTGCCGAGGTGAAGGTACCGATTGAGGACATTGAACTGATACGGCTGGTTCCGGAATTCTGACCAGTCTTGCATGAAGCGAAGATACTGCGCGCAGGTGTACCGATTATGAGCAAGGAAATTCTGCTGGTGGCCGAAGCCGTCTCGAACGAGAAGGCAGTTGACCGTGAAATAATTTTTGAGGCGCTGGAAGCCGCGCTGGCTTCGGCAACCCGCAAGCGTTATGGCGACGACGATGTCGATGTGCGCGTCAACATCAACCGAGTCACCGGCGAATATGACACATTCCGTCGCTGGAAAGTCTTCGCGGATGATTCCACCGAGCTTGAGACGCCCGCGCGCGAGCTGCGCATGATTGATGCGGTCGATATCGACCCGGCAGCGGAG